>JALEGH010000006.1 GCA_022763065.1 Alphaproteobacteria bacterium
CGCAAAAAAAATGAAAAACCTTCTACAGGAAACGCATATTACGGGCGCGCCACATAATCAGGAATTTATCGCTAATGTTTTTACTCATAAAGAGTTTTTAGACAGAACTCTTGATACTGGCTTCATCGCCCGGCATGAAACCGACCTTATTCCTGATGATTATGGGCGCGCTGCAAAAGAAGAAATAGCCCTTGCTGCGCTTTACTTCATGCTAGGACTGGATCACAGCACAGAGGCAAATCCATGGAATGCCCGCGATAACTGGCGCGTTGGCACGAAGTCATTAACGCGAAATTTAAAACTCGTTAACCGCGATCATATTATTGAGATCGAAGCGATATGTTGCGGCACACAGATAGAATTGGATGAAACAAAAATCTCCTTCATTTCTTATCAGGACAATACTTTGTGCGCACTTATAGGCGACAAAGAAATTCAAGCCACTATTTTGCCTTCCAAAAACTTCAAAAATACGATTGCCATGACGCATGGCTCCAAACGGACTGAGTTCCATATACTCGAACCTGAACAAGAAGCCGAACAAGGAGCAGGAGACGGTAAAATTATCGCACCCATGCCCGGTAAAATTGTGCGGGTGCTGGTTTCAGATGGTGAGACGGTAGAAACGGGTCAACCCTTGCTTGTCATGGAAAGCATGAAAGTGGAGATTACGATTAAAGCACCCGTTGAGGGCGTGGTTGAAAACTTAAGCCTAACCAATGACGCACAAGTCACAGACGGCACCATATTGATGGAGATTGCCGCATGAGTTTACCATCAGAGGTTAAGATCTATGAAGTGGGACCGCGTGATGGATTGCAAAATGAAACGCAAAACATCCCTACAGACATAAAAATAGAGCTCATTGAACGCTTGGCTGACGCTGGCCTTACATATATAGAAGCCACCTCTTTTGTCTCCCCTAAGGCCGTGCCGCAAATGGCCGACCATAATGAGGTCATGGCCGGCATTACACGTAAAGAAGGTGTGACCTATGCCGCACTTATCCCCAATGAACGTGGGATGGAAAATGCTCTTCAATCCGGCGTGGACGAAGTCGCCATTTTTGCCTCGGCCTCCGAAGAGTTCTCGCAGAAAAATATTAATTGCTCCATTGAAGAAAGCTACGTGCGCTTTGCTCCCGTCATGGAAATGGCAAACGCTGCAAACATCCCCGTGCGTGGTTATGTGTCTTGCGTTGCAGGCTGCCCCTATGAAGGAGAGGTCGCACCAGAGAAAGTCGCTGAAGTTGCCAAGCATTTATATGACATGGGATGCTATGAGATCTCACTAGGCGATACAATCGGCATCGGCACACCGGATAGAATCCGTACAATGCTAGAGGCCGTGATGGCAACAAACATACCGGCAGAAAAACTGGCGCTGCATTGTCATGACACACACAGCCACGCCCTTACAAATATTGAAGAGGGTTTAAAAATGGGCATTGCAGTGGTTGATTCTTCTGTCGCCGGTTTGGGAGGCTGTCCTTATGCGCCCGGCGCAAGCGGCAATGTCGCCACAGAAGATGTATTAGAGCTTCTAGATAAGCTTGGCATCACAACGAATATCAACAAAAAAGCCGTACTGGATACGGCGGAGTTTATTTCTAAACATTTGCAGAGAGGTTCATCATGATTTCCTACCCTACCTTAAAATTTAACCACGCCGAGGAGATCGGTATGCTGCGCGAGGAGGTTTTTAAATTCGCTAGTGCCGAAATTGCTCCCAGAGCCGCGCAAATAGATGAAGAAAATGAGTTCCCTGAAGATTTATGGCGCAAATTAGGAGATATGGGCTTGCTCGGCATGACCGTATCTGAAGAATATGGTGGAACAGGCATGGGCTATCTGGCACATGTTGTGGCGATGGAAGAAATCTCCAGAGCCTCCGCGTCCGTGGCTTTGAGTTACGGCGCACATTCAAATTTATGCGTGAACCAGATTTTTAGAAACGGAACGGATGCACAGCGCAAAAAATATCTCCCCAAACTCATTAGCGGGGAACATGTTGGCGCGCTTGCCATGAGCGAATCTGGTGCAGGCTCCGATGTGGTCAGTATGCGCTTGCAAGCCAAAGAAAATGACGGCGTTTATGTGCTCAACGGCACAAAAATGTGGATTACTAACGGGCCGGACGCGGATACATTAGTGGTCTATGCCAAGACAGATGAGAAAAAAATTACGGCCTTTATCGTTGAAAAAGGCATGAGCGGATTTAGCACCGCGCAAAAGCTCGATAAGCTCGGCATGCGGGGCTCCAACACATGTGAGCTTGTTTTTGAAAATTGTGAAGTGCCCGCCGAAAATATCCTGGGCGACATTGGCGGCGGTGTACGCGTCCTCATGAGTGGACTTGATTACGAACGTGTTGTCCTGTCCGGCGGTCCTTTAGGCATTATGCAAGCCTGTATGGATTTGGTTGTACCTTATGTGCATGAGCGGGAACAATTCGGACAGCCCATCGGCACGTTCGAATTGATGCAAGGAAAACTGGCCGATATGTATACCACCCTTTCGGCTCAAAGAGCCTATGTTTACGCGGTGGCCGGTGCTTGTGATCGTGGGGAAACAGCTCGTAAAGATGCCGCCGGATGTATCTTAACCAGCGCGGAAGCCGCCACACAAATGGCGCTTCAAGCCATTCAAAGCCTCGGGGGTAACGGTTACATTAACGAATTCCCTGCCGGACGTTTCTTGCGTGATGCCAAATTATATGAGATTGGAGCCGGAACTTCCGAAATCAGACGTATGCTCATCGGCCGTGAGCTATTCGAGGAGACAAAATAATGAATAAAGCAAACGCAAACCTCAAAGATATGGATATTGAAGACACAACATCACCATCTGAAGATATCTCTTTAAGAGATGTGTCTTTAACCGATAAATATGAATTGGAAGATGGAACAGCCTTCATGTCGGGGCTACAGGCCCTGACCCGTATCGCGATTGTGCAGCGCCGCCGCGATATTGCTAACGGGTTAAACACAGCTGGATTTATTTCAGGCTATCGCGGTTCCCCTCTTGGAAATTTTGATTCAGAGCTCATGCGTGCCAAATCATATCTGGATGATCTAAATGTAAAAATTCATCCCGGTGTGAATGAAGATCTTGCCGCGACTTCTGTATGGGGAACGCAGCAAGTGAATTTAATGCCGGGCGGCTCAGATTATGATGGGGTGTTTGGCATTTGGTACGGAAAATCTCCTGGTGTTGATCGCTCCGGTGATGTAATGCGTCATGCGAATGCTTATGGAACGGCACCAAAAGGCGGTGTATTAGCCATTGTTGGTGACGACCATGCATGTAAATCTTCAACTTTGCCATGCCAAAGCGATCACGCGCTTTATGCGATGATGATCCCGACACTTTATCCGGCCAGTATTAATGAATTTGTCAAATACGGATTACTGGGCATTGAAATGTCGCGTTATTCCGGCTGTTGGAGCGCGCTCAAAGTGACCAGTGAGAATGTAGAAAGCTCCGGCACGGTTGATTTGACCAAGGAAAATGTAGAGATTGAACATCCGACAGAAGAAGAATTTAAAATGCCCGAAGGCGGAGTTCACATTAGCCTGAATGTGATCCCGCGTGAGGTGGATTACAAACTGCAAAATTATAAACTTTTCGCTTGTCACGCTTTTGCGCGCAAAAATAAAATCGATGAAACAGTCATTGATAGCCCTAAACCCAGATTCGGCATTATTACGGCAGGTAAATCTTACGGTGATGTACGTCAAGCTTTGGTCGAGCTCGGCATTACCGATGAAATTGCCGCGCAAATTGGCCTCAAACTTTATAAGGTCGGCATGACATGGCCGCTTGAGCCTCAAGGCGTGCAGGAGTTCTCCAGAGGCTTGGAAGAAATCCTCATCGTTGAGGAAAAACGCGAGATGATTGAATATCAGCTCAAGCAGCAAATTTTCAACTGGCCTTCGGAAGAACGCCCCGTTGTTGTTGGCAAATATGACGAACATGATGAGCGTTTGCTCCCCTTGCATAATGACCAATCTGTCGGCATGGTCGCACATGTTATTGCCAAGCGTCTTGCACATTTTTACCGCAACGAAAAAATAGAAGCCCGACTTAAGTTCTTTGAAGAGCGTGAAAAAGAAATGCAGGGCTATGTGCCGCCTTCGCTGCGCCGCCCTTATTACTGCGCCGGATGCCCGCACAACACTTCCACAAAGGTTCCTGAAGGCAGCTTTGCCACCGTCGGTATCGGTTGCCATTATATGGTGCAATGGATGGACCGCAGTTCCGCGCTTTGTACCCATATGGGCGGAGAGGGTGTACCTTGGGTTGGCTCCGCTCCTTATACAAAAAAAGAACATATATTCGCCAATTTGGGAGATGGTACTTATTTCCATTCAGGCTCTCTGGCGATCCGCGCCGCTGTCGCAGGTAATGTCAATATCACCTATAAAATCCTTTACAATGACGCCGTCGCCATGACCGGCGGACAACCGGTGGATGGTGAAATGCCGGTTTATCGCGTCGCACAGCAAGTGATGTCCGAGGGCGTGAGCAAAGCGTGGATTTTGACCGAAACGCTAGAAAACTACAAAGACCGCTCACAAATCCCGCGTGAAGTGAAAATCTTGCACCGTGATTACCTCCCTCAAATCATGAAGGAATGTCAGGAGACAGAGGGTACGACGGTTATTATCTATGACCAGACCTGTGCGGCGGAAAAACGCAGGCGGCGCAAGCGGGGTTTATATCCTGACCCGCCCAAGCGCATCATTATTAACGAAGCAGTATGTGAAGGATGTGGTGATTGCTCCGTGCAATCCAACTGTGTGGCCGTGCAACCTGTAGAAACGGAATATGGCCGCAAGCGCAAAATTAACCAGTCCATGTGCAATAAAGATTTTTCCTGCCTGAAAGGATTTTGTCCTTCCTTTGTCAGTATTGAAGGCGGCAAACTTCGTAAAGATAAAGCAAATGATGACGAAAATGGTATAGAGGGCATTCTAAAAGGTGTGCCGGAGCCGGACATCCTACAAATTGAGAGCGCCTATAACATCATGGTAACCGGCATTGGCGGGACCGGTGTCACAACGGTTGGCGCATTGCTCGGCATGGCCGCCCATATGGAAGGAAAATATTGCCGTAACCTTGATTCCACAGGACTTGCGCAAAAGGGCGGTGAAGTCCTCAGCCATGTTCGCATATCACCAGTGCGTGACGACTTAAAAACAGGC
Source organism: Alphaproteobacteria bacterium (assembly GCA_022763065.1). GTDB lineage: Bacteria > Pseudomonadota > Alphaproteobacteria > Micavibrionales > Micavibrionaceae. The sequence continues at coordinate 5,207 of JALEGH010000006.1, forward strand.
CATATTATTACTGGCGGTACGGATTTATTACTCGCCTGTGACGTCGTTTCAGCCGTTGGCGGAACCGCATATGAGACCCTTCATCCTGAACGCACAAGGGCCATCGTCAACACTAACCAAACGCCAGTGGCAGATTTTGTAACCAATAATGCGCTCGATTTTCATGAGCAGCAAATACGCAAAACCTTGATGGAAGCAACCCTTGAAGGAGAGCGTCACTTCATATCTGCAACATCGGCAACCTTACATTTGCTTGGCGATGAAATTTCAACCAATATTTTCATGATGGGCTTTGCATGGCAAAAGGGGCTCATTCCACTTTCGCGGAAAAGTATTGAGGCTGCGGTTAAATTGAACGGCGTTGCGATAGAGATGAATTTACAGGCCTTCGCCTATGGCCGGCTTGCCGCGCACGACCCTGACAAGTTTGAAAAAATCGCCGGACAAGGTGAGGAAGCACTTAAAAAACTGAGCCTTGATGACATGATTGCCAAGCGCTCGGATTATCTTGTCTCTTACCAAAATGAATCCTACGCGAAACGTTATAAAGATATGGTAGAGCGTGTGCGTCAGGTTGAAGGAGAAAGAATAAAGAGGGGCGCAGAAATCCTTACTGAGACGGTAGCACGTAACTACCACAAGCTTTTGGCTTACAAGGATGAATATGAAGTAGCGCGGCTTTATACTGACGGTAATTTTGTTAAAAATGTGAAGGCGCAGTTTGAAGGTGATTATAAGATCAAGTTCCATATGGCCCCACCAATTTTCAGCGCCAAAGCCGACCCCGCAACAGGACGGCCTCAAAAGCGGGAATTAGGGCGCTGGATGCTGCCTGTATTGTCCGGCCTATCACATTTGAAAATTTTACGCGGCACAATGTTTGATATATTTGGTTATCATCATGACAGAAAAATGGAGCGTGACTTGATCAAATCCTACGAGGCCGACATTGAAAGAGTCTTAGAAAACCTTACGCCTAAAAATTACGATCTCTGCGCCGAAATATTATCTCTACCGCAAATGATAGCAGGCTACGGCCCCATCAAAGAAGAAAATGTGAAACGCGCGCAAGTAAGACACGCGGAATTAATAGCACAGCTTTAAGGCTTATCCGTCACAGCGCAAGTAAGCTCACATTTGGCAACCAATTTGCCTGCATCACTATGCACCAATATATCCCACACATGTTTGGTCCGGCCAAGATGAGTTGGTTTACACGTAGCAGTAATAAAGCCTTCTTTCACAGGCCGCAGGTGATTGACGTTAATTTGTGAACCCACAGCATATTTTTTTTTCAAATCAACGCACATGAGGGAAGCAAAACTGCCGATGGTTTCGGCCAGAACGCATGTTGCGCCGCCATGTAAAATGCCGTGAATTTGATGCGTGCGTTTATCGACGGGAAGGCGTGCCTTGATAAAATCATCACCAATCTCGGTAAATTCAACCCCTAGACGCTCCAAAATATTTTCGTGCGTAATGAAATTTTCTATTTCTTCGATTGTGTAATCTTTAAACCAGATCGGCATATTTATTCCTTTTCATCTTGTGATATATTAGCGCATGGATATTGAAAAACAAGTGAACGATTATTACGCGAAAATCTCAGACCAATACGAGACTGGTCAAGATGACGAACTTCATATTGGACAACATAAAGCAACCGAATATTTTGCTTCCCTTCTCAATCTATCACCCGGCATGCATGTGCTGGATATTGGTTCGGGGCTGGGGAAGTCTGCGCGCTTTATCGCTAGAGCCTATAATGTGCATATTGATGGGCTAGATATCTCACCGGATTTTTGTCAAAAAGCCCGCGCGCTAACAGAACATGAAACCGTACAATTTCATGAGGGAAGTGCCACAAACATGCCCTTTGAAAATGAAACATTCGACGCAGCCTACACAATGCATGTTTGCATGAATATTCCGGACAAAGAAAAAACCTACGCCGAAACGCATCGTGTTTTAAAAGCAGGCGCGGTGTTTGGTATTTATGACGTTATGGCGGGCAACTCAGATGAAAGTGAGCTTCCCTTCCCCCTACCGTGGGCGTTGACAGGCGATACAAGCTTTTTATCCACACCGGATGAGACCTGCGACGCGCTCCAAAATGCAGGTTTTGAGATTTCATATCAGGAAAACCGTCGTGATTTTGCGCTTACTTCCCTTGAATTAGCTTTGAGCAACAATTTGGATGAAAATTTACGGAAACAATTATCAAATTTACGACAAGCAATAAAGACATATTCATGTGCACCTGAGATTATTGTGTGCAAACGTATTTAAGCCTATAATCCCCTATCCTTGAACAGGGAGATAACATGAAAGAGCTAAAAAACATTGCAGCCATTGTAACAGGCGGAGCTTCCGGTATGGGAGCAGCAACGGCCCGCGCACTCGCCGAAGAAGGGTGCAAAGTTGCCATTTGGGATATGAATATCGAAGCAGCCCAAAAGACAGCTCAAGAAATTTCCGGTCTTGGCATACAATGTGATGTGACTTCGGAAGAAAGCGTTCTGAGTGCTCTGGAAAGTTCAGCCCAAGCACATGGTGTGGCACGGATATTGGTTAATTGTGCTGGAATTTTGCGTGGGGCGCGTATTGTCGGACGGGAGGGGCCTGCTTCCCTCGATGATTTTGACGATGTTCTCCGCGTGAACCTGCTGGGGGCTTTTAATACGATGCGGCTTGTTTCACATGCGCTTTCAACTTCGGAAGCCCTCAACGATGAGGGTGAGCGCGGTGTGATTATCCATGCCGCTTCCATTGCCGCCTTTGAAGGACAGATTGGGCAGGCGGCTTATGCGGCCTCCAAGGGCGGTGTTGTCTCTATGGTGTTACCTGCGGCGCGGGAACTGGCTCAATTTGGTATCCGTGTCATGGGCATTGCGCCGGGCGCGGTTGCGACACCAATGATTGGGGAGATATCTGATGATCTACGCGCTTCTATTGAGAGTAACACCCCCTTCCCCAAGCGCATGGCGAGACCAGAAGAATTTGCATCATTGGCACTGCACATTATTAACAATGACATGCTCAATGGTGAGGTGATACGCCTCGATGGCGGGACAAGGCTGGCAGCAAAATGAGTTCACCCGGAAAAAAATTCAAAAAGGCTATAGCCGCAAACAAGCCATTACAAATTGTCGGAGCCATCAACGCCTATAGCGCTATTTTAGCACAGCGTGCAGGGCATCAGGCCATCTATCTCTCTGGCGCAGGCGTTGCCAATGCCTCTTACGGGTTGCTGGATCTGGGGATGACAACTCTTGAGAATGTCGCTGAGGACGCAAGGCGGATTACGGGCGCATCTAACCTCCCACTACTGGTGGATATTGATACGGCCTGGGATGATGTGGGGGAGACTATTCAGGTGATGGAAAAGGCTGGTGTGGCGGCTGTGCATATGGAAGATCAAGTCGCCGCCAAGCGATGCGGTCACAGGCCAAACAAAGAGCTGGTTTTCAAAGAAGAAATGGGCGAGCGTATTAAAACCGCTATTGCCGCCAGAACGGATTCCAATTTCATCATCATGGCACGTTGTGATGCGCTTGCATCTGAAGGGCTGGAGGCGGTCATTGAGCGCTCCGCCTATTATGTTGATTGCGGTGCCGATATGATCTTCGCCGAAGCCATGACGGAACTTGCTCACTACCAACAAATTAAAGAGGCTGTTGGCGTTCCACTGCTGGCTAATATTACAGAGTTCGGCAAAACGGACCTGTATGGAACGCAGGAATTATACGAGGCCGGTGTGGATATGGCGCTCTATCCTCTAAGCGCTTTTCGGGCCATGAGCAAAGCGGCTATTCAAATCTATGAGGCTTTGCTGCACGATGGCACGCAAAAGAATGTTTTGGATCACATGCAAACACGGGACGAACTTTATGAATGTCTCGACTATTTAAAATACGAAAAAGAACAGGAAGGAAAAAGGTGAAAAAATGAGTGGATTAGCAGGTATTGTCGCGGGAGAAACCTCCATTTCAGCCGCAGGAGGCGCACATAATTTAGAATATTGCGGTTACAGCATTTATGATTTGGCGGAGCATTGTATCTTTGAAGAAATTGCCTATCTATTGCTTCATAAGTCCTTACCGAACAAAACGCAGTTGGGTGAGTTTTGTGAAGAGCTTAAATCCCGGCGTGATCTGCCGGTACCTTTGAGGGAAGTGTTGGAACGTATCCCCAAAACTGCACACCCGATGGATGTCCTGCGTACAGGGGTTTCATTTTTGGGAAATATTGAACTTGAAAGCGAGACTCATGACCAATATGAAATTACCAAACGCTTGCTCGGAGCTTTTCCGGCCTTGCTTGTTTATTGGTGGACCCACGCCCATACGGGCAAAAAAATTTCTTGCGAAAGTGATAGCGAAACCATCGCGGAGCATTTTTTAACGCTTTTGCATCAACAAAAATCCTCAGACCTGCATGTGAAGGCGATGAATGTCTCGCTCATATTATATGCGGAGCATGAATTTAACGCCTCCACCTTTACTGCACGGACTATTACATCAACCTTATCAGATTTCTATTCTGCTGTTTGCGGTGCGATTGGCGCGCTGCGTGGCCCCTTACATGGTGGCGCCAATGAGGCCGCGATGGAGCTCATCTCCCGCGTCGATAATGTTGATGACGCGCGGGATATGGTCAAGGGCATGCTCAGCCGTAAGGAGCTGATCATGGGCTTTGGCCACCGCGTTTATACCGAAGCCGACCCACGCAACCGGGTTATTAAGGAGTGGTCCAAGCGTCTTTGCACCGAAGGCGGTAAGCCAGCACTTTATGATGTATCTGAGACAATCGAAAACATCATGTGGGAGGAAAAAAAGCTGTTTCCCAATCTGGATTTTTATTCGGCCTCTACCTATCACATGATGGAAGTTCCAACACCGCTTTTCACCCCTATATTTGTGATGTCGCGGATTACCGGTTGGGCCGCGCATATATTTGAACAGCGTGAAAACAATAAATTAATCCGCCCTTCGGCCATTTACACAGGCCCTGAGAAATTGGATTTTATAAGACTAGAAGACAGGTAGAAAAACATGAGTGCAAATGTTGAAAGCGCAGAGCGCCCCGATTTTGATCAGGTCATAACTGACATTGCGGATTATGTTGTTGATTATGAGGTAAACAGCGACTTGGCCTATGAAACGGCGCGCTATTGTTTAATGGATACATTAGGATGCGGGATTTTAGCACTGAGCTTTCCGGCCTGTACAAAAATGTTAGGGCCTCAGGTGGAGGGCATGTCCGTTCCTAACGGCGTGCGCGTTCCGGGAACCCCTTATGAGCTGGAGCCAGTCAAAGGAGCCTTTGATATTGGCTGTATGGTACGCTGGCTGGATTATAATGACACATGGCTGGCGGCGGAATGGGGGCATCCTTCCGATAATTTAGGGGCAATTTTGTCCCTGGCCGATTACCTCTCCCGCGTTGAAGAAGCACGAGGGTGCACCGGATTGACAATGCGCGATGTCCTCACCGCGATGATCAAGGCACATGAAATACAAGGGTGTCTCGCACTGGAAAACAGCTTCAACCGCGTCGGACTGGATCATGTCATCTTGGTCAAGGTCGCCTCCACGGCCATTGCCGCACAAATGCTGGGAGGAAGCCGTGAACAAATCCGCGACGCGGTATCACATGCATGGCTTGACGGACAATCTTTGCGCACCTACCGCCATACCCCAAATACAGGTCCCCGGAAAAGCTGGGCCGCAGGAGATGCAACTTCGCGCGCCGTGCGCTTGGCACAAATTGTGATGAGCGGTGAGATCGGCTACCCCTCAGCCTTAAGCGCACCAACTTGGGGATTTTACGATGTGCTCTTTGGCGGGAAGGAATTTAAATTCCAACGAGATTACGGCTCTTACGTCATGGAACAGATTTTGTTTAAAATTTCTTTCCCGGCAGAGTTTCATTCACAAACAGCCGTGGAAGCTGGCGTAAGGCTTCATCAAGACATAAAAAACCGCCTAGATGAAATTGAACGTATTGAGCTCACAACCCATGAAGCCGCCATCCGGATTATTTCCAAAACCGGCAAGCTTGATAACCCAGCAGACCGCGATCATTGCCTGCAATATATGGTGGCTGTGGCTTTGCTCAAAGGTAATCTGGTGGCTGAAGATTATGAAGATGACGCCGCTGCGAACCCACGCATTGATGCGCTGCGCGATAAAATGGAAGTCAAAGAAGATAAACGCTATAGCGCCGAATATCACGACCCCGAAAAACGTTCTATTGCCAATGCGTTGCAAATATTTTTCAAGGATGGCTCGTCCACGGAAAAAATAGAAATCGAATATCCGGTCGGCCACAAACGCCGCCGCGAAGAAGGCATCCCTCTCTTAGAAGCCAAGTTCAAAGCCAACTTAAAAAGCCATTACAGCGACAACCAAGCCGAAAAAATCATCGCCTTATGCTCAGATCAAAAATCTTTGGAAAAAACAAAAGTCACAGATTTCATGGCCGCACTTGTTTCTTAAAACATTCCAGCCTTAAACATCTATTGCAAATTTGTATCCATATAATGGATCACCATGTCATACATGGTCACAATTCCAACGGCCCGCCTATTTTCAATGACAAGCGCTCTACCGTGATCAATCTGCTCCAGCAATCTGATTGCATAGCGAATATTCATATCCGCGCGCATACTTAAAACAGGTTTATTCATAATCTCATAAACATGGACGCGCTCGGGCGAAAGGTTTTTTTCAATGACATTTTTTGCAATATCCTGAACCGTGATAAACCCATACTCATCATCTTCGTCACGCTTGGCCACAATCAATGCACCATATTTTTTGTCTTTCATCGTCTGAATGGCTTCTGCCACAGTCGCCAACCCATCAATAGTTTTTACCTCCGGGGTCATCACATCTTTCACACAAATCATTTTTCTCTCCTTGCTCATATCTGATCCTCTATTTCATGTTCAATGGTTTTTAATTGCGCCTTTAACCCGATGGCATCTTCGATATTAATCTGCATCGCAATGCCTGAGCCGGATTTTTTATCAAAGCCAGCAGCCTCTGATATAGCTTCTAAAATCGTTCGGCTCATATGTTTTTCGACAATAAATAAAATCATGTCGATTTGCCCCTCAAAGGTCATGCCGAAAAATGTTTTGCTTGGCTCCAACCCTTCACCGCGACCACTGGTAAAGACAGAAACGCCCGTCGCTCCCATTTCACGGGCCTTGTCGATGACTTTGTCCGTCAAATCATCAGAGACAAGGGCAACAATTAATTTAAAATCCATATTAGGCTTCCTCCTCTTCCTTAGAATTTTTCCTTCGAATTCTTTTTTCGAATTTTTTCCAACAAGCCCGATAGCTGAGCATACCCCATAACCGTGATCATGGGAAAGAGGCTTGCCAAAGCAATCAAACCAAAACCGTCAATGAGAACACTGCGCCCCGGCACCGTCGAGGCCAAACCCAAACCAAGTGCGGTCACAAGCGGAACCGTTACCGTCGAGGTTGTCACACCGCCGGAATCATATGCCAAAGGCACAAGCCATTTGGGGGCAAAAAATGTTTGAAATATCACAACCAGATAGCCCACCATCATATAATAATGAAGCGGCGTACCGGTTACGATACGAAACGCGCCTAAGGCAATACTTAAAGCAACACCAAACGCCACGGCAAGTCGTAACCCCCAAGACCCTATGGCTCCTCCTGACATCTCCTTGGCCTTTATGGATACGGCAATCAAAGAAGGCTCTGCAATTGTTGTTGATAAGCCAATAGCGGCTGCAAAAATATACACCCAGTAATAATCCGTCCAACTTGGGACAGAATCTAGGCTAGAAGAAATAAAACCCGGCGCGGTCAGTTGTGTCGCCATCACCTCGCCAAGTGGGAAGAGCGCCCTTTCCAACCCTATTAGAAATAAAGACAATCCGACAACAACATAGGTAAAGCCAACAATGGCCTTCTTCAGATTTTTCACCGGCTTTTTTAAAACAACATATTGAAAAAAGAATAGAAGCACGATGATAGGTAGCACATCCTTCACCGTTGATAAAAATGTAGGTATAATTGTTTCAATCATCTCTTAAAACACCATCCCGTATACCAACACAAAACCGATCGGGAAAAGACTGGCGAGTGCAATCAAACCAAACCCATCAATCATGGGATTACGTCCCTTAATCACGCTTGACAACCCTATTCCAAGCGCGGTCACAAGCGGAACCGTAATGGTTGAGGTCGTCACCCCGCCGGAATCATAGGCAATACCAATAATTTCCTTCGGCGCAAATTGCGTCAAAACAACAATGACAATATACCCTGCCATAATAATCCAGTGAACCGGCCACCCCTTGATAATGCGCACAACTCCCAAAACCAAAGACAAACCGACAGATAAAGCCACGGTGTAGCGAAGACCATCAGCATAGCTAGATTGTATATCTGGCGCAGATTCTATAACACCGGCCACGGACATAACCTTCGCAGCTTCTGCCGAAACGGCGATCAAGGCAGGCTCTGCTACGGTCGTTCCAAACCCAAGCGCAAATGCAAAAATGATCAGCCAAATAACACTCCCCTTTTTGGCAAAGGCTTCGGCCAGACCTTCCCCCACAGGAAACAAGCTCAATTTGAGTCCTTGGATAAAAAATGTCAGGCCCAATATAACCGCCAAAAGCCCAACTAAAATTTCTGTTGGTTGAGGAAATGGCTGTCTCAGGACAATAATTTGAAAAAAGGAAATGACCAGAATGATCGGAAATAAATCACGTACGCTGTCTAAAAAAGCACGTATCATAGTGGAAAAATATTATCCATTTTTATTGATCACACACGAAAGACCATAAGGCCAGCAAAACACCAAAGTTAGAACGCCAAGGTTAAAACACTAAGATCAAAACACCGTGAATGCAAATATAGTTTTCGTCAACATCCTATAGTCTTTCCACAATCAAGGCCGAGGCACCGCCGCCGCCATTACAAATGGATGCAAGACCATATTTTTCACCCTTTTGATGAAGGATATTTGTCAAAGTTGTCACAATCCGCGCACCCGAAGCCCCAATAGGATGCCCTATGGCAACGGCTCCTCCGAAAATATTATTCCGGTCATGACTTATGCTCATTTCGCGTTCAAAAATCTGTGCCACCACGGCAAAAGCCTCATTCACTTCAAAATAGTCAATATCTTGGGTTTTTAACCCGCTTTTTTGAAGTGCCTTTTGGGCAGCCAAAACAGGTGTCGTGGTAAACCATTCCGGCTCTTGTTTGCTTTCAGCAAAAGCAACAATCCGCGCAAGAGGTTTCACACCCAGTTCTTTCAACTTGTCATGCCCCACAAGCACAACCGCCGCCGCGCCATCATTGATCGTCGAGGCATTTGCCGCCGTCACCGTACCATCTTTGGAAAAAACAGGACGCAAAACCGGTATCTTGTCCAGCTTGACCTTCGTATGTTCCTCGTCTGTATCTATAATAACAGACTCTCCTTTGCGTTGAGGTACCGAAACGGGCGCAATTTCTGTGGCAAAATGTCCAGCATCTGTTGCCTCTGTGGCACGCTTATAACTGTCAATGGCATAATCATCCTGCTCTTGTCTTGAAATGTCATATTTTTTGGCGGCAAGATCACCAAAGCATCCCATTGCCTCATCCGTGTAGGCGCTACTCAACCCGTCCCGTGCAATAGCATCAACAAGCCCGATATTCCCGTATTTTTGCCCCCACCTTGTCTCCGGCGAATAGAACGGCGCCTGCGACATATTCTCCATACCGCCTGCAACAACGATATCATTGACGCCCAACATAACGGATTGCGCCCCGAGAATGATGGCCTCCATACCCGATGCGCAAACCTTATTCACCGTCGTGCATGGCGCACTCTGGGCTATACCGGCATGCTGCGCCGCTTGTTGTGCAGGAGCCTGTCCGACATTCGCAGACAAAACATTGCCCATAAAAACCCGCTCAACCACACTTGCGTCAATTTTACCGGCCTCCAGAGCGCTCTTCATTGCTTGCGCCCCTAAATCAACGGCAGAAACACTGGCAAGCGCTCCCCCGAAGCTGCCAATCGGCGTCCGCTTCGCCGCAACAATATAAACATCTTGTGAATCCATAATATCGCCTCCCTTACTTGTATAAATACGTCTTGGCCCTGATTATATTTTCGCGCTCTTTTTTATATCAAAAATATGACATTGGTAAACAAACATCTCCCAAAGATCAGCTTTTCCTTGCTATTTTGGGCCATATTCTGTAATGGTCTTCATTGAGTTACGTTTTGCTCACATTGAAGACCAGATTACTTTTTAGCCTAAACAAAGTTTTATCCGAATAAAGATATTCCTTTGTCGTTATTCTTTAGAGTTCTATTCCCTTCACGACCGACGAACACGAACTCTTAAATACTAACGCCAACTAAAAGGAGATCTAAAGATGGCTCAAGGAACTGTTAAATGGTTTAACCCTACAAAAGGTTATGGATTTGTAAGCCCTGAAGAAGGTGGAAATGATGTATTTGTACATATTTCTGCGCTCGAGCAGGCTGGAATTCGCGGACTGAACGAAGGGCAAAAAATTTCTTACGAGATTGAAACCAGAAACGATAAGCAATCCGCTTCTGATATTAAATTGGTTGAGTAAGACTAACCCCTTATAAAATCTAGGTAATTTTTACCAAAACGCCGCTTTAGTGTATCTGAAACGGCGTTTTTTTATGGGAAAATGGTAAAACTAACCAATATTTAGGAAATATGGTATACTATGGTATGATTACAGCCAGTGTGAAATTGATTGTAAGCTAAATCCAAAGGGCCTTTGGAGGATATTAGGACTTTTTGGTACAAAGTTTGCACGTACGCGTAAAGGACAACGTTGAAAAGCTTACTTTGTTTACAAAATGAGCACCTTAGTGATTGCGGGAAAGCGAACATATGGTCAATGACATCATCATCGGCGCGACAATAAAAAGCACCCTGACGAGTATTCAAAAGTCACGGGAGGCCAATGATCGCTCATCTGAACGGATTGCCTCAGGCCTGCGGGTCAATCGCGCAACAGATCAACCACAAAATTTCTTCTCCGCCAGTGCACTTAGCACCAAGGCGAATAATTTCAGCCGTATACTAGACCGTATGGGAACAGGGATAAACACAATTCAACAAGCTCTTACTGGCATCGAAACAATAGAAAATATTCTTAACCTCGCCGAGGTAAAAGCATTAGAGGCCAAAGAAGCCCTGGAAAAAACATCCTCTGCTTTACCTGATGCTATTTTAGCTGACGCACCGGTGGGCTATTTCCGCCTAAATGACTCTGACACCACCACCGCCCTCAATTTAGGGACTTTGGGAGCCGGAGGAGATGGAATTTATACCAACGGTGTCGGCCAAACGGATGATATTTTATTCTATGGCGCTGGCGGGCTCGCCGCCCAATTTGATGGTAATCAGCAATATGTTGCCGTGCCGGTTGATGATTCAATCAACACGCTGGGCCCTTATGATGAGAAAACGATTGAGCTCATCTTTAACGCAGACAGCACCGTTGGCCGACAGGTTCTGTGGGAAGAAGGCGGGCCGGTCAATAATCTCAATATTTATATTGATAATGGACGTCTTCGCGTGAATGGTCGTACGACATCCGGAGCAGGCTATGGTCCTCTGGACATCAGTGTTCCCATTCAATCGGGTGTGACCTATCACGTTGCCCTTGTACAAGATGCCAATAATAATCGCTTTAGCGGATATTTAAACGGCGAAGAATTCGGGTCTGAATTTATTGCCGGGCCCATAGGTAGTCACCCAAACCGAAACGCCATCGGTGCAATTGATCAGGATATCTATTTCCATGATGACGGACCCGGAAATGCCCCCAACCGCCCAGATGGATCGTTTGCCTTTAGCGGCGCTATATCGGATGTGGCGTTTTATAACTCTATTATCCCTCAGGCCGATTTGCTCGCGCGTTACGAAGCCACCTCCCTCCCCCTATCAGAATCCTTTCGTTTGGAAACCCTGAAGTTTTTGGAGCAAGTAGACGATTTAGTTGAAGACTCTCACTATAGAGGGATTAACCTACTGGAAAAAGAAAAACTGATTGTTCATTTCAACGATACCCGTTCCAGCAAATTGAGAGTGGAAGGGCAGAGCTTCACTCTAGCCGACCTTGGGTTGGACACGATTTCCTTTCAGCGCCCTTCACAGGTAGAAGACGCGATCCGGACAATTCGCGCCGCCATCGCAAAGGTTAGAGATTACGGGACGACCTTGGTAAATGACTTAAATATCATTCAAACCCGTCAGGATTTCACCCGCAATTTCATTAATATACATAAATCTGGAGCCGAAGATTTAACGGTGGCTGATCTGAATGAGGAAGGCGTTAATCAACTTGCCTCACAAACACGCCTTGATCTTTCCACATCCTCTCTTGCCCTTGCCGCGCGTTCCCAAGCCAGTATTCTTGAGATATTTACCGGTAGCGGTAGAGCTCTACTCTAAGCTCTCCCGACGACGAAACCCCTGTGCGATCACATAGGTTTCCGCGCTTTCCTGACGGCTGGAGGGCGGCTTGATATGTTTGACTGTTTTAAAATCACGTTTCATTTGGGCTAAAAGCTCGTTTTCCGTACCACCCTGACGTACCTTGGCCAAAAAACTTCCCCCTGAGTTCAAAATCTGAACCGCAAAATCATACGCCATTTCGACCAAAGCTATAATGCGCAAATGATCGGTCTTTTTATGGCCCGTTGTGTTGGGCGCCATATCAGACATAACCAAATCAACACCACTCCCCCCCAGAGCATCCAAGAGCACCCCCGGAGCCTCATCGTCAGAAAAATCAATGCGAATAAAACTCACACCGGGTAGCGGGTCCATCTCCAACAAATCAAGCGCGATCACTTTACACCCGTGATTGGCCGCAATCTGGGACCACCCACCGGGGGCGGCACCCAAATCAATCACGCTCATGCCAGAATGAAGCAAATCAAGCTTCTCATTCATCTCAATCAGCTTATAAGCCGCGCGGGAACGGTATCCATCGGCTTGCGCTTTGGCCACGTAAGGATCGTTAATCTGACGCTTGAGCCATTTCGTCGAAGAAGTACTGCGCCCTTTGGCCGTTCTCACATTCTTTGTTTTCTTGGTTGGCATTTTTTTTAAAGTCTCCTTTACAAAACCAACACAAAACTAGAGACACAAAAAGCCACGATGAACACCGTGATACTGGCTGCCATAAAAATATAGGGGCTGTCATCTTTGGACAAATGCAGCAAACTCAAAAAGCCGGCAACAAAAATTCCATAAGCAATAAAACCACGATATAAAAGCGGAAGGCCTATAAGCCCGACAAAGCCATCCGGATATCCAACCTCCTGCATCAGCTCAATTTGTAACCGCAGCGAAAAAACGCACACAAGCACGAAAAGTGCTCCTTGAATTTTTTGTTTCCCATGCAACAAGACAAGCGCCACCACGACCCAAAAAAGATCAATCCATTCAATCATGTCATTCATTTCAAATGTCATATTTATGTTCTTTTGCCTTTTTAACGCCTCTATTTCCACCTACTATACCGCACATGATATTTGGCCTACTCAAAAGATTGCCATTTTTGCTTTTCATCCTTTGTGCGCTGCTATTCTCGCACAAAGCCGCGCACGCACAAACCATTATTCGCGACACCGAAATAGAATCATGCATGAATGAATGGTTCACACCCATTTTCGAAGTCAATAACATGTCACCAGATCAGGTAAAAATCATTCTGGTCCAAAGCTCACAGGTCAATGCCTTCGTGGCAGGCGGAGCGAATATTTTCTTCTTCACAGGACTCATTGAAAAGACCGAAAACCCCGGTGAACTGATCGGCGTGATGGCGCACGAGCTAGGCCATGTGTCCGGCGGACATTTGGTACGCGGACGCAAAGCGTTGGAACAAGCTTCCTATGAAAGTATTCTGGGTACCATCATCGGCATCGGCACCGCCATTGCCACAGGAGACTCAAAGGCCGCAGGTGCCGGCTCCATCGCCGGAAGTTCAGTCGCTGGACGTCGATTTCTTGCCAAAACCAGAACATTTGAATCCAGCGCCGATCAGGCGGCGCTCACCTCGATGAAGCGCGCAGGTATGAACCCTTCAGGCCTTTTGACTTTCTTGCAAAAGCTGGAAGGGGAGGAGTTTTTACCTGCGACACAACAATCGGAATATGTCCGCTCCCACCCGCTCACCCGTAACCGGATTAGCACCATGGAAACCCGCGTCGTAGAGTCGGAACTTAAAAATAAAGACTTTCCGCCTAGATGGTTGGACCAGCATGCAAGAATGAAAGCCAAGCTGGTCGGCTTTATTCACCCCGAACGTGTCTCATGGAATTATGATATCAAAGATAAATCGGTACCGGCGCTATATGCCCGTGCCATCGCCGCTTACCGTCAAAATAAACTGGATGACTCCATCACTCTCATAGACCAACTTTTGGCTAAAGAGCCTGAAAACCCCTATTTTCACGAACTCAAAGGACAAGTTCTTGTCGATTTTGGTAAAATTGCGCAAGGTCGGCAATCATATCAAAAGGCTGCAAAATTGCTTCCCAATGCTGGTCTGATCCTAATGAGTTTGGCCCATGCCCAAATTGAATCGGCACAAAATGATCCTAAAACCCTTAATATGGCGATCCGGAACCTGAAAAAAGCCCTTCAAACCGAGCCGCACTCCACACGGATTCACCGCTTGCTCGCTACCGCCTATGGCCGCACCGGGCAAGACGCATTGGCTCAGCTTCACTTGGCCGAAGAAGCCCTTCTCCAAAACAAAAAACATTATGCCAAACAAAAGGCTGAAATGGCGCTTAAAAGTTTGAAAAATAATCAAGCTGCCACTTTACGCGCACAGGATATTTTACAAATTATCGAGAACAAAAAAGTTAAATAAAATCTGGTAAAAATGGCAAAGCTCTTTGCATTCTGCTCCCTTTTCCCGTTACAATGGAGATCGTATTTTCATCGCTAAATAAAAAGGATATATTCGTGATACGCACCCTATACGCATTTTTGCTTGTTCTTGCCCTAACAACCACACCGCTCCACACCATTCAGGCGCAGGATTTCACCGATGCCCAAAAGGCAGAAATCAAAAAGCTGTTCGATGAATACCTGGCTAACAGTGGCCAGCAAATCTTAGAAAGCGTGAATAATTATCAAGCCGAACTGGCGGAAAAAGACCGTCAGGAGCAAAGTAAAAAAGCCAAGGCCTTCATTAAGAGTTTAAATGGCCGTGAAAACCTCCCCAGCACAGGTAATGACAAGGCAGATGTCACAATTGTCGAGTTTTTTGACTATAATTGCGGTTATTGCCGCAAGGCGCTGGAAGAAATCAGAGTCGTTTTGAAAAAAGATGACAAGGTGAAAGTAATATTCATAGATATGCCGATTTTAGGACCTGCCTCTGTAGAGGCTGCTAAATGGTCTATCGCCGCCCATAGAATGGGAAAATATTTTGAGTTTCATCAGGCTGTTATGGATCATAACGGCCCCAAAGATGAAAAAAATTTGGAAAGACTGGCCAAAGATGTTGGCCTCAATGTCAAAAAGATGAAAAAGGAAAAAGACAAAGAAGACATTCAAAAAATTATTGACCAGAACCTGAAAGAAGCTCGTGACATCGGCATTAACGGCACACCCGGCTTTATCATTGGCGAAGAAGTCTATCCGGGGTTTGTTCAGGCCGCACAAATCCAAGAGGTAATTACCGAGACCAGAAAAGCGAAATAGAAAAAACAGGGCTTCTTAAAAAATGTCCATTTTCTACCGCATTGTTATTATCCTTTTGCTCATCGCAGCAGGATACAGCTTATTCGGTATTGGTCATTTCCATTGGTTGCATTATAAAACCCATCATCCCGGATATGATTTTACGGTTCGCGCTGGTGTCCAAGATACAGACAATCCTACAAAGCCGATAAACTTCACCGAATTTGTGGGATATAAGTGCGAATATTGTAAGGCCATTCACCCGACAATATCAGAAACTCTGAAGATCAGAAAAGATGTTCGCTACGTTGTCCGACCAATCGAATTTGACGATAACGAGCAACCAAGTGCCGCACGCCTTGCCATTGCCGCCGGATTACAAGGGAAATTCTGGGAATTTCATGAAGCCTTTCTTGAGAAACCAGATGCGGATATTAGCTCCGATTTTGTTGAAGAAATTGCCATGCTCTATGACATAGATCATGACAAGCTCTTGAGCGATGCAAACAGCAAAAAAGTTGAAAAAATGGTAAAAAGCAATTTAAGCGCTATGATGGATGCTGGCATTTATTCTGTCCCGAGCTTCATGATCAACAAAAAAATATACTCCATCACGGGTGACAATAAACCGGACCTGAAACAAATGCTTGAACTTCTGGCAGCCGAAAAATAGGCTATGGCGATGATAAAATATTTTCTCTTCCCTATTGCCGCGACCATATTCTTGCTCGCTCCTTGTGACGCTGCATTTGCACAAGACAAAGACGCTACCATTACAATCAAATCCGCTTATGCTTTTGCCACGACCACCCAAGCCAAAACGGGCGCTGCCTTCATGGATATTTCCAACCACAGCGCACAAGATGATCGGCTGATCAACGTAGAGAGTAACATCGCCAACATCACCGAAATCCATGAAAATTATATTGATCCGGATGATGGCATGATGATGATGCGTAAAATTTCTGGCATTGATATCAAAACAGGAAAAACCGTGACACTGGAGCCAACCGGTTACCATGTGATGCTGATTGATTTAAAAGAACCTCTCGCAAAAGATACGAGCTTTCCTCTAACGCTTCATTTTGAAAAGGCTGAACCTCAAACTGTCTCCGTTGATATTCTCACTCCCGGCACAAAACCGGAGCACACTCCCTGTGATCACCATAAATAAACCATGACAAAAATTCTGATCCTAAACGGTCCTAACCTCAATATGCTCGGCACACGCGAGCCTGAAATTTATGGAACGCAGACTTTACAGGACATCGAAAACCTATGCCTTGAAGCTGCTCAAGGCCACAAGCTCGAGATTGATTTCAGGCAGTCCAATCACGAAGGTGAACTCGTGGAATGGATTCAAGAATCCTTGGGTAAGATCGACGGGCTCATTATCAATGCGGCTGCCTACACC
>JALEGH010000052.1 GCA_022763065.1 Alphaproteobacteria bacterium
ATGTTGCGTCCGATATCATGAGAGGGTTCTTTTTCAAAGCGTACATCGCATTCCCACTTCTGCGTTAAAACGGGAGCCAAAAATTCGAGCGAAAGTTCCGGTTTTACCTCGCCTTTGGGGCGACCGAAATGGGTGAGGATAATGATCTTTGCTTGGTGCTCACGTAAATAATCAATGGTGGGTTTCACCCGTTCAATGCGTGTCATGTCTGTGACATTTTTGGCTTCATCAACCGGCACGTTGAGGTCTACACGCAGGAGCACCGTTTTATTTTGAAGGTCTAAATCTTTCAAAGTTTTAAAGCTCATGATACGTACTCCTTTATTTACCGGATGGATTTAAAATTTTGCGTTGCTTCAATAAGGCGGGAGCGGATGGCTGGGTCAAGTGCAGAATGCCCGCCGTCCGGCACAATCACATAGTCTGCTTCCGGCCATGCCTGATGTAATTTGTGGGCGGTGATGATGGGGCATACCATGTCATAGCGCCCTTGAATGATTGCGGCAGGGACATGACGGAATTTATCAATATGGTTGAGTAAGCTATTTTCCGGTGCAATCAATTGATTGTGAAAATAGTGGCATTCGATGATGGAGATGGCCAGAGCGTGCGCTTTTTGTTCATCGGTCGTGATGGTTTCATAGTTAGGGATGAGTGAAGCGCAGGAGCTTTCATACAGGCTCCAACGAATGGCGGCTTGAAGACGTTCTTCTTCGTTATCTGTTTCGATCAGGCGTTTGTGATAGGCGCTTAAGAGATCGCCGTGTTCATCCTCTGGGATCATGTCCACGAGCTCTTCCCAGCTTTCAGGGAATATTGTTTTCATGCCGTAAAGTAGCCAGTCAATCTCCAGTTTTTCCATTAAGAAAATACCGCGCAGGATAAGCCCTAAACATTTATCGGCATGTTGTACTGCGTAAGAAAGGGCAAGGGTTGATCCCCATGAACCACCAAAGATGTGCCATTTCTCAATGCCTAAATGATTGCGGATTTTCTCAATGTCTTCAATGAGGGCTTGCGTTGTATTATTTTCCAAACAGGCATGTGGGGTGGAGCGTCCGGCGCCGCGTTGATCGAATAAGATAATGCGGTAGTGATCGGGGTCAAAAAATTGCCGGTATGTAGGGGAGCATCCGCCTCCCGGTCCGCCGTGAAGAAAGACAATGGGAACCCCCTCAGGATTGCCGCTTTGCTCCCAGTAAATCTCATGCGGTTCTTCTACGGATAAGTAACCGCTTGAATAGGGTTTAAGCGGTGGGAATAATTCCAAAAGTGGTTTTTTATTCTGTTTGTTCTTTTTCATCTTTGTTTTCGTCTTGAGCTTCGTTTTGAATCTCGGCTAGAGGATATTCCAAATGCTCCGCGACATCCAGTTCAATAAGTGGGCCGTTATAATCCCTGACCCAGCCGCGCACGCGTAATCTTTCACGCCCCAAGGAGAGCGCATGAATACCGCGCTTCTGTGCTAATTTTTTACGTAAATTTGGCGTGACCATAATCGTGAAATCACTTTTCCAGTCAGCTCCGAAATTCAAGTAAACATTATTGCGTACATTCGCGGCTTTGGTCACGGTTCCTTCCACAATAACAAAACCTTGCTGTGGGATGCCTTCTGGTGGTTCTGCCTTGAAAATCTGATAGGGGCTGTTGTTTTCCCAAATGCTCAGTTGTTGTTGCCGGGCCTGATTTTCGAGCGTGAGCATCTCACCAGCCATTTCAGGTGCATTAGGGGCGATGAGAACGCGGGCCAGACCGGCGCTTAGTAGTTCTCCTTGAATCCACATATCTGATTTTTTGGTGACAATATGGGCCAGTTGGTGGTTCATCCGGTTCACGCGGCCTTTCTTGGCCTGACGGGTTTGATAGAGTATCACTTCCGTGCCTTCGGGCAGCATTTCGGTTAATGCCTTATAGGCCAGATCCGCGTAAGGGCTGTCCTGAGAGTTTGAAAAATCCGGAATGTCGAGGGAGGATAATCTCACAATTTTGCCATCTTTTAAGGAGATAGTCAGGGCATTAATAACCTTGTCAACGCGCCCGGAATTTGTATGTTTAAGGGAAACAAAATCAGGTAATGTCGCTTTGGCGGCTTTTTCTTCCTTGGCAAGGGAAATAGAAGCCGTTGAAAAGCTTAAACAACATAGAATAATCAGGAATCTGAGCATGATGTCAGAATGGACGAATTTGAGAGGTAAAGGCAAGAGTTGTAGCCAAAATATTATTTTGGCCTTTTGCGTCATGTTTTTATTGAGTGCCTGTAGCGTCAATCCGGCGACAGGGGACCGGCAGTTTACAGCCCTTCTTCCAACCACTAGTGAGGCGCGTGTGGGCGCTGAAGAGCATGCCAAAATCGCCAAAGCTTACGGTAATTTCGTCAAAGGCCCAGTGGCAGATTATGTGAGCCGGATTGGCCAGAAAGTTGCCAAGAATACGGAGCGGAAAGATGTCACCTACCGCTTTTATGTTATTGATAGCCCGATGGTGAATGCTTTTGCGCTGCCGGGGGGCTATATCTATGTATCTCGTGGGCTTTTATCACTGGCTAATAGTGAGGCGGAACTGGCCGCTGTTCTAGGACATGAGATTGGTCACGTGACTGCCCGCCATGCGGCG
The DNA here is from genome assembly GCA_022763065.1 of Alphaproteobacteria bacterium. Classification (GTDB taxonomy): domain Bacteria; phylum Pseudomonadota; class Alphaproteobacteria; order Micavibrionales; family Micavibrionaceae. The sequence goes on from JALEGH010000052.1 coordinate 2,614, forward strand.
GAGCGCATGTCACAAGGCGCCGTTGTCGGAATAGGAGCTACTGTATTGGGCGCTGTGGCAGGAAGCTCCGCCGTATCGCAAGCCGCCAATTTAGGGTCGAATTTATACTTAAAATCCTATTCCCGTGGGCAGGAGCATCAATCGGATGAGCTGGGGGTACGGTATTTGAGCCGCGCGGGCTATGACCCACACGCTATGGCGGACTTTTTGCGCTCTCTTGATGCGCAATCACAACTTGAACGCAAAGAGGCCGGTAAAAGCGGCACCGGCTTTAATTATTTCTCCACCCACCCTTTAACAGCAGAGCGTGTCGCGCAGGCCGGAGCAGAGGCACAAAAATATCCTAATGCTAACGGTGTGCGTAATCGCGCCGCTTATCTTCAGGTCATTAACGGCATGACTTACGGTGACAGCGCGGCGCAGGGCTTTGCACGTGGTAGTAGTTTTTATCATCCGACAATCGGTTTTGCCTTTGATTTGCCGCAAGGCACCAAAATCATGAACTCTCCGGCGCAGGTGGTGGGAACCCATTCAAATGGTACTGTCATTGTTTTTGATGCGGCCAATGACAAGGCAAAATCTGATCCGCTTAGATATCTCACACAAGTCTGGCTGCGTAATGAGAAATTGGCAGATGCGGCAGAGATTAGCGTGAATGGTATGCGCGCCGCGACGGCTTCATTCGCCGGTAATGTGAAGGGCAGGGCGGTGACAGTCCGGCTTGTGGTGATTGAATGGAAAGCCGGTGAGTTTTTCCGTTTCCAAATGGCGATCCCCAAGGGAATGAGTTCAAGCTTCATGAATCAGCTCAAAAAAGCCAGCTATAGTTTCCGGCGTTTAAGCGAAAGCGAAAAGCGCTCCATTCAGCCAAAGAAAATCCGCGTCGTGGTGGCTGAAGGCGGTGCAAGCGTAAGCAGCATGGCCGCCAAAATGGATGTGGAGGGCGATAAGCTGAGCAAGTTTCTGATTCTGAATGGTATGCGCCCTAGCGATAAAGTCATCGCCGGACAGCCTTATAAGGTGGTTATAAACTAGGACTGACCCTATGCTTCCATCAGCTCGAAGATTTCGCCTTGTGTATTTAGGCCGGCACCCACAAGCGGGCCGCCAAAGCCACATCCCCCATCTAATGTGGCAGTGACACAGTTAAGGTGGACGCCCTTATGAGCCGGGTCGTAGCCCCGTACAATCTTATCAAAAGGCTGGTAGCTTTCGTTTATATGCTCAAACTGGTGATGGGCGCGCCAAAGGTTATCTTCTTGCGCGTCGAGCGGTTTGTTCGGATCAAGTCCAGCATTCACAAAAAGGGTGGGGTAGCGCTCCTGTCCTTCACCGGATATATCATGCGTAAAGGCGGCGCGCTTTGTATGCATCATCAGGCATTCATGCCCCGGATATTGCCTGATAGTGTCTTTGATTTTGGCGGTCCAACGGGTCAAAGAGATAATTCCCTCCCGCGCGGCCACAATCCCGTCATGGGGACAAATGCCATAGCTTTCCAGCGTAGGACGAATACCCTGTCCCAACATCCACAAGAGCTGGTCAATTGGTTTTTGGGTGAATTGGAGCTGCATGAGTTGAAACAGCATTTCCTCCTGCGCGCCGCGTAGATATACAATATCCTCTGGCTTTAAACCCGGTTGCGCCAAAAGAAGCCGCCGGAAGGTGACAAGTTCCTCAATTGTGCCGCAGGCTTGCTCGCCATAGCCTGTATAATTTCCCAGATAAACCAGTCGGTCTCCGGGTGTGAAACGCTCAAAAATCGCATCATGTAAATAGGTCAGGCGGTCCAAATCCGCGTGAATGGAAGGAATAGCCCACACATGACGCGGGGTCTTTAACGAAACAAAACTGCTATTTGCTGAGCTATAGCGCACGGAGAAAATTATTTCAGATAGATTTGTCAAAAAAGGAGGGAAGAGATAAAAACTACTCAATAGAATCAAAGTACTAGGCTAATTATACCTTGGAAGCGTTCTTTATACCAATTTATTTTATGCAAAGGGATAGAAAATCAAAAACCCCGGAGGTAAATCCGGGGTTTTTTAGGAGTAAAATGAGTTTTTTATAGTAGTCGAACTAGCCGTTCTTATTTTTTATCTCGAGCTTAAGCCGCTTGTTTTACATCGTCGTTTGAGGCTTCTGGCAG
>JALEGH010000053.1 GCA_022763065.1 Alphaproteobacteria bacterium
AACGGCCAATCTCTTTCCCTGCAACCGTTTTCAAACCGACCCAGTTTATGCCTGAAATTTTACGTGGACGTAATGCGTTATTTACCTCTAAGTCTGCCATGATATGATGTCCTTATGTTCACAGTTAATCACAATAAAGAAGCCCCGCAAAAGAGCAAGAAAAAGGCGTTTCGTCCTCCTAAAAAAATATCGGGAAAATACCTCCATAATTCAGGTCTGGCCTATTTGCAGCGCTTTCCGGCCAGTACACATCATTTCAAACAAGTTATGATGCGTAAAATAAAACGCTCCTGTGCGCACCATACAGATCAAAAAATGGAAGAATGTGTAAAGCTTCTGGATGATACGGTTAAGAATTTCAAAAGATTAGGCTTTTTGGATGATGAAGCCTATTTACGTGGCATGGTGAACTCCTTAAGACGGCGTGGACAATCATCCCGCGCCATACAGGCAAAACTCACCCAAAAAGGATTTACACAAGAACAAATTCTAAAAGCCCTTCAAGCATATGATGATGAGAATGAAAGCGGAGAAATTGTATTCGCTCTTCTTTTGGCCCGCAAAAAGAAAATTGGTCCCTTTGATGAAACAGAAAAATATACACCGGATAAAGCCTTGGCGATTTTAGCCCGCGCCGGATATTCTTACGACATCGCCAAAAAGGTGCTTGAATTTTCAAAAGAAGAAAGCGAAGAACAAATTTCTATTCTATGAGTTTTAAACCTCTTCGCTCGGACTATCTTGTTCTTCTTGTTGTTTGATCTGCTCTTCGTAAGTGGTTTTCAAAGACGCCGCCACACGCTTGGCCGGGAAGATCAAAGTTGCCGTTGTTCCAATTCCTTTTTGAGAGACGAGCTCCAGCTCTCCACCATGCAAACCAATAAGCGTTTTCACAAGGGTTAGCCCCAAACCCGTTCCAGATTTAGACCTGTTAAGCTCCGTATCAAGCTGCCCGAACGGGGAAAGCGCCTTTTCAATTTCATTTTCGCTTAAGCCCACGCCTGTATCTGTGACAGAGAGCCGCAAGCGCCCCTTACTGTCCAACTCCGCATCCAGCATGACCATGCTTCCTTCCGGACTGAACTTCATGGCATTGGACATCAGGTTTAAAACCATTTGCTTCACCGCATGTTCTTCACCCACGAAAGATAAATCCGAGCCCAAGGTTTTATTCTCAATACGTGTATTGGTCGAACGAATTTTTCCCTCAACAAGACCAAGGCAATCCGCAATCACTTTTTTAACATTGACGAGCCCTTCATTGAGCGTTCTTTCACCCGCCTCAATCCGCGACACATCCAGAATTTCATTAATGACATTTAGAAGATTTTTACCGCTCTTATAAATATCGCTCGCATAATCCTTGTACTCTTTTTGCGGCAACTGTCCGAAAGCCTCATTCTTGATAATTTCAGAAAACCCGATAATAGAGTTGAGCGGTGTTCTAAGCTCGTGACTCATATTCGCCAAAAATTCAGACTTCGACTTATTCGCCAAATCAGATTCTATCTTGGCTTCCGTCAAGGCAATTTCGGCCTTTTTACGTTGATCAATATCTTCCATACTGCCCTCAAAGTACAAAAGATTTCCTTCATCATCTTTCACGGGACGTACATTCTCATTGACCCAAATCTGGCTCCCGTCTTTCTTGCGTATACGCCCCTCAAAACTATGCGATACATCCAGCGCCTGAATATCACTTAAAAAACGCTCTCTTCTTACTGTATCCACGTAAAGCTGGTCTTGCGCTTTCGTAATATCTCTCAAAACTTCTTCAGGTGCGTCGAAACCTAAAATTTTCGCCAAAGCCGGGTTCGCGCTTAAAAATTGCCCTTCCGGCGTGACCTGATAAATACCACCCGCCGCATTTTCAACAATCGCACGATATTTCTTTTCCGCTTCACTTAGTGCGCGCTCCGCCCGCCTGCGGTCTTCAACATCTGTAATCGTTCCGACAACCCGTAAATCCTTACTCTCATCCTGACGTAACATTGAAATGGTCAGCTCTATCGCACGGAAAAACCCGTCACTACTGCGCAACCGAGTGAAAGCGCGGTAAGATTGCTTGTGCCCTGCAACAAACTCTTCAAAATTATAACGTTGCTCCTCCTGATCCTGTACATAGATCAAATCAAACAAATTCCGACCGATTGAGCGCTCTAGCTCAAACCCTGTAACCTTTTTCCAAGTCTCGTTCAAAAATACGATTGTGCCATCTATTGTTGTTTCGAAAATCACATCACTGACCGAGTTAATAATGGACCTGTTTTCCTCTGCTGATTTCTGGATAACATTATTCAGTCTTTCACGTTCCGACATTTCCTGATTAAGCTCAAAGTTCTTATGCGCAAGCTCTTTGTTCATATCGGCCAGTTTTCTAGACTGCGACTGGTTGTTACGCACATATAATGTTCCAATCAGGGTCAAGGTTATTCCAAATAACAGCATTAAAAACGGAATTTTCTGCAAGAACGCTTCCCGTCCCCCCACATTCAATCCCGTTCTGATTTCAATCGTTCTGCCCGACAACTGTTCCGATAAGGTATGTGTGTGTTGAGCCGGCATATTCCCTTTGCCCATTTGTAACGTATAAAGAGGCAAGTCGCCTTGCGTATCAACAACATCTATTTCCCTGATGAAGGAACGCTGCTCGAACCATTCAAGGTTGATAAAGTAATTCACACTTGTGATACCGACAATATATCCACCGCCTTTTACCTTCAACACCAATGCGAATATGCGGTCATGCACCAAAGGTGGCGCGTAATCTCTTTTCGTTTGAGCCTGAGGTACATTCGGGATCATAAAATTGGATAATGAGCGGCCACTGCCTTGCAATAAAATGAAATCAATAAAATCTTTTTTATCTTTTGGGGTATCAAAAGATAAAATATCTTTTTCTTCACTCTCTTTAAAGACAGACAAACCCCAATTTGAGGCACCCGATTGTGCAGGGTCTTCATACAGCCAATATATATTTTTGAAATAGCCCTTCCTGGAATCTCCGGCATCTATAAAATGACCAAGCTGCTGTTTTTGCGAAGGCTCCAGCGTTCCTGCGATAACAGCAACTGCTTGCAAGCTCTGCTCTGCATCGCGGTAGCCCGACACAATATGTTCTTGAACTTCACGACTGGCACGGGAGAGATTTTCCTTGATCAACTCATCGATAAAAATACTTAAGGTCGCAAATGCCGTCAGAGTTAAGATTACCCCGTTTAAAAACACCATAAGTTGGGCCATATTACTAGACAGCCATCCCCCATAAGAAGGATGAATAGGGTCCGGAGGTTTTAACCCCGGTTTGTAATTATCATTTCCAGCAGCGCTATTCATGTCTAACGTTCACATGCCTTAGGTAAATTTAAATTCTCATGAATATGTTCTCTTAAAAGAATCCAAAGAAAAACAAAGCGATACACCCCTTATATTGCACCCTCATCATGCCTGAAGGGAGTTAACAGAGTCCTAATATTGTAGCAGATTTGGATGGTGTTATGCTAAATAGGGAGCAGGATTTCGACCCGGAGCCCTGATTTCGGGCTTTTTGACAAATGAATGGTGCCGCCATGCGCCAGAATAATATCCTGCGCAATTGGAAGGCCTAAGCCCACACCTCCTGTTTTGGTATTGCGGGATTTATCTTCACGGAAGAAGGGCTTAAAAACATCCTCATAGCTTTCTGGTGCTATTCCCGGTCCATCATCATCAATAAAAACCCTGATGAATTCATCATCCACCGCAAGATCAATCCATACATTTCGGGCATATTCTCCCGCATTTGATAAAATATTGGCAAGGCAGCGTTCCATCGCCACAGGACGCAAATGTAGGTAAATCTCATCTTCATCATAACCGGTATGAACCGTCATTTCCCCTCTACCAAATCTTTGTTTCAGACGATTTAGAATATCAATGAGGTTAACACGCTCCATCTCTTCATTGCCCTCTCCCTTGGCAAACTGAAGATAGGCGTTAATCATACGTTCCATATCACCAATATCGGCTTTCATCTCCTGGATATCCTGCGCATTACCCTTATCCGGTTTCATCATTTCGAGCTGAAGCTTAAGCCGTGTCAAAGGCGTACGTAAATCGTGTGACACACCGGCTAACATCGCTGTGCGCTGTTGAATTTGCTTGTTAATACGATCACGCATTTCAATAAAAGACTTTGCCGCCTGACGCACCTCCCGCGCACCTTCTATCTTAAAAAAAGGAACATCCCGCCCCATCCCAAAGCGCTCCGCCGCAATCGCAAGACGTTTAATAGGCCGGATTTGATTGCGCATAAAAAGCACAGCCACAATCAATAAAACCGCAGATACCCCGATCATCCAAAGGAGAAACACATATCCCGAAGAAGAAAACAAACGCCGCTCTGGCGAAGTGACGACCAAGGCCCCGTCTTCAAGTTGCACCTGCACCTGAATCCATTTTTCTTCAACATCTACCAAAATACGATAAGGGCGGGAGAGCTTATAACGCAGCTCCCCTGATAATATTCTCTTAATCACATCACCCCGTCCGTAATAACGCACAGGATCTGGCGGAATTTTTCCACCCTCCACATATTTAATACTGAGCTGCATGTGCTTTAACGTATCTTGCGTTAGTTCGGACAAATAGGCTTCCGATTGATCCTGTTCAACCCGTTCAACCAAAAAAGCAACCTCTCCGGCAACTGCCAAAGCCAAGCGTCCGGCCATCCTTTCCCAATGTCTATCAAAGAAAACATATGTACTGATAATCTGAATCAGCACGATAGGCATCACCAGAATCAATAAAGATCGGGCAAAAAGGGACCTCGGCAAATATCTCTTTGGCGATAGATAGGATAATAAAGCCTTCATCTATTATCTACTCCCCCGCGATCATCTCGGCGCGTAGAATATAGCCCTTGCCCCGCACAGTTTGAAGATAGCGCGGATTATTGCTGTCTTCTTCAAGCTTACGACGCAGTCTTGTCACCTGTACATCAATGGTGCGCTTCTCGGCATCAATATCACATATCTCCGAAAGCTCCTCACGGCTCATAATCTCACCGACACGCGAAGCCAAAGCCTTTAGTAAATTGGCTTCGACATCGGTTAGCTTTACGGACCCGCACATTTCACTGTGCGTTAGCTCACTTTGCTGCGGATTAAATTGCCACGGCCCGATTTGTAAATTCATTGCTTCCTTTTGCGCCTTAAGCGGCTGCCTACGTAATATTGCCTGCAAGCGCAAAACAAGCTCACGCGGATCAAAAGGCTTGGTCAGATAATCATCTGCTCCAACGCTCAAGCCCTCTATTTTATCTTCTGTCTCCCCCATTGCGGTTAAAAGTAAAACCGGAATATTACGGGTGAGAGGGTTTTGTCTTAACTCTTTTGTCAATTCCATACCGCTTTGCCCCGGCATCATCACATCCAACACAAGCGCGTCATATTCCGCAATTTGTAAAATTTGCGTCGCCTCTTTGGCGCTTGATGCCGTGCTAACAAAAAAATTATGGTCTTTGAGATATTTGGCCACAAGCCCCCTAATCCGGTCATCATCATCAACCACCAGAATGTGAGGCAATAAATGTTGCGCACGCGGCGCTTCATCACTCATTTTCTGTTCTAAATCCGCATGTTCCATCCATTTTATGTACCAGTTCACTCCCCCTTTCACAAGGAAACATCGCGGCTTTCGGGAGATGCTTGCCAAGCCCTTGTTTTTTGAATAGATTATTCGCGCATTGGCGTAGTTAGCCATAAAATAGAGAAAAAAGGACGTTTAAATGAGCCATAACTCCGAAAAACAAAGCTTTGAAGACAGGGACGGTGTTATATGGATAAATGGCTCCCTTGTCCCGTGGCGTGAAGCAACTATTCATTCCTTATCTCATGGTCTTCATTATGGCGGCTGCGTTTTTGAAGGAGAGCGCGCCTTTCAAGGCCATATTTTTCTTTCAAATGAGCATTCCGAGCGTTTGCTCTTTTCCGGTCGTGAGCTTGGCATTGAAATCCCCTACACAACACAAGAACTCAATGATGCCAAAGATGAGGTGCTCAAAAAAAATGGCTTTCAAAATGCCTATATCCGGGCCTTCGCTTGGCGCGGGAGCGAGCAATTAGGACTTTCAGCACAGGGTTTAAAGATCCACGTGGCTATCGCTTGCTGGGAATGGCCCAGCTATTACGGTGATGGGCTGACACTCCAGACATCACGCTGGCGCGCACCTGACCCGAAAACAGCGCCCACCGGAAGCAAAGCAGCATGCAATTACCCTACACACACCATGATCAAGGATGAGGCCGTCGCGAACGGTTATGGCGATGGCTTGATGCTGGACACCGAAGGAAAATACGTCGCAGAAGCTTCCGGCGCCAATATTTTTATGGTCAAAGATGGTACAATCAAAACCCCTATTCCTCGCTGTTTTTTGAACGGCCTGACCCGGCAAACAGTGATTAAAATCGCACAGCGCGATGGCTTAAATATTGAAGAGTGTGATATCACACCGGATGAGCTTTCGGGCGCGGATGAAGTTTTTGTCACCGGCACGGCAGCCAATGTGACCCCTGTCACCAAAATTGACAATACGGAGTTTGACGTCGGCCCGATGACCAAACAAATGCAAGCTGCTTACGATTCTATCACCCACTCCCCCGAGGAAGAAGATGAGCTCAGAGCCAAATACCCCTACGACGCGCTAAAAGGGTAAAATGCCACACTTCAATCTCATATTGGGTCTAACCGCCTGTTACTTTCTGGTTATTTTAGGGCTCGTCCTATATGCCCGCATCAAGTCCACCAAAAGCCTCCTTCCGGGCCTAAATGAATTTTTTCTAGCCGGAAAAGACCTACCTCCTCTCGTCCTCACTTTTACCTACATCGGCAGCCTTTTTAGCACCTTCACTGTTTTAGGACTCTCTGGCTTGGTTTACGCCAATGGTATTGGCGGTGTTTTGTTCATACTTCTTGCCGATGCGATTGGTATTGCAATCCTTTTTTGGGTTGGAAAGAAAATGCACCGCTTTGCCGAAGGAAAAAGAATTTTTTCCCCTCTTGAAATAATTAGCCACAACTATCAATCGCGCCATCTCGGGTTGTTTATGGCCTGCATTTTTGTTGTCTTTATTATGCCTTACATCTCCCTACAGCTTGTCGGCGTAGGTGCCTTCATCAATAGCTATACAAACGGACATATAACATACACAAGCGGTGTCGGTTCTATGATGCTTGTTGTGCTCCTTTATTTATTTTTGGGTGGCATGCGCGCCGTTGCCTATACCGACTTTGTCCAAATTTTCGCGTCTTTCATCGGATTAGCCGCGGGTCTATGGCTTTTATTCGTCCATTTTGATTTAAGTTTTTTAAGCATCATTAAACAAGTCAATGCCGTGTCACCGGAACACCTCTCCCTTCCGGGGCCTAATGGTTACTATGAATGGCCGTTTTTTATAACCGTTTCTTTGATAACTGTTGGCGTCTTTATTCAACCCCACCTCATGACACGTGCCCTCATGGCCAAAAATGATTCCCAAATTAATTTCATGGTTGTTGGAACCATTATCGGCATGTTGGTTGCGGCTAGTTTAGTCTTCTTTATCGGCATGACGGCCCTTTTAACCTTTGGCCCGGATCTTAAAGCCAACTTTCTTATGGGACATATATTCAAAGAATTGGGTAGCTTAGGTGCATTAGGCTTTCTCATCTCGGCCATCATGCTCATGGGGGCCTTGGGCGCGGCGATGTCAACAGCCGACTCTTTATTGATTTCCATCGGTCAAATCAGCACACGCGATATAGCCCGTCCCTTTTTCAATATCACCCCGAACAGACAAGTCATCCTTTCCAAACTTATCATGGCCCTCGTGTTAATTGCGGCGTTTTTTACCGGTCTTAACCCGCCAAAATTTATGACAGATCTGGCTATATATTCTGCCGCAGGAAGTGCATTGATGATTCCAACCCTTATCAGCTTTCACTGGAAACGCCGCTCCAGTCTTGCAGCTTTCACATCTATCGCCTGCAGCTTATTAGCACTTATTGTAGCAGCAGGGTATAAATTCCAGACAGGAAACGACATTGCAGGGATGCATGTTGGAACATTCCCGCTTCTCACCTCCTTTGTGCTTTATTACGGGATTTGTTTTTTTAAGAAAGTCTAAAATATTAAACCTTCAAAAATCCACCTGATTGCATTTGCCAAAGCTGAGCATAAGAGCCTCCATCAAGCCTGATGAGCTCTTCATGTGTACCGTCTTCAATGATTTGCCCTTCCTCCATGACCAAAATGCGGTCCATCTGGCGCAAGGTCGACAGGCGGTGCGCAATCGCAATCACGGTTTTACCCTCCATAATACCCTCAAGCGCGTTTTGAATGGCGTGTTCACTCTCACTATCAAGCGCCGATGTCGCCTCATCCAAAACCAAAATCGGCGCATCTTTTAAAATCGCTCTAGCAATGCCAATGCGCTGCTTCTGACCACCGGAAAGCTTAACACCGCGCTCACCCACATGGGCGTCGAAGGCTTTACGACCCCGGTTGTCTTCCAGCTCCTGAATAAACTCATAAGCATTCGCGCGTTTCGCGGCCTTAATGACATCGTCCATACTGGCATCCAAATCACCGTAGCGGATGTTCTCCAGTACAGAGCGGTGAAAAAGATAGCTATCCTGCGTTACAACCGTAATCTGCCGGCGCAGACTATCTTGCGTTACTTCGGCAATATTTTGACCACCGATCAAGATCTCACCTTTTTCAACATCATAGGCACGCACCAACAAACTGGTAATCGTTGATTTACCTGCACCACTTCGTCCGACAAGTCCAACCTTCTGGCCCGCAGGAATATAAAGATTAAAATCATGCATCAACCCATTACCATTTTGGCTATCTTGTCCATAATGAAATGACATGTCTCTAAACCGAATATCGGCTTGGTTTTTATCGATTTTCAAACTTTTCGCATTTTTAGAATCTTTGATTTCATGCGGCTTCGAAAGCGTATCAATAATATCTTGCACCGTACCAAGATTTTCAAATACGGCCGAAACCTCAAACATAATCCAGCCGGATTGAAATGTCGCCTGCAACGCCATGGGTAAAGCCATCGCCATAATCGCCACACCTACCTGACCTTGTGTTCCCACCATCCAAAGACAAATGGCCGCCGTAGAGAGTAAAAGCAACGTGTTGAGCATATCAATAACAAGGCTCATCTGCCATATTGTCCCTGTCGTGTCACGGAAAGTTCTGCTGTGCTCGCGCAGCAGGCCTATCACGCGCTTATCTTCATGATCTGTACGCGCAAAATATTTGGTAGGCAAAAAATTCGTCAAACTATCAACAACCTGACCGGTCAGCGTACTCATGGCATCGGCATGTATTTTAGAACGGTTTTTAACTTTTGGCACAAAGTAAAACAGGGTCAAACCATAACAGACAAGCCAAACCGCAAGAGGCAGCGCCAAAAGGATATCCACCTTGGCCATGAACCAAAGATTGCTCAATGTAAAAATAGATGCAAACCAAATGGAACCAATTGTTGATTTAACGGCGTCACGTAAACTTGGTGCTTGTATAAGTTTATTGGCAATACGCCCTGCAAAATCATTTTGAAAATAGGCCAAAGATTGGCGCGCCGTATACCAATAAAGCTGACGGCGTATTAAATTTCCAAAGTAAGGCGTATAAACCAAATCATAAAGCGCATGGATAAAACCAATAACCTTTTGCCGCAAGATTATCATGATAAAACCACCCCACAACATGGCCTGCGTATATTCCGACTGCTTTACCAGCTCACCAACATACCAAAAAACGAGACTGCTTGAGGCCGCAACGACGAGCTCCACAATCAACAACAAAATCAAAAACCCCTTAATCTGCCTTAGAAAAAACCAGATAAAGTCCCAGAGGCGCGTCGGCAGGCTTTCCAGCCCCTCCGGCGGAAGGCGGTCAATTTCCATTGTAAATTTTTGATCACACCATTTAATGGCTTTTTTAAACATGTTTGTCATCGTTTCTATCTCTTTAACTTTTGATAGAAGACGGGCAAATATTTTATTTTTGAAAATTTCGCCAGTCTTCTTAAG
>JALEGH010000054.1 GCA_022763065.1 Alphaproteobacteria bacterium
CACAGCTCGGTCAAAAAGACGGGTTTAACCTTGACCCTAAAGTCCACATCCCTCTTCCTGCAGAATTAGCCACAGTGCAAAATGTTTTAGAAAAGGCAAACCTTTCTTTCATGCTGGATGATCTGGAAACGCGTCTCAACCGCGCGGCAGAAATCGCAACCCCCCACGCCAAGGAGCTATTCATTAATGCGGTGAGTGAGCTCACCTTTGATGACATTATGACGATTTACAACGGCCCCAAAGATTCGGCCACAAGCTATTTCAGATCGAAAATGTCTTCTCCTTTAGCCGAAAAAATGATGCCTTTTGTGACAGATTCCATTTCGCAGGCCGGTGTCATTAGCGCCTATGATCAAGTCATGGACCGTTATAAAAATATTCCTTTTGTACCAGATGTTAAAACCGATCTGACACGCTATGTCGTGGATCAGGGAATTGAAGGGATTTTCTTCTACCTCGCCCAACAAGAATCCCAAATCCGCCAAGACCCGGCAAAGCAAACAACAGAACTACTTAAGCGAGTATTTGGGAATAGCCTATCCCAGTAGTAAATACCGTTCTTGCTTATGCTTTTTCATGATACGCGTGAAGAGGTCGCTGCTTAAATGCGCTTCCAGCCACTTTTGAAGGTGAGGCATATCCAGCTGATCAAACCATTCACGATTGGTATTTGCGAACTGGCGCACAAAAGGGAATATCGCGATATCCGCCAAACTCACGTGATCTGCCATTAGTTGTTGTTGGCAAGATAACAAGCCTTCCAACTCCTCCAAAAAGTTTCGTCCTTTATCTCTTGCGCCAGAGCAATCTTCATCAGGATAACGGTTGGGATATTTATAACGATCAAGGGCTGCTTTAAATTCCCCATCATTTTGGGTAATGAGCTGCTTCGCCTGTCCTATATCGCACTTCAAGATGTTATCAGGGTCATTTTGCTTGAGCGCCCAGAACATAATATCCAGACTCTCATCAATCACTTTGCCATCTACGGTTTGTAAAACCGGAACCGTCCCTTTAGGAGAAATTTCAAGCATGTGCGCAGGCTTATCGCGTAAAATTACCTCTTGCACTTCGCATTGAATACCGGCCAAGAGCAACCCCATCCGTGCGCGCATGGCGTAGGGACATCGACGGAAGCTATATAAGAAAGGACGCGAGTTCATATAGCCCTAATATAGTTTTTCAGGATAAATAAATCCAGACACGGGATAGATACTTCCGTAGGTTCCGGAAGGGTAATGCCAAAACCGAACCTGTGACCAGTCATTCCCCGCAGACACATCCCGAACAGGCATGCGGCGATAATTAATAGAGCGAGTTTTGCGATCACCTCCCCAATTGCTATGTGCGACCTCAATTGTACGGGAATCGATGACGTTCTTCACAACAGCGACATGTCCATATTTCAAACGCTGTGTCTTCGATAGCACCAAAACGGCTCCAACTTTGGGAATATGGCTGCATTGATAACGCCCTTGCGCTGTATTCCACCATGTATGTGCATCGCCACGTATTTGAATACCGGATATCTCACGTGCATATGGGACACATTGCATAGGTTCATTTACATGGTAGAAAGCGGATGATTGCGAAGCAGGGGGGGTGGTCGCACATCCCACAAGCACAAAGACAACTGCAAATATCAATGATTTAAAAAGCACGAAACAACTTAGAAATTAATGGTGGGCGGTGACGGGCTCGAACCGCCGACCCCCTCGGTGTAAACGAGATGCTCTCCCAACTGAGCTAACCGCCCTCCAAGTGAATGGCTATATGTAACGGTGAACAAAATAAAAATCAAGATATAAAAGACATGAAAAAGGCCATACCCAAAAGCATGGCCCTCCATAATTCTTAAATTAAAGCAGAAACTACTTGTTCACAGCTTCTTTCAGCTCTTTACCAGCCTTGAACTTCACGTTTTTAGAAGCTTTGATTTTGATTGTTTCGCCTGTACGTGGGTTACGGCCAGTTGTTGCCGCACGCTTTGCGACTGAGAAAGTACCGAAACCAACGAAACGCGCTGCATCGCCTTTTTTCACTGTCTTGCGGATACCCTCAAAAACAGCTTCAACCGCACGTCCGGCATCTGCCTTCGTCATGTCAGCTTTTTTGGCAACATATTCAATTAGTTCTGCTTTATTCATCGAAATTTTCCTTTTTGTTAGATTAATTTATTTCTTAATTCATCAGTCAAACACGACTCACAAATCAAAATTAAAACAGCGCAAAATGGCTCTAGCCATAAGTTCTGAACTGTTTCATACGAATCATTTGTAAGCTGTTTCGGCTCTCAACTCAATGATGAATCACGTCTTTTCCCTTATTTTCCGCAGATTCCGGGGAAATTTCGTGGTTTTTAGGACTATCTTCCTCATTTAAAGGCTCAGGCATCTTTAAAAGCGCATGCAAGAGCACTTCTTCAATCGCATTGACCGGCACAATCTCCAGATTCTTTTTCACTTTATCGGGAATATCGGCCAGATCTTTTTCATTATCCTTAGGAATAAGCACCTTGGTGATACCGCTACGAAGGGCCGCTAAAAGCTTTTCCTTCAAGCCCCCAATCGCGGTCACATAGCCGCGCAAATTGATCTCGCCCGTCATCGCAATATCACGGTGAATCTCAATACCTGTAAGCGTAGAAATAATAGCTGTTGTCATGGCACAACCTGCTGAAGGGCCATCCTTTGGCGTTGCGCCCTCTGGTACGTGCACGTGAATACTTTTATCCTTCAGACTTTCATAGGAAATGCCGAACTGGCTGGCGCGGGATTTAATCAACATCTCCGCCACCGTAATGGATTCCTTCATCACCTCTTTTAGATTTCCAGTCGTAGTGACCTTGCCTTCTTTGCCCGGCATGGTAACAGCCTCAATAGAAAGAATATCGCCGCCAAACTGGGTATAGGCCAGCCCCGTGACAACACCGACACGATTTTCTCCTTCAACCTCGCCAAAGCGATGCTTCTTCACACCCGCATATTTTTCCAAAGTGCGCGGCGTGACCGAGACTCTCGCCTTCCCTTTCATCAAAATTTCCTTGATGGCTTTACGGCAAAGGTTGGCAAGTTCCCGCTCTAAATTCCGCACACCCGCTTCGCGCGTGTAATAACGAATAAGGTCACGAATAGCCGCGTCACTGATTTTAAATTCATCTTTGCGCAAACCCGCCGCCTTCATTTGTTTATCGAGCAAATGACGCTTTACAATTTCAAGCTTTTCATCTTCGGTATAGCCGGAGATGCGGATAATCTCCATCCGGTCTAAAAGCGGTTGCGGCATATCTAGAGAATTCGCCGTACAAATGAACATCACATCCGACAGATCGTAATCCAGCTCCATATAATGGTCATTAAAGCTTGCATTTTGCTCCGGGTCCAAGACCTCCAGCAAGGCCGAACTTGGGTCTCCACGCCAATCAGAACCAAGCTTATCCACCTCATCCATCAAGAAAAGTGGATTAGAAGTCTTGGCCTTTTTCATGCCCTGGATCACTTTACCGGGCATAGCACCAATATAAGTCCTGCGGTGACCACGAATCTCGCTCTCATCACGCACACCGCCAAGCGACATACGCACAAAATTCCGGTTTGTGGCCTTGGCAATCGAAGCGCCTAAAGACGTCTTCCCTACTCCCGGCGGACCCACAAGACAAAGAATGGGCCCTTTGACTTTATTTGTACGCTGTTGCACCGCCAAATATTCTAAAATGCGTTCTTTGACTTTTTCGAGGCCATAATGATCCTTATCCAAAACCTTTTTGGCCTTCTTGATATCTTTTTTCACACGGCTGCGCTTGCTCCAAGGCACAGATAAAATCCAGTCCAGATAATTGCGTACCACTGTTGCCTCTGCCGACATCGGGCTCATCTGACGCAGCTTCTTTAATTCCGTCGTTGCTTTTTCTTTAGCCTCTTTCGTGAGCTTGGTTTCGTTAATTCGCTTTTCAAGCTCGCCCAGCTCATCAAGGCCGTCTTCACCTTCACCAAGTTCCTTTTGAATAGCCTTCATCTGCTCATTCAAATAATACTCACGCTGGGTTTTTTCCATCTGGCGTTTCACGCGGTTACGCACCCGCTTTTCAACCTGAAGAACACCGATTTCCCCTTCCATGAAACCATAGATTTTTTCCAAACGCTCAACAATTGTCTTAAGCTCTAAAAGCTCCTGCTTTTCGGCAATCTTTAGGGAAAGATGGGACGCCACCGTATCGGCAAGCTTTTCAGTGTCATCAACCTGATTAATAGAAACGAGAACTTCTGGTGGAATTTTTTTATTCAACTTCACATACTGCTCGAACTGCGAAATAACTGCGCGCGCTAAGGCTTCAATCTCTTCATCCTCTTTGCTTTCACAGACAATGGGCTGCGCCGTTGCTTCAATAAAGTCGTCCTGATCTATAAACCGGTCAATTTGATAACGCTCCCCACCTTCCACAAGGACCTTGACCGTTCCATCAGGCAGTTTTAGAAGCTGCAAAATATTGCCGATAACCCCAACATTATAAAGCCCCTTGGCCTTTGGATCATCATCTGTAGGAGATTTTTGTGTCACAAGAAGAATTTTCTTATCTTCCTGCATTACGCGCTCTAGCGCCTTCACCGATTTTTCCCGCCCTACAAAAAGCGGGACAATCATGTGCGGAAACACAACGATGTCGCGTAAAGGTAAAACGGCAAAATTTTTCCCGTTTTCCTGATTCTTGTGGTTTTTCTTATCTTTGTTACCGGATCCTAACATGATGCTCCTAAAAAATGAGTCATAAATGAACAAAAGTATATTCGCGAACGCTCCTCTAATAGTAACGCCGACAAATAATAATATAATCTTAATATATCAGAAATAAGTATAAAAAAAGAGCCTGACGGAATGCAAATGCAGGCCCTTTTCTTTCATTACGTCAAGTGATACTTACTTTTTCTTGTCTTTTGGCTCGGTCTCAGCATGCGCCTCGACAACCTTATCAATCAGGCCGAATTTTTTGGCTTCATCCGCAGACATGAAATTGTCACGATCCATTGATTTTTCGATATCAGAGAGCTTTTTGCCCGTATGGCGAACATAAACTTCATTGAGCATAGATTTAATCCGCAAAATCTCGCGGGCCTGAATTTCAATATCAGAAGCCTGCCCCTGCGCACCCCCAAGTGGCTGGTGAATCATAATCCGCGCATGTGGCAAAGCAAAACGCTTGCCGTCCGCACCGGCGGTCAAAAGCAATGAGCCCATAGAGGCTGCCTGACCAATACACACCGTAGACACATCGGGCTTAATATATTGCATCGTGTCATACATTGCCATACCGGCCGTGACAACGCCACCGGGTGAGTTAATGTAAAAGGAGATATCTTTGGTCGGGTTCTCGGATTCCAAAAACAGGAGCTGCGCGCATATGAGGCTGGACACATAATCATTGACCTCACCTGTTAAGAAGATAATACGCTCCTTCAACAACCTTGAATAAATATCAAAGGCCCGTTCCCCGCGATTTGTTTGCTCAATCACGGTTGGTACAAGGTGGGAGTTATATAGTTCTAAGGGATCGCGTTCGCTCATCAGATTATCTTTCGTATTAAATTGAGATGGTTACCAAGTTTGAATCAACTAGGCACAAGCCTACTAGAGGGCCAAATTGACATCAAGAAAAGAAATAAACACACTCACGCGCATATCTCACGACACACATTAACATAATTTAAGGTGTGTTTATAACGCCAGTTCTTTCACAAGGCTCTCTACTCCTTTGACACGCGCAGGCAATTCTTCCCAATGGCGTACAGCGACCAGTTTTTGGTCATTCGGACGGATTTTGATACTCCCCTTTTTAGAGGCAATCCAGCTCATCAGCTTATTCACATCAGGCGGCGTATTATTGTGAAAGCCAATTACCGCGCCTTTTGGCCCGGCTTCCACGTGGCTGATTTGCGCCTTCTTGCACATTTGCTTGATCGCTACAATATCCATGAGATTTTCAACTTCCTCAGGGATATCACCAAAGCGGTCAATGAGTTCAGCCGCAAAACCTTCAATCTCTTCCCGGTTTTCCAGTTCTGAAAGGCGGCGGTACAAGCTCATCCGGACACTTAGGTCTTCCACATAGCTTTCAGGAATAAGGACAGAGGTACCAATATTGATCTGCGGCGACCAATGCTCCTGTGGCGCGTTTAAGGCCTCACTGTCTACACCGGCTTTGGCCATGGCTACGGCCTCTTCCAGCATTTGCTGATAAAGCTCCACGCCGATTTCTTTGATATGGCCAGATTGCTCCTCCCCTACCAAATTTCCAGCGCCGCGAATATCCATGTCATGAGAGGCAAGCTGAAATCCTGCGCCTAAAGTATCCAGTGTTTCGATGACCTCAAGGCGCTTTTGCCCCTGCGCGGTGAGTGCCTTTACCGGATCATATGTGAGGTAAGCATAGGCCCGCACCTTAGAACGGCCAATGCGCCCCCTGATTTGATAAAGTTGCGCCAAACCAAACATATCGGCACGATGTACAATCATGGTATTAGCCGTTGGGATATCAATCCCGCTTTCAATAATATTGGTCGCCAGCAAAATATCATACTGCCCGTCATAAAAGGCGGTCATTTTAGCGTCGAGCTCAGACGGTGGCATCTGGCCATGCGCAGTGACAACTTTAAGTTCCGGCACTAATTCTTTAAGCTGGTTTTCTAAGTCTTGCATATCCTTGATACGCGGACAAACATAAAAGCTCTGTCCGCCGCGATAATGCTCCCGCATCAGTGCCTCACGAATAACCATTTGATCATAAGGTAAAACAAATGTACGGATTGCCAAACGGTCAACGGGCGGTGTGGTAATCAGGCTCATTTCCTTCACACCGGTGAGCGACATTTGCAGCGTTCTCGGGATCGGCGTTGCCGTGAGTGTTAGAATATGCACATCATTGCGCAACTCCTTAAGGCGCTCTTTTTGCTTCACGCCAAAGCGCTGTTCCTCATCAACAATCAGCAGCCCCAAATGCGCGAACTTAATATCTTTAGCAAAAAGCGCATGGGTCCCAACCACAATATTCACCGTGCCGTCTTTGATGCCATCCTTGGTCATAGCCGCTTCTTTTGCGCTAACCATGCGCGAGAGTTGCGCAACACGCAAGCCCGTCCCTTCAAAGCGCTTCACAAAGCCTGCATAATGTTGACGGGCCAGCAACGTTGTCGGCACCACAACGGCAACTTGCGCCCCTGCCATCGCCGCTACATAGGCCGCACGCAAAGCGACTTCCGTCTTCCCAAATCCGACATCACCGCATACAAGCCGGTCCATCGGATGATCTCCAGCAAGACTGTCAATCACATCATTAATGGCTTTCAACTGATCTTCGGTTTCAGGGTAAGGGAAACGCGCAGCGAACTGGTTATAATGATCCAAATCTACTGAAAGCTTTTCCCCTTTCTTCAAAATCCGTGCGGCAGCAATTTTAAGGAGATGATCAGCAATGCGCATCAAATCTTTTTTAACGCGGGCTTTGCGTGCCTGCCACCCGGCACCCCCTAATTTATCAAGCTGCGTAAAGCCCGCGTCGGATCCATAGCGTGAGAGCACATCAATATTTTCAACCGGCACAAAAAGCTTGTCATCGCCCGCATATATAATTTTGAGACAATCATGCAACGCGCCTGCCGCCTCCAGCGTTTCAAGCCCTTCAAACCGCCCCACCCCGTGATCAATATGCACAACCAGATCACCAGCGCTTAAAGAAGAGACTTCGGTTAAAAAATTATCCGCCTTTTTGCGCTTTGAAATTTTGCGCGTTAAGCGGTCACCCAAGACATCCTGTTCTGTAAGAACCGCTATATCTTCAGCCACAAAACCTTGCTCGAGCGCCAAAACACCTAAACCCACTTTCGGGTTTTTCATACCCGCAAAATCACTTGGTTGATGACAAGTTGTGAGGTCTTTAATCCCAACCTCATTCAACATGATTTTAAGCCGGTCCCGCGCCCCCACGCTATAAGCCGCCAACAAGACCTTCTTGCCCTGATCTTGAAGAGCCTTTATGTGTTTCGCCATCTCCTCCATGACATTGGCATCAGGAAGGCTGCGTATATCGCCGAAATCACGCCCGCGCGTTCCAAGCGCATCGCTCCCATTGGCCCCTTCCGGCATTTTAAAAGCGGATAGATGAGTGGCCTGATTTAAACTCTGTGTTAATTCGTCATTGGATAAATAAAGCCGCTCAACAGGAAGCGGATGATACACCGCGCCCGTCATACTGACATCAGTGCCTTTGTCTTTTTTCGGCGCACTCTTTTTGCGCTGCTGCGCCGCGTCTTCTAACGTTTTACGGGCCTGATAGAAATCTTCAATCTGCGCCGTACGCTCGGCAAGTGATTGCATCACTTGCGCATCTGCATAAATTTCTGCATTGAATAGATAATCTGTAACCGGCACCAAGGGTTCTTCATAAAAAAGCGGTAACCAGTGATCCATCCCGTTATAACGCCGCCCGGCAGACACCGCCTCATAGAGCGGGTCATTATCCTGTACCGCACCAAAAGCATCGCGGTATCCCCGGCGAAAAGAATGGATGGATTGTTCATTAAGAAAAAACTCACTTGCCGGTCGTAGAATAAATTCTTCTACATTCTCAGCTCTACGCTGCGTCACCGGATCGAAAGTTTTGATGCTCTCAACCTCATCCCCAAATAAATCTATGCGCACCGGAAGCGCGTGGCCTGCCGGAAATAAATCTATAATGCCGCCGCGAAAAGCATACTCCCCTGCTTCACGCACCGTATCAGTGCGATGATAGCCATTGCTCACCAAAAAGTTCTGCAATATATCCTGATCTAAAGTTTCGCCCGCCTTTGCTTCTAAGCTCGTCCCTTGTAGGGCGCTCGGCGGGATAATTTTTTGCGTGAGCGCATTTACAGTTGTCAGTACAATGCGCGGTAAATATTTATCATCGCTTTGCCATGAGAGAACTTGGCTAAGTGCATTGACCCGCGCGGCAGTAATCTCTCCACTTGGCGACACACGGTCATAGGGCAAACAATCCCACGCCGGAAAACTGAGCACCTCCACATCCGTCGCAAAAAAAGCAAATAAGTCCTCCAGCGTTGCCAAACGCTTATCATCGAGCGCCACATGCAAGATCACTCCTTGAGATTTCGCCGCCTCCCGCGCACGGCTAGCCAAAACACGCGCATCCTGCCCCTCCGGCATGCCATAGAGGGTTTTGGCTTGGCGAATTCCTTCATCCATCTGCTTTAGTGGTTCATTCATTTTGCAAACGCTCTACTCTTCAGGTCTGTTTTGCACCTTATCTTCACGCTCTACCACTTTGTGGTCCAAAAACTGTTTCATCACAGCAGAATGATCGTTGGCCGGCACATCCGCCTTGCCCAAATACCAATCATAAAGCTCAGGATCGCCGATATTTAAAAGCGCGTCATATTGCGCGAGCGCGCCTTCATCCATTTCCGGTACATATTTGTCAGCAAAACTGCCCAATAATATGTCCATCTCCTTCGTTCCCCGGTGCCATGAACGAAAAATCAACCTCTTGCGTTTGTTTTCAGTCGTTTCTAAACTCATTCTTTAACCTTTTAATTTACAAGTAAGTCATACACGAGCGACCATGCCACGTCCATTTGAACTTGATGTCTTATTTCGCGCGCTCACCACGCTGGCTGGTGTGGGGCCTAAAAATGCCAAGCTGTTTGAAAAACTAACGGGCGGCAGCAAAATTCTGGACCTCCTCTTTCATAAACCCGTTGATTTTGTGGACCGGCGCTACATGCCCAAGCTCAAAGACGCGCCGAACGGTAAAATCTGTACCCTTGAGGTACGCACCGAAAAACACACACCCGCCCCGCGCCGTGGCCTGCCTTATAGGGTTAAGGGAACAGACGGCACAGGCTCTATCGATATTATCTTTTTTCATGCCAATAAGGGTTGGATTGAAAAACAACTCCCCATTGGTGAAGTGCGCCTTATTAGCGGTAAGGTTGAGCATTACCAGGGCCAGGCGCAAATGGCGCATCCCGATATCATCGCCAAACCTGACGAGCGCGAATCCATCCAGATTGTCGAGCCTATTTACCCAATGACAGCGGGCCTTAGCCATAAGATCATGCGTAAAGCACTTGGCAGCGCCCTAGGCCTCATCCCTGAACTCCCAGAATGGCAAGATGCGAGCTATAAGGCCAAAAATAAATGGCCCGACTGGCATGAGGCTATGAAGGCCCTCCACACGCCAGAAAGCGAAAAAGAATTGGAACCTTCTCACCCCGTCCGCCAGCGTCTCGCCTATGATGAATTTTTAGCCAATCAGCTGGCTCTTGCCCTTGTACGTTTAAAACAACGCAAGAAAAACGGACGGAGCTGGCAAGGCCCTCGCGCGCTCCACCAAAAACTTAAATCCGTCCTCCCTTTTGAGCTCACGGGAGCGCAGAAAAACGCTCTTGAAGAAATTGATGTCGACATGAAAAGTCCGCTTAAAATGCTTCGCCTTTTGCAAGGAGATGTAGGAAGCGGGAAAACGATTGTCGCGGCGTTCGCTATGATGAATGTTTTGGAATGCGGCGCGCAAGCTGCCATTATGGCGCCAACGGAAATTCTCGCCCGCCAACATGCTGAAAGCTTTGCCCCTTGGTTAGAGGCTCTTGGCATAACATATATTACCCTCACCGGACGCAACAAAGGTAAAGAACGCGACAAAATTTTAGAGCAAATTAAATCCGGCGAAGCACAAGTTGTCATCGGCACACATGCGCTTTTTCAAGACGATATCGCGTTCAAAGATTTAGGACTGGCCGTGATTGATGAGCAACACCGCTTTGGCGTGCATCAACGCCTTCAACTTTCGCAAAAAGGTAAAGGCACGGATGTACTTGTCATGACCGCTACCCCGATCCCACGTACCCTCACCCTAACCGCTTATGGGGATATGGAGGTCAGCCGTCTGGATGAAAAGCCACCAGGAAGAAAACCTGTCGATACCCGCCTGCTTCCTAAAGAAAAAATTGAAGAGATGACCCAAGCCGTTGCCCGTAAAATAGAAAATGGCGCACGGGTTTATTGGGTTTGCCCTTTGGTTGAAGAAAGCGAAAAACTTGATTTAGAAGCCGCAGAGGAACGCTATGACGTGCTCAAAGAACGCTTTGGCGATCAAGTTGGCCTCGTGCATGGCCGCATGAAAGCAAATGAAAAAGACGAGGTCATGGCCAATTTTGCCCAAGGTAAACTTAAAATTTTAGTTTCCACCACCGTCATTGAAGTGGGCGTGAATGTGCCCGAAGCCACCGTGATGATTATTGAGCAAGCAGAGCGCTTTGGGTTATCTCAACTTCACCAACTGCGCGGGCGTGTCGGACGCGGGGCCGCCAAGTCCTTTTGCTTTTTGGTTTACGCTTCCAAGCTCACCGAAACCGCCAAGGAGCGCCTGCGCATTATGCGCGAGACCGAAGACGGTTTTGTGATTGCCGAAAAAGATTTAGAACTTCGCGGCGGTGGTGAAATTTTAGGGGTCCGTCAAAGCGGTTTGCCAACATTTAAGCTCGCCGATATCGAAAAACATGGGGAGCTATTGGCTGCCGCGCGTGATGATACCAAGCTCATTTTGCAAAAAGACGAAAATTTGACCTCCGAACGCGGTCAAGCGCTCAAAATCCTGCTCTACCTGTTCGAGCAAGATCAGGGCATTAAAATGCTTGAAGCTGGATAAGGGATATAAGCAAATTTCTTGCTTTCCTGTCCGATCTTATGTATATTTAAATATACCAATAAACTTAAAGTAACTGCTAAATGGCACCTCTCGAAGAAACAGAGTCCAAACTAGAAGAAATTACTGCAGAAATTCAAGCCTGCGGTGTTCACTTGCGTAAAATTTATGATGACGCGCAAACTTCTGGGAATGAAGAGGGCGGCCAAGACGTTATAGCCTACCTCGAACAAAAAGGCATAATCAACGAGTCCGGTGGGCTAGACCTAAGCGGACCTCTTTCAAGACCGGAAATAAAATCCTATAAAGGTGACGTACCACGAGCTGCAACCATTCGTAACATATATGAAAGCATTATATTCAGTCTTTACGACGATATATTGCCTCCTCCTGCAGAAGGAGACCGGTTCAAAGCACTTGACGAAAATCAGGAAACGGCAAGAAAACTTGTCAGAGACAACGAAGAAACCGAAACAGACTTTCTTACCAAGGTAAGCGAAACAGTTCGGGAAGAAGAAAGAAAACAAAAAATGGACGTAAAAGACGATACAACACTAGATTCAAAACTCAATCAAGCGGTTGGAGACCTGCTGGTGGAATATGGCGGACTGTCGCACGAGCTGCAAAAAACAATCGCCAAAATTCAAGCGTATAGCGTTCACCTACGAAATATTTACGACACGAATATTGACGAAACCCCTGACATTATAAAAGCTTTCAAAGAAAATGGGTTCGTAAAAGAAAAAGACGGAAAAACCGAGCTTAATATTACCGAAGGCTTATTTTCGGAAGACATTAGAAATCTACCTAAAGACTTAACACCTGAAAAACGTGCGAAAAAAATTCAAAACATTTTCCGCGCCCATACAGAAGCAGTGCATAAAGCAATTTATATCTCACTCGACGGCTTCGCAGATTCACAAAAAACAGCACAGGAAAAAGTCGATGCCCGTAAAGGAACAGGTGGTAAAGGTCTATCCGAAGCTCTTCCAATTGGTTTAATCGTTAAAACAGTAGATCCTTCCATCAATGCCATAAACGACGCTATCTTTGCGGTACATTATACTATTCGTAGCGGCTTGGCACGCATCTTAAATGGAAAGCCGGACAAAAAAGAAGCGACCTTTATTGCAGGTAAAGAACTCATTAAAGAACCACAAGAAAATGATCCGGATTATCTGCATGCTATTTACCCCGTGGCAAAGTATCTGAACGACTTGGAGCGCACAAGCGATAATCCTTTGGAAGAAATCTCCAAAGAAGACGTTTCCGTTATTCTTGAAAACCTCTCCAAAGCACTTCAGGATTTAGATAAACTCGAATTTGAAGACGCACAAAAGAAAAAAGCGGTTACATCCATCATTAAGGATGTTAGGAACTATCGTAACCAACTCGCCGCTTTGGCTGATGACAAACTGAGTCCCAAATTAACACAAGAGCAAAATGAAGCCTGTTCTGCCCAATTCAACCGGTCCGAAGAGAACCAAGACCCGCCATCCGCAAGCATTAGCGTGGCCTCATTAACGGGAAAAAATGCCGTAGAGCCTCAGGAACCAACCGCTCCAAAAACTCCCGCCCCTGCCATTGTCGCTGCGGAAAATGAGGAGACGCAGGAGAAAAACGACGCTCAAATACCTCCTCCAATACCCGAAGACCAAGCTAAAGACCATACTCCTATAGAAGAAGATATAGAGGACGTAAAAACTGCGGCGAAGGCTCTAAACGATTCTCCTATCGCTCAAAAGCTTCTTCAACTTTACGGCGATGACAGCACAAAGAATATAACCCACACCGTACAAAATGGCTCACTGGCATGGATTGATTCTACTTTAGAGGTTACCCAATCTTCGGAATTTGCAGATAGCTTAAAAAACGCTGCAGGTTTTACGAACATTACATTCACCGATAAAGAAAAAGGACATCAGTTTAAGGTCACAAAAAAATCACTTGAACACATTGATAACAATGCGGAATTTTCTTCCCGTGAAGCGCTTCAAATGGCGTGGATCGCCTCTCAAAACCCGAAAATGTTGGCGAGTGGGATTACCCTCACTGGATCGATAGAAGAACGCGCCAAGCTTGCCATTGCTATTGACATCATCAATGAAGGGCTAACCGAAGGAAACCGATTAAGAATCATTGATGGAGATGTAGATTCGTATACAAAACCAGATACAATGATACAAGCCCAATCACAATTCGAAGCTGAAATTGGTCAAGATATATCCTCACAAGCTCCTTTTGACTTCAAAAAAGCAACAGGGCAAAAGAGCGAACAACCGCCACCTGCTCCTCCTGAGAAAGTACCTACCAATAAGATGCCGAATGAAAATTTTCCTCTTGAAAAAGTAATACAGCAAGTAGAAGTTCCCAGCAGGCATAATCCTGATGTTGTCACATCTCCGAGTAAGGGACCTTCTTAATCTCTATTTATGACGCTCCGGCGTTATAATCCCGGCGGAAACGACGAGCTTTACGCCTTCTTCCACGCTCATATCCAGATAAATCAGCTCTTTTTTCGGCACGAAAAGCAGATAGCCTGAGGTCGGGTTCGGGGTTGTTGGCACAAAAACATTAATCGTTTCATTCTTGGTAGCCTCTTGTACCTCCCCTTTGGAACGGCCTGTGACAAAACCGATGGAATATACGCCTTTTCTAGGGTATTCGAGCATAACCACCTCACGAAAAGCTTGAGACTTACTGGCCATCACCGTTTCAAAAATTTGCTTGATGGCGGCATAAAGTGTCCTGATGACCGGCATCCGGTCGACGATATATTCCGAAATCCGGATCAGCATCCGCCCCATCACATTGCGCGCAAACCACCCCACAATAATGAAGAAAAATATAGCAATAATCAGCCCTAGTCCCGGCAATGAAAACGGCAAGTAAGTATTAGGGTTATATTCAACCGGGATGAGCGGCGTGATCTTGTTATCCACAAATTGGAGGAATACCCACGTCAAGTAAACCGTAATACTGATGGGGGCCGTCACCAAAACACCGGCCAAAAAATATGTCCGTATCCGTCCCCAAAAGGTCAGTTTTCCGGCATCATGGCCCTCCTCATCGGCCTTAGGTTGGGGATTGTCTGTCTGGCTTTTCTGATCACTCATTTCAATAGATTCCGAGTTGGTTTATAGTGACACATCATAGGTGATTCACTCACAAGAGCCTATTTTCTTTTGAATTTTAATAACGAAATGATTTTACGATTATGTCAGATAAACTTATTGATCTTTTTGCCTCTATTTTGGATATAGACCCTGCGGGCCTGAATGACGAGAGCTCTCCCGACACGGTAGAACAGTGGGACAGCCTCGCCGCCATGCACTTGGTCGCAGCGATTGAAGAGGAATTTGACATTCGTCTTTCCACCAAAGAAATCATGAAAATGTCCTCTATTGGTCTGGCCCGTGCGACGCTCAAAGATAAAGGGATTGAACTTTAATCCGTATGAGTGAAACGCCTTCAAGCTCAAAAGTGATTGGAATAGCCGGAACTTTCACCGTTGACCCTCTTGCGCTTCACCTAAAAAAAGAGCTGGGAAAAAACGACCCCTCCTTCGCGGTGGCGCCTTATAACCAGATCACACAGCTTAGCTTCAACCCGGAGCAAATCTTAGACGCGCCTACAGACCTGTTGATCGTTTTATGGCGGCTGGAGGATATTGGGTTTGAAGAGCTCGATAGTTTTATCGACACGATCAAGCGTTTGCGTGAAAATTATAAGGGTACGCTTATTGTCTCCACGCCGCCCTACCCTTCAACATCAGAATTTGATGTGCATGATTTAAGTCAGGCCGCGAGCGGGCAAATCGCATATGCACAGGCGCTCATTCGCTTCACCGAAGAGGTAAAAAAAATTAACAGCGTCAATCTCCTTAACCTTGCCGGGCTCATTGAAAATTTTGGCTCCGCTAATGCACACGATATACGCAAATGGTATTTATACAAGCAACCCTATAGCGAAAAATTTTGGAAGGTGATCGCCGAGCAAATGGCGCGCCTGATCAGCGCACAAACAATTCCCGCTAAAAAATGCATTGTTCTGGATGCGGATAATACACTTTGGGGTGGTATTATTGGTGAAGATGGCGTCGGCGGGATTGAGCTTGGACAAGATTTCCCCGGAAGTGCCTTTTATGATTTTCAAAAGCATCTTCTCCACCTACGTGCGCAAGGCATATTCTTGGCACTTGCCAGCAAAAACAATCCCGAAGATGTGCAAGAAGTTTTCGATACGCATGATACTATGGTTTTAAAACGCGGGTCAATTTCTGCTTGGCAGGTTCATTGGAATTCCAAGGTTGATAGTCTCAAGACAATCGCGGCAGAGCTTAATATCGGGCTGGACGCTCTTGTTTTTGTGGATGACAATCCTAAGGAAATTGCGGAAGTTACGGAGCGCTTACCCGAAGTCACTTGTTTAATGGTGCCTGAAGAAATTGCAGAACTGCCAGACCTCTTACGCAATACCGGCCTGTTTGACATTCCCAATATGACTGAAGAAGACAAAAAGCGCGCCGATATGATGCTTGCCGAAACCAAGCGTAAATCCGAAGGCCAAACCATGAGCGAGGAGGATTTTATTAAATCTCTTGAGCTGAAAATTGAAGTTTTTGAAGCGCAGGAACAGCATTTAGGCCGGATCACACAGCTCATCAATAAAACCAATCAATTTAATGTCACAACCATCCGCCGCAATGCCGATGAAGTGAAGGCGCTCCATGAGAATTCTGATATTGTTTTGCTGGGCATGAATATCAGCGACCGCTTTGGTGAGTATGGCCTCGTGGGTGTTGTCATTCTCGAAAAGGCCGATGAGAAGATTTGGAATATTGACAGCCTGATGATGAGTTGCCGTGTATTGGGACGCGGCGCAGAGACCTCCATGCTGTTCATGACCGGACAAGTCGCTGCGGCAAAAGGCGCTCAAACATTGTGCGGGACATACATTCCCACCCCTAAAAATAAACTGGTTGAAAATCTTTATAAGGATCATAATTTTAAATCAGAAAATGACGGGTGGGAAATCGATATCAAAGACCTCCCCGCCCCGCCTGATTATGTGGATGTGTCTTTGACCATGAAAGAAGGGGGAGATTAACCTTTTCATGTTTCCTGAATATAACGCCATCCATTATTTTATTGACCTTCTGGCTTTATGCCTCATTTTGGTGCCGGCGCTTTATTTCATTCCTCAAAACTCTATCCGGCGGGGTATATTGGCCTTTATGGGGGCTTATCTACTCTACTTTATCGCGCCGCGCCTTGTTTTATTTTATGTGCTGTTTTGGCTGGTTATTTATGTTTTGCAACGCCTTGTTTGCTTTACCACTGATAAGAAATTCGGCACGGCTGTATTTTGGATTTCACTACTGACCTGCCTTGCCCCTATGATTTTCTGGAAGCTAAATTATGAGGAGTTTTCGACCTCCTTTAACCTTATCACCAATGATCTCCTGTCTTATCTCTCTAACACGATCTGGACGATTGATCTGGCACGCGCGATTATCATTCCCATTGGCTTGTCTTTTGCAACATTCCGCGCGGCTGATCTTTTGATTAAAAGCTGGCTGGGTAAGTTTGAAAAACTCTCTGCGCTTGATATTTTCTTTTACGGCCTCTTCCCGCCTGTCCAAATTGTCGGACCCATTATTGAATATGAGGAGATTGATAAATATAACAAGCCTAAAGCGCAGGATTTTTACGACGGCCTCATGCGCATTGCCTTTGGTCTTGTGAAAGTTCTCCTGCTCGCCACGCTCTTACAAAAAAGCGCATCTATCTTTGGCAATTATGAAACCGCGCAGACGTTTAAAATCTGGGGCTTCCTCTTTATCTATACATGGTTCTTTTATCTCAATTTTTCCGGCTATTCCGATCTTGCCATCGGCATTTCAAGAATGCTTGGCTATAAGCTTAAAGAGAATTTCGGCTTCCCTTACTTCCGCCGCAATATCACAGAATTTTGGAATAACTGGCATATGAGCCTGTCGCGCTTTGCCCAGCGCAATGCTTTCGTTCCCCTTGGCGGCTACCGCAAGGAAACACAATATCTCGCAGTTCTAGCCACTATTTTTGTCATTGCGCTATGGCATGACATTTCATGGGGAATGGTGATTTTCGCAGCCTATCACGGTGCGGGGTTGATCATTCACAGGCTCTATAGTGACCGGATCGCCACCAAAGAGAGAGATGATAATATATTTCTAAACGCGCTGAAAATTTTTGGTACTTATCTATTTGTGACCCTTAGCTTCCCGCTTTTGGTTCTCCCACTTGAAAAGGCGGGTGCTTTTTATCTGTCATTAGGAGGGTTTTAAGCGATGCAAAATTTACCTCCTGATTTACAATTTCTAAATAAGTTGATCTTTCCCCTACTCCCGCAGATCAACAAAGCATCTTTGCTACGCATTGTGATATGGACGTTCGCATTTTTAATTCTATTTCATTTTACCCTACCAAAAGTTCCGGTTCACCTTCCCTACCAAAACGCAATGACGGAGCAAAACCTGACCCCCATTGCCACATCCACCAATGATTTGCGTTGGAGCCGCTTAGATCAACAGCAACTACCCGAAAATTCCATTCTTTGGATTAGCGGGTCTTCACATGCCATTCATACACCACAAACAAATAAATTTACCTTTCTCCCGAGCCTTGTCGCTCCACAATTAAACGGTGAATACAGCCACGCCTTAAATCTCAAAATGGCCACGCGGGCAATGGATAACTACACCGCGATTTTAGATGGAATCAAACGCAAACCTGCCGCCATGATTGTGGTGCTCAACCCATTTTGGACGCTCAATGAACGGGCGCTCTTTTTTAAAACCAATCTCATGAACCGGGGGCTTGATTATTGGACCAATATAAAAGACTGGCCCCTCATCCCTCTAAGCATCTCACCGGGAAATTTGCTCTGGCATGCGGTGGGACGGCATTACGCCCCTACGGCAAATTCTTACGATATCTTGAAACACCTCAAAAAAAGCGGCGCTATTTCACCTGCCCGCAAGGCAAAGAAACACAAGAAGAAAAAATCACGCATCTCATATAATCAATCCGCCATGTTCTGGATCATCAACCGCGAATTTAAAGATCAGGAGTTCAAAAAATTCGGCGTCAATGACTGGCAAAATACAGTGATGGCATTCAATGATTTAAAATATAACCGTTGGAGCGAGCACCTATTGCGCCGGTCTTTTGAAGCTATCACCAAGAGTCATATCCCTACATTTATCTATGTAGCCCCTGTTAATCCTGCGCTTGAAAACCAGATGTCCTACCCCCACTATCAGGAAGTCATCAACCGCATCAGTCAAATTGCCTCTGAATATAAATCGGATCATTTGCGCGTCGTGACCCACATTCCGGCGAATATTATTCGCTCCATGACCTTCAAGGATTATCTACATCTCACAAATTCCGGTGAGTTCGATGAATATCTGGTCAAAGAAATCAACACACTGTTAGGAGCACAAAAAAAATGAAACAATATGTTTTAGAAATGCTTACCGGGTTATTTTTGGCCTGTGTTATAGTAATCTCGGCGCTCGCCATTGCCATTGACGTCCCCTTCATCTATCAAGGATTTTAACCATGAATAGCTCTTCCCTACCCAAAAATGTCGCCACGCTTATAGATAATATTCTGGAGGAAAACCCGACTCATAAAAACTTTATGGACGGTGCGCTGAAACATGTCACTCAGGATGAATTAGAAGTTTTAGACCGCTATCTCGATTTTTGCGTAGAAAATAAACGCGACCTTTCCTATATGGCAGAGTCTTACCTCACCATTGTCGGCGACACGCTGCGTGAGCAGATCTATTTCATGCGCCATAAAGAATACCGCAATAAATCCTACGATGATGTCGCCAACGATGTGTACCACAACAAGGATTATATGGATCAATATATGTACGGGCTGGCGATCACCTCCTTTTTGTGGCCCAACCATCTGGATATGGGACGGCTATTTAATAAAACGCTTCCGCGCACGCGTGGCGGTCAATATCTGGATATTGGCCCGGGTCATGGCTATTACCTGATGCAGGCAATGGAGCTCGGAAATTTTGACGAATATCTGGGCATCGATATTTCCGAGGCCAGCATCAAACAAACCGGGGCCATTATTGATCATTTCAAACCTGAGTTTAAAGACCGTTTTACACTCCAACTCAAAGATTTCCTCGAAGCCGATGATTTAGAGCCCAACAACTTTGATGCGATTGTTATGGGCGAAGTTCTCGAACATGTCGAACAGCCTGATGTGTTTTTAAAACGTATCGCGGAACTTGCTAAAAAGGACGCCTATATTTTTGTGACCACTTGTATTAACGCCCCTGCGATTGATCATATTTATCTATGGCGCAGCACGAAGGATTTGGAAGATATGATTGAAAGTTGCGGGCTTAAAATTAAGGCGCCTTTAAGGCTACCCTATGAAGGGAAGACATTGGAAGAATCTGAAGAGCAAAATTTATCCATAAATGTCGCTTATGTATTGGAGAAAACCACGTGAATGATTTTGGTTCCAATGATTTCGGCTTAACGTTTCATCACATCGGACTTGCCGTAAAAAAAGAAGAAGACGCTCTTCTTTTTCTGGGTGGTCTAGGATATGAAACTGGCGAAAAAATTTACGACCCCGAACAAAAAGTTAATCTAAGACTTTGCACAGCGCCCCAAAAACCGGCCATTGAGCTCGTCATGCCCAATATCATTGACGGCGAAGCGCAAGAGAGCCCTCTTACCCCTATCCTTAAACGTCAAAGCGAGGTAATCTACCATACTTGCTATGAAACGCAGGATTTGGACAAGTCATTAGAAGCAATGGAGAGTAAAGAGCTTCGTGTTTTACCTGTCTCCCCTCCCACGCCTGCCATTTTGTTTGGCGGACGCAAAGTGTCCTTCTACACCATTATGGGCTTTGGCCTGATCGAGATTTTGGAGCCTTAGCCTCTCAACTTCTCTCTCAAATACTCTGCCACTTTGTCAATATGCACACGCTCTTGCGCCATGCTGTTGCGTTCGCGCACGGTCACAGTTTGATCTTCGAGTGTTTGATCATCAATGGTGAAGCAATATGGAGTGCCAATCTCATCCTGACGGGCATAGCGCTTCCCGATATTTTGTTTGATATCCAGATCAACGCTAAATTCCTCACGAAGTGCCATATAAAGTTTCTCTGCTACTTCCGGCTGTTCGCCCTTGGCCATAAGCGGTAAAATCGCGGCCTTCTTCGGTGCCATTTTAGGATGAAAGTTCAGGTACACTCCACTTGGACGGTCAGGATCAGGTGTGTAAGCCTCACAGATGAGGGCGAGTACTCCGCGCGTGAGGCCAGAAGCCGGCTCAATCACGTGGGGCATATAACGCTCATTATTCCGCTCAGGATCTAAATATTCCAGCTTCGTTTTGGAATGCTCCTGATGCTGGGTTAGATCAAAGTCACAACGATGTGCAATTCCCTCCAACTCGCCAAAATCAGGCGCGGTAAAAGGGAATTTATATTCAATATCTGCCGTCCCCAAACCTTCTTTGGCGTAATGGGACAGCTCATCACTATCGTGATCGCGCATCTGGATATTGTCGCTGGTCAGTCCGACATCACGCCAGAATTTTTGACGCTCCTCAAACCAGAAATCGCGCCATTTTTTGGCTTCTTCCGGATGGCAAAACCATTCCAGCTCCATTTGTTCAAACTCACGAGAGCGGAAAATGAAATTACGTGGATTGACCTCGTTTCTGAAGGCTTTTCCGATTTGGGCAATTCCAAAAGGCATTTTGACGCGGGAACTATCGAGCACGTTTTTATAGTTCAGAAATATCCCTTGCGCAGTTTCAGGACGCAAATAGGCCTTATTGTCTTCACTTTGAACAGGCCCACAGTAAGTTTCGAACATGAGGTTGAACTCTTTGGGCTCGGTTAGGGTGCCGACTTCTTTGGCATCGGGAGCCAGAATTTTATCCAGCTGATCTAAACAGTTTTCTAACCTTCGAGTATCCCCAATAAATTTTCCTTCAAACTTAACACCGAATTTTTTTAATCTTTTTTCTTGCTCTTCATTCGTAGCTTCTTCATGAAAAGCAAAAAGCTTATCTACTCCTAAGGAAGGATCTGGAATAAAAACAATCAAATGATCCGCTCTATAGCGCTTTTTCGTCTCGCGGCAATCGACCATCGGGTCACTAAATCCCCCAACATGGCCCGACGCTTCCCACACTTTGGGGTTTTGAATGATGGCACTATCCACCCCCACAATCTGGAGCGGATGTCCATCAGGACCAATCGGCGGACACGTCACCATACGGTGCCACCAATAATCACGGAGATTGTTCTTAAGCTCCGTCCCTAGCGGACCATAATCCCAAAAGCCGTTAATGCCGCCGTAAATATCACTCGCGGGGAAAATAAAGCCACGACGCTTACACAGGGCCACAATATCCTTCATATCAATGTCAGTTTGCGTTTCGGGTTCTTGTTTCGCTGGTTGCATGTTTGATCTCACTCCAATTTCAATATTGAGCGACAAGATTACGCATATCCCCTAAAAACCGCAACAGCCATAGAAATAGAAATTTAATTTTCCCCTTGACATTTAAGGAATTTATTCCTAATATAGAACTGAAATCACCCGAAATCCGTCCAAATTTTATTGACACATCTATTAAAAAGTAAAAAAAGGAGACCAAGATGCTTTTAAATCTCGGCTATTTCATGCGTTCAAGCATAAAAAAGAACACCCAAAACACCCCCTGGCAACCGACTGATTTATCCAGCCTCATTGGCTGGTGGGATGCCTCTGATGCCTCGACCATACAAGAGACCACAACTTCTGGACGCGTAGCCCAATGGGATGACAAGTCCGGCAATAATAATCACATGTATGTTTCCTCTTCTACAAATGAACCAGAAACCGGCGTCACAACGATTAATGGTTTAAACACCATCCGCTTTGGCGATAGCGGGGCCATGTACCTATCTCCTGATGGCACAACATCTGGAGATTTAGCGGCAATAGACAGCCAAGACTTTTCAGCGATATTTGTTTTTCGAGCTTCTACGACTGATTCATCCGGCGCGGCCATAAGCCTAAAAAGCACAAATGGAAGTGATAGTATTGTCCCTAATTTTAGCACCACGAATAACTATTACGGCCCGGAGGATACCGGCGGGGGCTCCTCCTATATGATTGTATCCAGCGCATTCACACAAGGTACAAGCTATATTCTGGGTTTGGATATGAGTGGTTCTGACGTTGTTTTGTACCGTGATGGAACGCAATTAAGTGCCGAAGGCGCAGGGCAATCATCTGATATTTTCAATCGTTTTATATTTGGCCGTAGAACCGGTTCAGGCCAATTATGGCGCGGCGAGCTGGCAGAGGTTATTGTGTCCAATGCTCTAAACACAGCCGACCGCCAGGCCGCCGAAGGATATCTCTCCGACAAGTGGGGGATTTAACATGCCACTACCTTCCAATCACCCGTGGGCCTCTCAGGCGCCCTATAACCAAAACGGCGTTTACCTCTATGCCCTGATGGGGGCATCAAACTGCATTGGGTCCATGCTTCATGATGAAGCGCTTCATCCGGCACAACAGCAACATCACAACACGTTGTTCGAAAAGAAAGTTGAACATGATGACACGCAGATCACATTTTCAACACCGGTGAATAAGAGCAACATTAACACCTACTCCCTTCTCAATGAGGATGGTGCCTATGGCTATGCCGGACGGCTATCAGCTCGCTTGCGAGAATTCACGCGCAAAACTGTCTGCGCGGTGTCAGGTGGCGAATCTGCCACGCCTATGGCAACGGGAAGCGGCGGCTGGTATAGCTCCCGCAATTCTGCAGATCCCTTTGACTTTACAACCCGCTACGGGCAAATGATTACCCGTATTCAAAATGCTGAAAACACGGTAGGGGCAAAGTGCCAATTTATCGTCACACAAATGGCCGGACGGGACGCGGCGATTAGCGTTCTGGCAAGCTTCTGGCAATCACAATATGAAGCAATGGTGGCAGATATACGAAGTGACCTTGGTAACTCTTCACTCAAATTTGTGAATGTCGGCCTTGGCCCCACACCTAACAACGCCGCGACGAATTATCCTACATGGGAGGCTATCCGAAGCGCACAAGACAACTTGGAAAACACAAGTAGCGTTTATAATATTAATCCGGTAACGGACCTGTCCTATAGTTTAGGCACACATGTTCAAGGAGACGAAGTGCATTACAACACGCTCGGTTATAATGGTATTGCCGATGCCATTGTGAACAAGCTCTTCCCAAGCGTTTAAAACTAAAGCATACTCCATGATGGAATGTCACAGAATCCTTCCAAAATTATACCAGTAATTTTATGCGGCGGACGCGGAAAACGTCTGAGCCCTTTAAGCCGTGCATCCACCCCCAAACAGTTCCTAAAGCTGGCCGGAAATAAAAGCCTGTTACAACAAACTATTGAGCGCGCCGTTCATTGTACTTCTTGTACTTATAACAATATTGTTACTGTTACTTCACGAGAATTTGAACAGCGCACCAAACAAGAACTTTCAAAAACTCATCCCGGGTTAGCTAAAAATCTTCTCATTGAAGATCAAGCGTTCAATACTGCACCGGCGATTGCTTTGGCCACACATTACGTGCAAGAAAAGTTTGGGCAAGACGCCCTTATGTTCGTGCTGCCAACTGATCATATCATTGAGGACTTAAACGCGTTTCAAAAAGCAATCGAAGCCACCATAATCCCGGCACAAAAGGGACAAATCGTCACTTTCGGTATTCCACCCGAATACGCCGAAACAGGGTATGGCCATATTCGTACAAAAGACAACGCAGCCACATATGAACCAACGCCCGTTTTGCAATTCACCGAAAAACCGGATCAGAAAACGGCACAAAAATATTTGCAAACCGGCCATTATTTTTGGAATAGCGGAATGTTCTTATTCTCCGTTAAAACAATTGCACAAAATTATCAGGAGTGTGCTCCCCACATCTGGAATTTTGCAAAGCCTGTTTCACGTGAAACAAAATATGAAAATAATCCTAAAACAATATCCCCTCAATCCTTTGATAAAGCCATATTGGAAAAGACCAATAATTGCAGTGTTATCCCTTGCGATATTGGCTGGCGCGACATTGGATCATGGAAAAGCCTGATGGCGTATTATTTTTCAAAATATCGCCTTCATAAAAGAAAAGCTTGATTTTTGTGCGCCCTCACCATATAACACGGTGTTCTTCGCGAAAAACCTCGGCAAGTCCCGTTCGTCTAGAGGCCTAGGACACCGCCCTTTCACGGCGGCAACACGGGTTCGAATCCCGTACGGGACGCCAGTTTTACTCTTCACCGACATTCACTGACCTTCATAGGCCACCGCAAAACACTAGGGTTTGCAAGGCTTTCAGATTTCACCTATAATCATTATTCATTTCTCGCCTTCACTGGCAACCTCAAAAATTGGGGGCACTTGTGGGGGCATATCAGAATAGTGAAATCGGAGATGCCCCCAGATGAAACTTAACGAGACAATTTGCAAAAATGCCAAACCAGGCGAAAAAGCTCAAAAACTAGCTGATGGGCTAGGCCTCTACCTAGAGATCACCCCTAAGGGCGGTAAATACTGGCGCATGAAATACAGGCACCTCGGCAAAGAGAAGCGTCTTGCCTTTGGTGTTTATCCTGAAGTGAGCCTCAAAGAAGCAAGAGAGAAGCGAGATAAGGCGCGTAAACTCATCGCTGAAAGCAAAGACCCTAGCTACGTAAAGCGCAGGCACAAAGAGCAACTAAAAGAAGAGGCAGGTAATACCTTTGAAAAAATTGCCCGTGAGTGGCACAAGCATAATAAGCCTGAATGGAAGCCAGAACACGCCGAAACCATCTTAAAACGCCTAGAAAGAGATGTATTCCCAGCCATTGGCGAAGTGCCTATTAAAGAGCTTACACCTAAAATGCTCCTCGATATGGCAAAAGGCATCCAAACACGCGGAGCTAACGAGCTTGCCAAGCGTGTAATTCAGATGAGCCGCCACATTTTTCAATACGCAATCATTACAGGTCGGGCCGAGAAAAACATTGCAGAAGATTTGAAGGGGCTAATTAAGCCTAAGCCTAAAAAGCACTTTGCTTCCCTTGATCCGCAAGAGCTTCCGGAGTTTTTGGGGGCACTTTACTCTAATGAGGCGCGGCTGATGCCCCTTACCCATTTAGCTGTTCAATTCATGATGCTGACCTTTGTCCGTACCAACGAGATGATTAAGGCTGAATGGGATGAAATCGACTTAGACGAACGTATGTGGCTTATCCCTGCCCATCGCATGAAGATGAAAAAGGAGCACCTTGTTCCTTTGTCTGACCAGGCTATCGAAGTTTTAAAGAAAATCAGAAAATTGCATGGAAACCAAACCTACGTATTTCCCAGCCGTGAAAACAGCCAAAATCACATGAGCAATAACACCATTCTTATGGCTCTGAGACGTATGGGATACGGCGGCAAAATGACAGGGCATGGTTTCAGGGCTCTTGCTATGAGCGCAATCATGGAAAAGCTCAGTTATCGTTTTGAGGTGCCGGATCGCCAGTTAGCTCACAGCAAACGCGGAGACGTAAACAAAGCCTATGATCGCGCCATGTTTCTTGATGAGCGCAAAGTTATGATGCAAGATTGGGCAAATTACCTAGATAAAATTAGAAAGTAAGAATGGTAAAACCACCTGATTTTAAACCTGACAAGGCATTGGTTGATATTGAAGAAGATGCCCTTGATGTTGCTGAACTGGCTAAAGGGATTTCTGCCAGTATTGTTCGCATGAGAGCGAATGACGGGCTTGTTATAGGCCTTTATGGGGCTTGGGGATCGGGAAAAACTACTTTTATTAACTTTGTTAAACAGGCCCTTTCAAAACATGATGAGAAAGAGCAGCCCGTTATTCTAGATTTCAATCCATGGCTTTTTTCTGGGCATGAAGATTTGATTCAAAGGTATCTTGTAGAGCTCTCCAAAGCGCTCTCTCCAAAGCAGCATAAGCTAATGAAATACCGAATGGGATTTGTCAAAGGTGTTGAAAACTTTACTGATGTGTCTAAAGAACTGCTTATTTTTGCGGCTAGCCTTAAGGGTGTTCCTATGGTTGCTGGTGGTGTAAAAGCCCTAAACACCCTATCTAAAGGTGCAATAGAAAAACTTTCAAAACAGAAACCTTTGTCTCAGCAAAAAGAGAAAATAGAAAAGCTACTAAGAGGCAGAAAACGCAAAATCCTTGTTGTCATCGATGATATTGATCGCCTTGAGGCAAGTGAGGTGATGGATATTTTTAGAATGGTGAAATCTGTCGCAGATTTTCCAAATGTTATTTATTTGCTTAGTTTTGACAAAAAGCTTGTTGCCAATATCGTGAAAGATTTTCAAAGAGCCGACGGAAAAGATTATTTAGAAAAAATAGTTCAGTACGATATAGACCTGCCCTACCCAAACCCAGCTAATGTATTAACTCTATTCGGTGAAAGAATTGATCCTGTCATACAAGAGCCTGGCGGGAAAAATTGGGATAAGGACCGTTGGTCGAATCTGTATAGAGATTATCTGCGCGAAAGAATTAAAACACCGAGGCAGGCTATACGTTTTAGCAATGCATTTAATGTCGCGTATCCAGCACTAAGAGCTGAAGTAGATCCTGTAGACTTTCTTGCTATAGAAGCCCTTCGCATGTTTCATCCAGATGTTTTTCATGAAATTAGCCGCAACGCTGATCGTTTCACTGATCTTGGACAAGATGAATTTGACGCAGATAAAACCGATCCGCCATATTTTGAAAAAGTTTTAAACCTTGTAGATGAGAGAGATCGGGCAGCAGTAAAAGATTTATTAGAGATTCTATTCCCTAGGGTTGAGAACGCTTTTAGTAATTACAAAGCTTCTTCAAGCGAAATGCATGAATGGAAATCTCAAGCAAGAATTTGTTCCTCTAATCATATTAGAAGATACTTTAGCTACAGTGTCCCTTTCGATCAATTTTCGGATACAGAAATATATAAGGCTCTCAAGCTTACTGTCGATCCCGATAAGTTCGGAGATCTCCTAATCCCATA
Organism: Alphaproteobacteria bacterium; assembly: GCA_022763065.1. Lineage (GTDB taxonomy): Bacteria > Pseudomonadota > Alphaproteobacteria > Micavibrionales > Micavibrionaceae. The sequence goes on from JALEGH010000054.1 coordinate 27,808, forward strand.
CAGCAAAGAAATATCAAAGCATGGAAAATCTCGTATACCAGACTTTCTAGATAGATTCTTACCCATAGTTTCGGCTGGTCAAGCAGATGAATACCTTAAAGATGTAATCAAAAGCTATCTTATTTTAGGGGACTTAATCGTTAGAAAAGATGATGAAGATCGATCTCACTTTTTTGGAATAGAAACAGATTTAAGGGTTCTTTGGATTATTTTTGCGGCTCTTAGAAGGATGCCAGTAAATGAAGTTTTTGATACGATTAAAGATGCTATGAAAAACACAAAATCTCTACATATACCTATTCGCCTTCTTTTTTACTTCGGTAGAGAGCATGGCTTATACGGTAAAAATAAAAAGGAATCCTTGCGAGACGGGGAAGAAGGGCCATATTTAACCCTCAAAGAATTAAAGGAGCTAGAAAAGATTGTCCTGTCAAAGATACGCAAATCGGCAAAAGATAACTCTTTGCTCGAAAATGAAAACCTTCCTGCCATTTTGTATCGATGGAGAGATATCCTTGGTAGCCTGGATGAGCCTAGAGCATGGGTTCAGAAAATCGCCTCTTCAGATGATAATTTAAAGAAACTATTCGTACGATTTGCCCGTGTGAGTGTTAGTTCTAATATGAAAGGAACAACAGAAACAATATATGTGCGAGCCGATAACATAGCTGATTTCCTTGATTTAGACAGCACAGCCGAAAGGGTAAAGAAATTTTTGGCTAATGAAGATTTGGACAAAAAGCAGACGGATGCTCTTGGGGCATTTATAACGTCGTATGAAAATAAGAAAAGCGGCAAATCAGATGATTGGGACTAGTTAATATAAAGATCATGGATATATCTGAAAAATTCGACAGTAAAGAAATTGAAGATGCACAAAACAAACTAGAAAAGCTGTGCAACCAAAATGGAATACAGCCTTTTATGATTAAGTATACGGGCTCAGATAGCAAAAAATGGAAGGCATTAGTTTTACGCATGTGTGGTTTAGAAGTCCCCGATCCCATACGAGGCAGAACTCCCGATAAAGACCTAAAAATGGCAGGAGGAATGGCCTATTTATATTTTGATCTCTGCGGATACAAACCAAAAGATATGGCAGATGAGATTATAAAAAGATGCAATCTTAAGCCTAATAAGCACGGTCACTTTAAAGAATCTGATTTAAGGGAAGCGCTCAGGACTGCCCGTAAAAAATGTAAAAAGGAAATAGAAAAATTAGCTTCTGAAGCAAGTCGCAATGAAGAAAACCCCGACACGCTAAATTTGCTTACCGAGTTAGAGAAGATGATGGAATAGAAAACTGGAGCATATAAACCAGTTTTAGCTCCAGTTTTCATATGGCCTCATAGGTTTCCAAGAGTGCACAAGCGCACAAAGAAAGGAACTTATGATGTTATATACAGATGAAACTTTAGCTTACTCGATTAAGGGCGCATCAAAGGCGTGCAATATCGGACAAACCAAAATCTATGAAGAAATCAAACTCGGCAGATTAAAAGCTGTAAAGTTTGGCAGAAGAACTTTAGTTCCTGCTCAGGCGTTACGAGATTGGCTTGATACTCTTTCTAAAGTTGAGGCAGGCAATCATGACTAAGTTTAATCCTGGAGAATTTGTAAATCCCTCAATGCTAGAAGGATTAACACCCCCAAAACGAGAGTGGTTTGTAGAAGGGATGATCCCCCATAAAGCCGTCACCTTGCTCAGTGGTGATGGTGGATTAGGAAAGTCGCTTTTAATGCAACAACTACTCACTAGTGCAGCAACTGGCAAGCCCTGGCTAGGGATGGAAGTAATGCAATGCAACGTTTTTGGTCTTTTCTGTGAAGACCCTAATGAAGAGTTATGGAGACGACAGCAAGATATTTGCAACTCATATTCAGTAAAAATGAAAGATTGCGATAGCTTTTATTGGTTGTCCGGTGTGGGCATTGATCCTGTTTTGATGAATTTTCAAAACGGAGATCAGGGAAGCCTTACGGACCTTGTAGACGATATGCTGCATCGTCTGTATGCACATGGACCTATGCTTTTCGTTTTTGATACAGCTTCCGATGTATTTGCAGGGGATGAAAACAAGCGGATTCATGTTCGAAACTTTATCAATAAATGTTTGAATAAATTTGTTCAGGCAAATGATGCTACAGTTATTTTAACATCGCATCCTAGTCGTGCCGGTATGTACGATGGTTCTGGCATCTCAGGTTCTACAGCATGGAATAATAGCGTTCGCTCTCGTCTTTACCTGACCCGGCCCGATGATGAAAAAAACAGCAATGTTCGTGTGTTGCAGATGAAAAAATCAAATTACGGATCTGTTGAGCAAGAGGTTCGTGTGATTTGGGAAAATGGTGTTTTCAAAGGTTTGGAAAACACCATTGGGCAAAATCCAGAAGATCGTGAGGCAAAGGCTGAATCAGCTTATTTACATGCCTTGCAAAAGTTACATGAGAGAGGTCAAAGAGCCCTGGTGCATCGTAATCAAGCTAATTATGGCCCGAAATTGATGAAAAACATGCAAGAAACAAAAGGTGTAAGCGTTAGCCGTTTAGAACAGGCACAGGATAGTCTTATGAATAAAGAGATCATCGCCAATGTTGAGGACAAGGAAGGTCCACCATCGAGACGAAAGCATCATATTCAAATTATTCAGCCTGAACTGGCGGATGACATTATGAATTTTAGACTGTTTTAATCCTGTTTTCGTGCGCGTTTTCCTTCGTTTTCACGCGCTTTGTAAGATATTGATTTTTAAGAAAGTTCAGCTTCGTGCGTGCGCGTGTATACTCCGTATACGGCCCGTTGCCGACCTTCGGCCGGCAGGCCTGGGCCGATTTATGTAGTTTTGCCAGTTGCGCCTGATTGAGCGAACCAAAATATAAAGCGCAGTCTAAGAAATCTGCAACCATGTCGGGGAATTTAAGTGCTCTAACAAAATCAGCTCTTTTTAATAAATTCATATTGTTTTACAGTGAGTTCGGATCAGTAAGGGCACTGGTCTGGGGCGTTAGAACCTCTCTATAAGCGGATGATGTGTCCGATAACACGTCGCTTCTCAGTCTATGACTGGGAGGCGGCGGTGTATGTCCAGACCTAACGGTTAAAGACCGTCGCGGTCGTCTTATAGCGACTTCTAAACTCCCAGTCACCAGAAGCCCACTGGTGACTTTTTATTTCAAGGGAGGAAAACATGATATTTTTTCGCAAATTAAATCAGGGCCTGCTGGTCTCTTTGAACTGTCTGTTTATTTTTTTGGTTGTAAACGGCCCTGCGCAATCACAGGACAGAGTTCTTGACTGTAAAAAACTAGAAAAATTGATTTACAAAGAGCCAGATGTTTTTGGTGAAAATGAGTCTGTGTGGTTCGAAAAATACGATGGTGTTGATACGTGGGAAAAAATGGCTGTCATTTTTGGCTATGCTGACGATATGAAGGCTTGTGAAGATATAGCGAGCTTGATGAAAGAAAAATACCCCTACGCTAGTTATCGTTGCAATACAGTGGATTAAGCTCAAGACACATGTTGTGAATTCCCATTTTTTCCTTTATTTTCTCAAATACACTGAAATTTAAGAGGAAACGATGAATTCAGACATCATGACAATAAAAGAGCTGTCTGAGTATCTGAAGCTGACAGAGAAGACAGCGTACAGACTTGCAGCCGAAGGAAAACTTCCTGGTTTTAAAGTCGGTGGAGCTTGGCGTTTTCGAAAAAGCCAGATTGACGACTGGATTGCCAAACAAGAGCACGGCAAGGTGGCTTAACGATGAAATTTAATGAAGATTCCAGAGTCAAAATACCGACCATCTTACATTTAGTGCGCTTGGGGTACGATTATCTCTCTCTAAAGAATGCTGCTTGGGATGAAGAAACAAATATCTTTACGTCTATTTTCAAAAAAAGTGTTTTAAAAATTAACGAAAATGCGGAGCTGCATGACGTTGAACGGCTATTAGAAGATATAAATCTTTCGCTTGAAAACGAAGATTTAGGGCAAGCTTTCTATGAAATGCTTACTGAGCGTTCTGGTTTAAAGATTGTTGATTTCGAAGATTTCAGCAATAACTCTTTCCATGTTGTAACAGAGCTGACTTATAAAAACGGCGATGAAGAATTTCGACCAGATATAACCCTTGTAATTAACGGTCTGCCTTTATGTTTTATTGAGGTTAAGAAACCTAATAACAAAGATGGTGTATTGGCTGAGCATAAGCGTATTGCTCAGCGCTTCCAAAATACAAAATTTAGACGGTTTGTAAACATTACTCAGTTAATGGTGTTCTCAAATAACATGGAGTATGACGACAATTCTACTCAATATATTGAAGGCGCTTTTTATGCGTCTTCATCTTATCAAAAGCCTATATTTAACTATTTTCGGGAAGAAGAAGCGCTTGATTTATCAAAGCTTCTAAAGCCTGAAAATGATGAATTAGAAAATGAAATTCTTAAAGATAATAACTTGAATGTTATTAAACACAGTCCTGAGTTTATAACAAATAAAGACCCGCAAGCGCCAACCAATCGAATTTGTACCTCATTGTTTAGCAAAGAGCGTTTATCCTTTTTGCTTCAATATGCATTTGCCTATGTCAATGAAACTGATGGCTTGCAGAAACACGTTATGCGTTATCCGCAAATATTTGCAACGAAAGCTATAGAGCAAAAGCTTGAGGAAGATGTTCGCAAAGGTATTGTTTGGCATACGCAAGGAAGCGGCAAGACTGCTTTAGCGTATTACAATGTTAGGCATCTAACCGATTATTTTCAGAATAAAAATATTATTCCTAAATTTTATTTTATCGTAGATAGGATTGATTTGCTGATACAGGCGCACCGAGAATTTACAAGCCGTGGCCTTGTGGTTCACAGCATCAACTCCCGTGAAGAATTTGCAAATGACATTAAGTCTACTGGAGTTATTCATAACCTAACCGGAAAGCCTGAAATTACGGTGGTTAATATTCAAAAGTTTCAAGATGATCCTGACGTTGTTCAGGTAGAAGATTATGATTTGAATGTTCAGCGCATATATTTTCTTGATGAAGTTCACAGAAGTTACAACCCAAAGGGAAGCTTTCTAGCAAACCTTACACAATCAGATAAAAACGCCATAAAGATCGGCCTTACAGGAACACCTCTTTTAGGAAACGATTACAACTCGCGGGCGCTTTTCGGTAATTATATTCATAAATATTATTACAACGCATCCATCGCTGATGGTTATACACTGCGACTGATACGGGAAGAGATTGCTTCAAATTATAAGATGGTTTTGCAGCAAGCTTTGAACGAGGTGGAAGTTCTTCAGGGCGATATTGAGAAAAAGCTGATCTATTCGCATCCGCGTTTTGTTGAGCCTATGCTCGATTATATTGTAGAGGACTTTGAAAATAGCCGTATAGCTTTAGGGGATAACAGCATCGGCGGGATGGTTATCTGTGATAGTGCAGATCAAGCTAAAAAGATGTTCGAAATTTTTGAAAGTAAGTATGCAAAAGATAATGTGCAAAGTGATGAACAAGTAAGAAATGCAGCGCTTATTTTGCATGATATTGGCACGAAAGAAGAACGTAAGGATCAAGTCGAAGATTTTAAGGCAGGTAAAATCGACTTTTTGTTTGTCTACAATATGCTTTTGACAGGCTTTGATGCTAAAAGACTTAAAAAGCTATATCTTGGCCGTGTTATTAAGCGCCATAACCTTCTTCAAGCCCTTACCCGTGTGAACCGTACTTATAAAGATTTCCGTTACGGTTACGTGGTGGACTTTGCAGATATTCGTAAAGAATTTGATGCCACAAATAAGGCCTATTTTGACGAGCTTCAGGAAGAGCTTGGCGATGAAATGGAGCATTACTCTAATCTCTTCAAATCCAAGGAAGAGATCGAAGAAGAAATTGAAAACATAAAAGATGTTCTTTTCCGCTTCGACACGACAAATGCGGAAACATTCTCACAGCAAATCAGTCAAATACAAGACCGAACGCAGATACAGGCGATTAAGAAAGCCTTAGGCGATGCTAAAGGGCTTTATAACCTTATTCGGTTATTTGGCCATTTTGACGTTTTGGAAAAGCTGGATTTTCACAAACTGAATTTGCTTTACCGCGAGGTCGGCAATCATCTTGATTTGATTAACTTAAAAGACAAAATCGAGAACAGTAATGACAATAGCAACCTTTTGAATGTTGCGCTGGAAGATGTTCTTTTCATGTTTACAAAGATAAGCGAGGAAGAGCTTGTCCTTGCCGATCAGTTAAAAAATACACTTCGCAAAACACGTGAGGCGCTAGCCGGAAACTTTGACCAACAAGACCCTGAGTTTGTGTCTTTGAAGGAAGAGCTTGAGCGTCTATTCAAAAAGAAAAATTTGAATGAAGTCACACAAGACGAGATGAATAAAAATATTGATAGCCTCAATAAAATTCATGCGCGTGTGCTTGAGCTAAACCGCCAAAATAATCTTCTAAAAGCAAAGTACGGCGATGATCCTAAATATGCCCGTATTCATAAACGGCTTTTAGAGCGAAAGGCTCTTTCTGAATCTGAGCGCCGCATTCACGAGGCATTAAGCGGGGTGAAAGTGCTGGCGGATGAGCAAGTTCTGCAAAACACGCAAATCTTAGATAATGAAAGCTATTTTGAGCGCCTGACGATGCCGCTTGTCATTGACCAGTTCAAAACCAAGCAAAACATTAAGCTCGATGCAGATGCATCAAAATACATCAACAATCTGGTTGTTCAGGAATACATGAACGAATTTAATAACGGGTCACACACATGGTAACGCAAGATTTTCAAAGAAAAACTAAAGAGCTGATTGACAGCCTAAAAGGCGTTTGCGCTTCGGCAGGCCTTGGTAATGATGGTAATGAATTTAAAATCATTACGCAGGTTTTTCTTTATAAGTTTCTAAACGATAAATTCGCTTTTGAATTGAAGCGCATAGATGATCGCATCAAGAATGCTGAGAATTGGGAAAAGGCAGTCAAAGCCCTGAGCGAAGATGATTTTGAAATGCTTATGCTACAACTGCCGCCAAATACGGCGCGTTTAAAGCCAGAGCATTTTATTTCCACGTTATTTGAAAAGCAAAACACGCCAGATTTTGCGAAACTGTTTGATGATACGCTGCGCGATATAGCGATCAATAATAATGATATTTTCTCGGTCAAGACTGATGGCGGGGCGAAGGTCACGCTTTTTGACCGTGTGAGCGAGTTTATTACAGACACCTCAAAGCGTGATAAGTTCTGCGTTGCCATTATCAATAAACTGGTCGAGTTCAGCTTTGAGCATATCTTTACGCAGAAATATGATTTCTACGCCACCATCTTTGAATATCTGATTAAGGACTATAACAAAGACAGCGGCGGCAAATATGCTGAATATTATACGCCGCACGCCGTGGCTAAAATTATGGCGGCTATTCTTGTGCCGGAAGATCAACAAGGCACAATCAAAAATGCAAGCTGTTATGACCCCTCGGCGGGTTCAGGAACGCTTTTGATGAATATTGCTCATGCGATTGGTGAAAGCCGATGCAGTATCTATTCGCAGGATATTTCGCAAAAATCATCCAGCCTTTTGCGCCTGAACCTTATTTTGAATGGCCTTGTTCATTCCATTCAAAATATCATTCAGGGTAATACGATGCTGCACCCCTACCATAAAGAGGGCGGGCAGCTTAAAAAGTTTGATTACATCGTATCAAACCCGCCCTTTAAAATGGATTTTAGCGATTTTCGGGATGACCTAGACAGCAAGGAAAATCACGCACGCTTCTTTGCTGGTATTCCAAACGTACCAAAAAAGAAAAAAGAAGGGATGGCGATTTACCACCTCTTTTTACAGCATATTATTTATTCTCTCAAACCGAACGGTAAGGCTGCGGTTGTTGTGCCAACCGGATTTATAACGGCGCAATCTGGCATTGACCGTAAAATCCGTGAAAAGCTGGTTGATGAAAAAATGCTGGCTGGCGTTGTATCCATGCCCAGTAATATTTTCGCGACAACAGGCACGAATGTTTCAATCCTTTTTATTGATAAAGGCAATAAAGGCGATGTTGTCCTGATTGATGCATCTGGCCTTGGCACAACGGTTAAGGAAGGAAAGAACCAGAAGACGCTTTTAAGCGATGAAGAAGAGGATACGATTATCCGCACTTTTAACGGCAAAGAGGCCGCGGATGATTTTTCCGTGGTTATTTCTTATGAGGATATTACGGCGAAAAACTATTCATTCAGCGCAGGGCAATATTTCGAAGTTAAAATTGAATATATAGACATCACCCATGATGAGTTCGAGTCCAAAATGCAAGGCTTTAGCGATAATTTGGATAATCTTTTTGATGAGTCAAAAGACCTTGAAGCTGAAATTCAAAAGCAACTGGCGGGGCTGAAGTATGGATAATCAGTTTAGTACTCATCAATTAGGTGAAGTCGCAGACATTATTGCTGGAGGAGATAAACCTAAGATATTTAGTCTACAGAGAACGTCTTCAGTACATGTGCCTGTAATTGCCAATGCAGAAAAGAATAATGGATTGCTAGGATATACAGATACACCAAGGATTGTTGATCCCGCTGTAACACTTGCAGCAAGAGGTTCAAATGTGGGCTTTGTGGCGATTAGAAAAGAACCATTTTTCCCTGTTGTCCGTGTGCTATCTTTAATACCGAATAGAGAGCATTTAGATGTAGATTATCTTTTTTATGACCTGAAGCAAAATCGTAAAAAAGGTACAGGCTCAGGGCAGCCTCAAATTACAATTCCTGATATTTCAAGCAAAACTATTTCATTGCCACCCATTTCGGTTCAAAAAAAAGTAGCTAAGGTTCTTGTAACGCTAGATCGAAAAATTGAACTGAATAACCGTATCAATGCCGAATTAGAGGCGATGGCCAAGGCACTCTATGATTATTGGTTTGTACAGTTTGATTTCCCTGACGAAAATGGCAAGCCCTATAAATCATCCGGCGGCAAGATGGTTTACAACGAAACCCTGAAGCGTGAAATTCCTGAAGGTTGGGAAAATAAAGCGGTATCTGACTTATTGCCAGTTAAAACAGGAAAAGAGGATGCAAACTTTTCCACTGAAAAGGGATCTTATGCTTTCTTCACTTGCGGTGAGGAAACTCTTAAATGTGATGAATATATTTTTGAGGGCAAAGCTATTTTACTAGCGGGAAATGGAAGTTTTGCAATTAAGAAATTTCATGGAAAATTCAATGCTTATCAGAGGACTTACGTTCTAATTCCTGATAACGAAAAATTCTACGCCCCAGTTTTTTACGCTGTTAAAGATACGATTAAAAAGTTAACCAGTGGTTCAAGAGGTTCGATTGTAAAGTTTATTACAAAGGGCGATATTGAAGAGATTGGAATGGCATTGCCTGCAAGCGGTGAAGATAATCTTTTTTCGACTTTGAACAACATATTTGAAAAAATCAGCATTAATGATACTGAAAACGCGAAACTCGCCGAGTTGCGTGACTGGCTTTTGCCCATGCTTATGAATGGGCAAGTGAAAGTTGAATAAAGGGCGATGAGAAATGACGACACGCAGACGAGGGAATGCCCTTGAAAAATGGGAGATTAGTCTAGTCAAAGCTATGTTTGAGCGTGGTGGCTATAATGACCAAGATATTCTTGCCTATTTCACCCGTCCAACACGCACAGTTAATCACAGGCTCATTGGCCAGATACGGCGCGAAGATCGTTATAAGTCGGTCAAAAACTCATCCCAAGAAGAGCTGGACGAATTTTTATCATCATGGCCGGACGTTGATCCTGAAACAGGATTAAGTCTTCGTGGTGATGAGCTTCTTATCAAGGCTAGAGAGGCTATGATTGCGGCAGTTCATAACTTTAATAGCGCTGGGCTAACTTTTCGTTCGGAGCTTTTTATTGTCACGGCGATTATCGCTTGGACGTATTTAATGCACGCTTTCTTTAAGCGCGAAGGCGTTGATTACCGGTATTACAAGACTGTTGGCGGTGTCAAACAAGTCGATAAAACGCCTGAAGGCGCAGATAAATATTGGGAGCTTGGGAAGTGTATTAGGCATGCAAAATGTCCATTGCCAAGCGGAACAGTTAATAACCTTGAAACCCTATTGGAAATTAGACATGAGATTGAACATCGTTCAACGAACAGGATTGATGATGCTCTGAGTGCTAAATTACAACAATGTTGCTTGAATTTTAACGAGAGCATTAAAGATATTTTCGGCAATCAATACGGGCTTGAAAAGCGTCTGTCGATTGCTCTGCAATTTGTTACTTTTAGTTCTGATCAGCGCTCTATTTTGAAAAAGGCAAGTAAGTTGCCGAGGCATATAGAAACCTCATTGCAGAAAATACATGATCGCCTTTCCGATGAAGAATTGGCCGACCCAAGGTTTTCCTATCATGTGGCTTTCGTTCGTAAGACAGCAAATAGAGCAAGTGCTGCTGATGAAGCAGTGGAGTTTGTTTCACCGGATTCAAACGAAGCGGCTGAGATAAATCGGGTTTTATTAAAGGAAACCGAGAAGCCGAAATATAGACCTTCTGACATTGTTCGTATTATACAAGGGGAAGGTTATCCTCGTTTCACTATCTCGAAACATACCGACTTGTGGCATGCGCTGGATGCTAAAAATACAACGAAACCCTATGGGGTTGAGATAGCAGGACAGTGGTATTGGTATGAGGCATGGCTAGCTCGTGTCAGAGAACATTGTTTAGAGCAACGTGATAAGTATGAATAAGCTTTGCTGAACTGGAAATTTTTTCGGTCGGGTAGGCGCATGTTTGGTAGAATAATAATGCCTCCCCCCGCGGGGGTGGGGTACCGAAATTAGGCCAAGTGAGGACACTCTGGGGACATAATTGGGGGCACACGTGAAAACGTGAACAGAAATATGTATTTTATTTCAGTTATTTAAGTGTTTAATTAGAAGTCCGTACGGTCAATACAGCCCATAACAGTGACATTGACAGCGTGAACGCTATACAAGCTAACAGACTTAATATCTTGCAGGCTTAATCTTTTGCCTTCTTAAAACAAACAAGGTGACATTGCGTCCAAATCGCAACACAGGGTATAAAATACGCGCAATAGCAGGTTTTTTAAAAATACAGTAATTTAGCTTGTTAAACAAATCATGGCGTGTGCTCATCAACGCAAGTTGTGTCAGAACCTCCGGGCCGTGATATAATTTCCCTTCCAGATCCAAAACCATCCCTTCATTAACGTCATAACCACGTTCTAAAAATTCCTGAACAACTTCCGGTTTTTCACGCAAATTAACGATTACGACCTCCCCGACAGATTCTTGCAAATGGAGATAAGCCACATAATTGGAACAAAAAGGACATTCGCCGTCATAATAAATTTTAACTTTAGCCATACGGTTTTCTATTATTCTGTAAGACAGGGATATATATTATCGCTCTTATACTGACCCGTGCGCCAATCAGGTCTACTATTTATGGTGAGCATCAGTTTATTTCTATCAGCTTCCGGTATCCTGCCACATAACGACTTGGCTGCGTTATAAAATATCTCTTCTTCCGGATAGACAATAATGTTCATCTCCTCATGCGTCCACGCTTGCATCCATATTTTTCCCTCTTGCATAACACCCTTAAAAAACGGATCAGGAACGGCATCGGCATTTATTCCACTAACAAAGGCTTCTTGAATATTACCGCTATAAAGTTGAAAGGAAGGATAAGCATGCCACTTACCGATATAACTCAAAGACGGTAGGAAGATGAACAAGAAAAGAGCCAACACATGGATAAAACTGCGCGGTTTAAAAAGTTCTGAGGTTGTGAATTTCGCTCTGTGAAAAAGAACAATATCAAGCGCATAAAGGGCAATATTCCAAGGTAAAACAATCGAATTCCAACCATGCCCCATAGGTCCCAAACATAACAAAACAACGACAAGCATTCCTGTCGCCAAAATAAAACCAAGCCCGACCGTCAATGGATGTAAAAAACAAAAAGCAATCGCAAATTCTAAAAGAGGAACAAGCAACGTAATAAAAGAAACAAGTTCGCTATTCTCCAACCCTTGCGGAATAATGGGCGCAATAAACCAAGGGAAAAGTTCGGTATAGAAAGTGTAATTTATTTTTTGAACCCCTGCCCAAAAATAAATACCAATCACCATGATACGTAAGGCCAGCAACGCATGACTTTCTTTCTGGGTCGATCTAAAGGCACCTAAATAAACGGCCACTAAAACCATAAACCCATACATATAAATATAGGGTTGAAAACGTAAAATATCTTGCAAAACAAAGAATATAAGAAGAAATAAAACACCTACCAAAACCCAAAGCGACTGCTGCTTGATACCAACGGCAGAAAACAAAAGAAGCAACCCAACCAGAATATAATTCACAAATCCCGGTATATACGATAGATAGCCAATAACAGGTGTTAATGGAAAAAGACGGGTGAAACCCCATAACGGCACAGACATCAGAACCGCTACTATAAGTCCAAGAAGCGCAATATTGACCGACAATGTCAAACGGGTGTTCTGCATGGTTAACAACAGTATAGGTCAAAAGCTCCTAAATTGATATTTATTGACCTTAAAACCGTAATTGAATAAGAAGGAGCATGTCTCATTCCCCTATTCATATTATCGGCGGTGGGTTAGCCGGATCGGAAGCCGCGTGGCAGTGCGCCTCTATGGGTGTGCCTGTTATTTTACATGAAATGCGGCCTGTGAAAAAAACAGACGCCCATCAAACGGACGGGCTGGCAGAGCTTGTCTGCTCCAATTCTTTTCGCTCTGATGACAAGGATTATAACGCCGTTGGTGTGCTCCACGAAGAAATGCGCATTTGTAACTCCCTGATTATCGGCGAAGGGGACAAGGCCGCCGTGCCTGCCGGAGGAGCGCTTGCCGTGGACCGAGATGTGTTTTCAAGCGGCGTGACAAAGGCACTCGAAGAACATCCCCTTATCACAATTGAGCGCGAAGAAATTGCAGGTCTTCCACCAGAAGAATGGCAAAGCGTCATTATCGCCACAGGTCCCCTCACCTCCACGCCTTTGGCTGAGGCTATCCAAAAGCTCGGCGGTGAAGATGAGCTTGCCTTTTTTGATGCCATCGCCCCCATCATCCATAAGGAAAGCATTAATTTCGATATTGCGTGGTTTCAGTCCCGATATGATAAGGAAGGTCCTGCCGGAACGGGGGCCGATTACATTAACTGCCCGATGGAGCGCGATGAATATGATGGTTTTATCAACACTCTTTTAGATTCCGAAAAAACAGAGTTCAAGGAATGGGAAAAAAATACACCTTACTTTGAAGGCTGTATGCCTATTGAGGTTATGGCCTCTCGCGGACATGATACGCTACGTTTCGGACCGATGAAGCCCGTGGGCTTGACTGATCCACGCACGGGTAAGCGCCCGTGGGCCGTGGTACAACTTCGCCAGGATAACAAGCTTGGCACGCTATATAATATGGTGGGTTTTCAAACCAAAATGAAATACGGTGCGCAAACGCAAACCTTTCGGATGATCCCGGGGCTGGAAAATGCGGAATTCCTACGGCTCGGTGGAATCCACCGCAACACCTTTATCAACTCCCCTAAATTACTGGATAAGCACTTACGCATGAAGGCCGCTCCCCATATCCGCTTTGCCGGACAAATTACCGGATGTGAAGGCTATGTCGAAAGCGCTGCCGTAGGCCTGATAGCCGGACGCTTTGCCGCCTCACAAATTCTGGGGCAGGATATTGGCGCGCCTGCGGAAACGACTGCGATGGGAGCGCTTCTCAACCACATTACCGGCGGCGGAAATGCCGACACATTCCAACCCATGAACGTGAATTTCGGACTCTTTCCACCTCTTGAGCTTACACCGGAACAAAAGAAAGGCCTCAAAGGCAAAGAAAAAGGCCGCGCACGTAAGAAGGCTATGGCTGGGCGCGCCCTGAATGATATCAAAATCTGGAACAGTGCAAGCGCGCAAATGAAAGCTGCTTAAATAGCTCTAACGCATAAATAAAAGCTTCAGCGCCATGAAACGTGGCGGCAGAGTAAAACGAGGATTAGAAAAATCATATCCGAGCGAAGCCATATGATGTCGGTACAAAACGCTCATCTTATTGAGTCTGCGCAGGAATTTGGATTGAGGTCGTACAGAGTTTATAGCCCCCATCTGCCCGGTAATATCCTGCGGCAATATAGGAGCCTCCCTCTTATAAATATACGCAACGGATCGAATAATTTTTATCAAACCATAATTGGCAGCAACTTGCTGGATAACCTCCCCTTCCTCCGCTTGACCCAAAATCTTCAAAGACAGGCTTAATAACGGTACATAAATTTCAGCCATATATGCTTGTAATTGTTCTAAATTTTGAGAGTTTCTTTCCTCTTCCCGAAAATCAACCTCACGCGCCACGATCATTTCCTCAAAACATGATTGCTGTAGATCATGCGTTTTTATTGCCTCGGCCAAATCAATCAAAGCCGCGTGATGTCTTGGCTGATCCCCTGCATAAATTTCTTCTATCGCTTCGCGCCACCACTGCAGGCGGATGAGGCCAATTTGCGACTCACTCACCACATCGCGCGTTTTGGCAATTTCATAATGAAAAGCAAATAACGCCCACAGCGCTTTTCGATATTTCCGCGGCGCAAATAAGCTGAGGAGAAAGAAATCAGGGTCCTGTTGACGAACGCTATTTCCGTTGTATGTTAGAGACATGTTTCTTTTAACCATGATCTTTTCTCAGATGAAAGGAGAAAAATATGCCTTTTGAACTCCCCGAACTTCCCTATGGCTACGACGCGCTTGGACCTTATATGTCCGCCGAAACACTTGAGTTTCATCACGGTAAACATCACTTGGCTTATATTGATAAAGGCAACGAACTCATCGCTGGCACGGGGTTGGAGAACCTCTCTTTGGAAGAAGCCATGGTTGCTGCCTATAAAGACCCAGCCAAAGCAGGGTTGTTCAACCAACTAGGTCAACATTTCAACCATATCCATTTCTGGAATTGGATGGCCCCAAATGGCGGCGGGACAAAAATGGCTGGATCATTGGAGAGCAAAATCACTGAAGATTTAGGTGGTTATGACGGATTTAAAGCCAAATTTATCGAAGCCGGCATGACACAATTCGGCTCTGGCTGGTGCTGGCTAGCGATGGATAACGAAACTGGCAAATTAGAAATTGCAAAAACACCCAACGGTGAGAACCCTGTTGTTCACGGCAAAACTGCACTCTTAGGATGCGATGTGTGGGAACATTCTTATTATATTGATTATCGTAATGCCCGCCCAAAATATTTAGAGGCCTTCGTCGATCATCTCATCAATTGGGAATATGTCGCGGAGCTGTTTGAAAAAGGGCCGCAAGTGATTAAAGGGCAAATCGCCGCTTAAAAATTATCCCAAAGCCGGTTTAAAAACCGGCTTTTTTCTTGCCAGCTCTCCGCTATGGGCTTATATGTGAAATATGGCAAAGTTCGTTTACTACACTGACCTCCATCACGGACCTGACGTGCTTCGGACCAGAAAAGACGGAGTAGATATTTTAGGCTCTTATGCCACTTGTGTACACGAAGCTGTGTTAAGCTATGCCCAAAAAGAGGGCATAAAAACTATCCTTCATGGTGGTGATGAAACAACCTTTCATCCAATAGAAACAAAATGGCTGGAACGTGCCTTCAACGCTGCCGCGCTTATGCGTCGATTTAGTGGTCATATGATCCGCGTTTTGGGAAACCACGACTATGATGAAGCGCCACACCTTTTGGGCCTCCCCCCCAACAGCTTTTTAACTAACATTGAAGACACTCTACCTGCTTATATTTTACAACCAAGCTGCCGACATACTGGTGAAAAATGGCTGTACGAATATAGTAAGAAGGCGGCCAACCGCCTTGAAGTTCATAAGAGTGAGATTGAAAAGCACGATACGCTTATTCTCGCAGGCCATTGGGCTTTTGACCGCATAGAACGGGGATACCCTGCCCTCTATGATAAAGTCGGTTATGCCTATCAAGACCGTGCAGATCCTATCAAGGCGAAATTACAAGAATTTGATTTGTCTCATATCTTAACCCTACACGGACATGAGCACCGTTTTGTTTTGTCTACAACTCCCGCCACAAAGACAAGCGCAAAAATGACGCATTTGATTATGCCCTCTATCGTTCAACACGATATCAACGATGAAACAAAGCCCTGCGGCCTTTTTGTTGTCATTGATGATGAAAGTGATAACGGCAAGTTAAGCCTTCATTTCAAAAAAGTTGTTCTCTCTGACGATCGGAAAACAACCTCTGTTCAAGATGTTACAAGGCAAGAGATGAAAGCCTACAAACGTCCCGTGCGTTTTGATTCCGAACATAACGTTCCTAAATACTAAGCTCTTGCAGATACCTTCTTTGATCGCGGTTTAACTTAAACCCTTTATCCTTTGCTCTTTGAAGAACGTTTGCAATTGTCCAATTATCATCATCCAAATCACGAAGAGGTGTACGTCTGGCTTTTATAACATTACCAGACGAATCAGATTTGAACTCAATATCATCACACACAATTCGCAAGGCAAACTCTGCACGGCCACGTGCAAAAAATCTGTCGCTCATACCCGGAGACATATCCACGGGGAAAAAATCTGCACAATACTCAACCCATGCATCCTGAAGACACGCGCCCAGTGCGGATTGCCCTTTTTGTGCTTGCTCGTACTTATCCAAGTGACCGTTAAGAGATTTTGCTCTATCAAGAGCGTCTTTTATTTTTATCATTTGTAGACCCTTTCAAAAATTTAAATTTAATTGATCCGCAATACCTACCATCTGTATCCGTTATAGTGAGTTTTTTTTATTATGTCAATAATATTATAGGAAAAAGTATTTCTTTTTGTGAAAAAAGGCCAGGTCACCAAGATTACGCGGAAAATGCTCCCGTCCTTGAACTAAGCAGGCAACAAAGCCGCCGCGACACGTCGCCCTTCAGCCATCAAAACATTGTAAGTCCTACACGCTGCGCCCGTATCCATCACATCAATAACCAAGCCTTGTGCGCTGAGCTCCTGACGAAGCTTGGGTGAAAAAAACTGCATGGTCTTTCCCGTACCTAGTAAAACAACATCTATCCCATCCGCTTGAGATAAAAGAGGTTCGAAAGACTGAAACGTTAAGTCCTGAAATTCTTCAACACCGCTCCAAAGAAATGTCTCATGCGGGAATACCAAAACCGCTTCTTCATAAGAAACGCCGCTGATACGAAATGTACCACCGGCGTAAGATTGTATAATTTGTTGCCCCTTAGCAACGAGCGGCGTCACATCCATTGATTAAGACTTTACGCTCCCGCACCTGCCAGAGGCACACCTAAATACTCCAAGGTCTCATAGGTAATACCATGCTTGGCCAAGCCATTAGCCGCTTGGAATTTTGTCATGGCATTCATGGTTTTGGCTCCCAAACGTCCGTCAATCGCACCAACACTATAGCCTTTGGCCTGAAGAGCTTGCTGGATACGAATGATGATGGATGGCGTCACATTTGTTTCACACAAAATACGGCGCCATTCCATACGCTCTGGTGTTACTACGTAACTCCTTGTAATATTTTCAAATTGCGCCGGAATCATCTTATATTCAGGACGCTCCGGCTCTACCAAAACACGCTTTTCAATTGTTTTATACACCGCCGGTTCCTCAACCAAACACATAATCTGTCCTGTTGTCGCATCGACCTTTTCAACCGGACCATGCCCTTGCTTCCAATATTGGCGCGCCTCCTTCACAAGCACACGCTCCGTTTGTACATCATATTTGGCAGGCACAATGCGGGCAAGTACCTTGCGCTCTTCGGAAATCTGCACACGCTCCGTTCTGTTTTCTGTTACCGCCGGAATAAGCACCTTCGCATAGCATTCCCCCGGACGCGCATTTGGCGGCAAGTCCCCTGATAGATTTGCAGGAGCAGCCGGCGCTACACTCGCCGGACTTTCCTGCTGCATTGTTGCTGTCTCTGTACCCGGAGCCGAGGCCATTTGCGTTGTTTCCATCGGCTCCAAAGAAGGCTGCGCCATCTCATCAGCAACCTCATCCAAAGTCGTCACAGGATCATTGGCCGCAGCCTGTTGGACCGCCCTATTGGCCTCTTCCCGTGCCATTTTTTCCGCGTCTTCTATCGCTTTTTCTTTCACCGCCTCAGGCATATTGCGGTTCTTCACAATAATATCATCACGGCTGCCCATATAGGCATCGTCTTGCGTTGAGCTACAAGCGGACAGGCCCACCGCCATAAGTGTAAGAAGAAAAAATTTAGCTGGTATCGTCATAATTTACCCCTTTTAACGTGACATGATAATAGTGAGTATTTAACAGGCAAAAACAGGCAAAAACAACCCCTTAAGCCCTCTTTTACGCCGTTTCTTCTGTTGTGAGCACTTTACCAGTACGGATATTCAAAAACGTCAAAAGGGGTGCGGCCACAAATATGGATGAATAAGTCCCGATCAAAATCCCGAAAATCAAAGCATTTACAAAGCCGCGGATCACCTCCCCGCCAAAGCCCCAAAGCGCCAAAAGCGCCAAAAGGGTTGTAATCGAGGTCATCAATGTTCGGGAAAGTGTCTGATTGATAGATTTATTCAATAGCTCAAAAACCGGCATCTTTTTAAATTTACGCAAATTCTCGCGAATACGATCGAACACCACCACCGTATCGTTGATCGAATAACCTGCAATCATAAGGACCGCCGCGACGGTCGACAAATTAAACTCCCATTGCATCAAGGCAAAAAGCCCAACAGTCAAAATAGAATCATGTAAAAGCGCCACAATCGCTGCTACACTGAACTGCCATTCAAATCGGAACCAGATATAAACCAACATCCCGAACATCGAGAATAAAACCGCGTATAGTCCCTTCTTCTTGAGTTCTTCTCCCACCTGCGGCCCAACAAATTCAACCCGCCTGTAATCCACTGTTTCAAATTTTTGATCCAAAGTCGCCCTGATCTTTTCAACGGCAACTTTTTGACCTTGTGCTCCACCTTCTTGTTCCGGTAGGCGGATCAAAAGATCATCGGGCGCACCAAACTCCTGAATGGAAATAGCCCCCAACTCCAGAGAGTTCAGAGATTGCCGCAAGCTCCCAAGGTCCGGTGCTTGTTCCGATACACGCACCTCAATCAGCGTCCCACCGGTGAAATCGATACCAAAGCTTAAACCCTTGGTCGTTAGAAGGCCAAGAGCACCAATCAACAAAACAGCAGAGAAAACGAACGCAACAAAGCGCTTACCGACAAAATCAATATTGGTTTCTCTTGATATAAAATTTAACATCGTACAGCCGCCTTTAAATCTTCAATTCTGATGGCTTGGTTTTTAAAAGCCAAGTGACCACCAACAAACGCGTTACCATGATCGCACAGAAAAATGATGTTCCGATCCCGACCGCCAAGGTCACGGCAAACCCCTTAATCGGACCGGTACCAAAGGAAAACAAAATCATCGCGGCAATGAGCGTGGTTAAATTACTATCAATAATAGTCGCCATTGCGCGTGAAAATCCGGCATCCACCGCCGACATGGGCGTGCGGCCATTTTTAAGCTCCTCACGAATACGCTCAAAAATCAAGACATTCGCATCCACCGCCATACCGATAGTGAGCACAATTCCCGCAATTCCCGGTAAAGTCAGCGTTGCCTGAAGGCTTGAGAGCACACCAAAAATCAAAGCCACATTGACCAGCAAAGCCACATTGGCGTAAATGCCAAAACGGCGATAACGCAGCAACATGAAAACAAGGACCGCCGCCAGTGCGATCAGGCTTGCCATCTTCCCTGCCGCCACTGAATCAGCCCCAAGAGATGGCCCGACCGTGCGCTCTTCCAATATCTCAAGCGGCGCAGGCAAAGCCCCAGCACGAAGCAAGAGCGCCAAATCATTGGCTTCTTTCAAAGAGAAATTTCCCGAAATTTGTCCCTGTCCACCGCAAATAGGTTCACGTATAACAGGCGCGCTGATAATTTCACGGTCCAACACAATCGCAAAAAGGCGGTTTACATTTTCACGGCTCAAATCACAAAAGCGCTTCGCCCCTAACGTATTAAAGCGAAAAGTAACCGCAGGTTGACCATTTTGATCGGGCGCATATTGCGCATTGACCAGCATATCACCGGTAATTTCGGCGCGGCGGTTGAGGCTCAAAGTCTGGCCTGGATCTTCTTGCATCGGTAAAACGAGCGCAGTACTGGAACGCCCTGTTGTCATCCCCTCACTTTGTACCAAATGGAATGTCAGTTTTGCGGTTTTACCCAATAAATCCTTCACCCGCGCCGGATCATCAAGCCCCGGAAGTTGTACCAATATACGGTCCTCTCCCTGACGCTGTATCACCGGCTCCCGCGTGCCGGTTTCATCAATTCGCCTGCGTACAATCTCTATTGACTGATCAATGGTCTGATCCCGTATTTCTTTGAGCGCCATGTCAGAAAACACCGCCTCAAGCGTTGTTTTATCCGGCGTTTCAATCAACAACTCATTATTTAGTTTACGCAAAGCCTTTTTAACGGCGTCCATGTCACCGGCATCACGCAAGTTTACACGCACACCGCCCTCCATTGCCTTTAAACGACGATAACCGATTTTACCGGAACGAAGCTCAGAACGCAGGGAATTCACCAGCGTTTCGGAACGCTCCTTCATCACACTATCCAGATCAACCTCCAGCAAGAGGTGGGACCCCCCTTGAAGGTCCAGCCCCAAATTCACAGTTTGATGCGGTACAAATCCGGGAAGCTTATCGGCAATAAAGCCACGCACACCCGCTCCTATGACATTCGGCGCGGCATAAAGCACACCAAAGGCACATACCAACAAGATCAGAATTATTTTCCAACGCGCAATGTGAAGCATTTAAAAGCTCTTACTTCTTCTTTGTGTCTTTTTCCGCTTTGGGCGTATCTTTTTCGACCTTCGTCTGAATGGAGTGACGCATCGCTGTGACCTTGATCTTGTTTCCCAAATCAATCATAACTTCATCATCACCGGAAAGCTTGTCAACCTTCCCGACAAGTCCACCATTGGTCACAATTTTATCGCCCTTTTTAAGGCCATCCAACATCGCCTTGTGTTCCTGAAAGCGTTTTTGTTGCGGGCGAATTAACAAAATATAGAACATCACCACCAAAATGATGATCATCCCCATATTCCACGCAAAAGCGTTCGTCGCACTCGGCGCATCTGCAATTACATCTATATTTTCCGCAACCATCTCTTGCGCATAAGCCATTGAAATCAGCATCAATCATGCTCCTTTTTTATTACTTAAAGATTTTAAATATTCCCACGGACTATAACGGCTTCCAACATAAAGGCAAGATCATGTAAGTGAATGTTCACAAATAAAAAAACAGCTCCACAATAGATGGGAGCTGCTTTTGTAGCCTAGAAAGGAATTTTTAGTCGTTTAATTTATTCCAGTGATCACGACGCTTCTCACGAACATGCTGACGGCGCTCTTTGACTTTGGCGCGGTGCTTATCAACACGGGCCTTTTGCTCGTCTGTGAGCGTTTCGTATTTCTCCTTGGCTTTTGCTCTACGTGCTTGCTTGCGCTCCTTATGTTTTTCTTTCGCTGCCGCCCTTTCTTCTTCACTCATAGACTCCCATTTTTCCTTGCGCTCATCCCATCTCTCTTTACGTTTTTCTTTCATGGCTTTGCGCTCTTCAGGAGTCGCATTACGCCATTCCTTAAAACGTTCCATACGTTTTTTGAAAAACCCGTTTCCTGATTTTTCAGTGCTTTCAACTGCGGCTGTGGCATCTTCCGCCATAGCGGATGTCACCATGATAGGAGCGCTCATCACCCCCACAATCGCTGCTGCTATTAAAAGTTTTTTCATCTTACTGTTCCTTTCTGGTTGGTTGTTTTTGAGTTGGTTAAAATTACAAGTATCTGGCGGGGTCCAAAGGCTTTGTCCCTTTCCTGATTTCAAAATGAAGCTGCGGCGTATCGACCTGCCCTGTCGAACCGACCGTGCCAATAGCCTGCCCGCGCTTGATCTTCTCGCCGCGCTTAATAAGCGATTTATCCAAATGCGCATAAGCGCTCATCATACCTTTATCGTGGCGCACAAGAACGAGATTTCCGTAGCCTTCCAAATCATCACCCGTATAAACAACAATCCCGTTTTCCGCCGCCCGTACAGGAGTGCCGCGCGCAGCCTTGATATTGATCCCGTCATTGTGAAGACCATCCGCTTTCGGGCCATAAGATGAAATAACACGCCCCTCCACCGGCTTCATAAAACGGCCAGAGCCCGACATTTTCGGTGTATGACTTTTGGGAATAGCACGTGGAGCGCTCGCCCGCGCCGTTGCGGAAGCTTTTTGCATTCTTATCTGCGGTTTTGCACTTGGTGTTACCACAGCAGAATTTGTATGAACCGCAGGAGCAACACTTGTTCCCGTCATCGAGGTTGGCAAGCGTAATATTTGCCCCTTGGTAATACGAAACGGTGATGACAGAGAGTTTAAATTCGCCAAGCGATTTACACTCAGCTCATACATCTGCGCAATAGAAGAGAGCGTATCACCTTCCCTGACCTGATGTTCATTAGGAGTGGGAAGCTTCATCCGAAAACCTGCATTCAGGACATAGGGCGCTTCGATATGGTTCAGCGTAATAATCTCACGCATGGGGAGTTGATAATTCTTTGCAATTGTATAAAGCGTATCGCCCTTCAACACAGTATGTATTCCAACACTCCCCGCGCCCTTACTCGTACCATAAGTATTATAAGGGGCAGGATTTTGAGTGCCGCATGCCGCAACACCTAAGGATAAAATAGTCGCCGAAATTAAGAGGGGTTTTCTCACGCCAGCACCTCCTCAACTTCTCGTAACTCTTCACCACTGGCAATATCAGGCAAAAGCGGCACAAACCGCACCGGCATCAAGTCCTTAACCGAATAGGTATCATCCGCCTCTTTCTTATAACGCTTGAGCATCTGCGCCCCCGCCTTACCAACCGGTGCGATCATAATCCCACCAATATGGAGCTGCTCCATCAAGGAAGGAGGCGGTTTATTGCTAGCTGCTGCGGTCACAATAATGCGATCAAACGGGGCCTGATCAATACCGTGAATACGCGGCCAGCCCTTCATCCCGTCACCGCAAATGGCCGTGATATTGCGAACACCCAGCTCCTTGAAGTTTTTCTCGGCAATCTCATGTAATTCAGTATGGCGCTCAATTGTGTAGACACGGCGGCAAATTTTTGACAATACGCAGGCTTGGTATCCAGTCCCAGTCCCAATTTCAAGAACTTTATGACGATCATTCAATTCTAGCGCTTGCGTCATTGTTGCAACAACGGTGGGTTGAGATATGGTCTGTCCCAACCCAATCGGCACCGCAATATCCTCATAAGCCTGATCCATCATAGCATCAGGAATAAAATGCGTACGCGGCACACGCTCAATCGCCGAGAGCACCTGATCACCAGTGATCCCGTTACGGCGCAACGCCATAAGGAGCTTGATTATTTTATTTTGTGCAGTAACCATTGAGGCGTTCATGAGATGCATTTCCCTTAAAAGAACTTAAGAGATGAAAAAGATACGACCATTGTGCCAAGAATGACGAATCTTGTCCAGTTTTATGCTTAAATCTAGGCCTTGGTAATTCTATCCATCCCACCCATATAGGACTTAAGAGCCTCCGGTACTGTAATCGAGCCATCATCGGGATTGTAATAATTCTCCATCACCGCGATAAGGGTACGCCCCACCGCCAGGCCAGAACCATTGAGCGTATGCAAAAACTGTGTTTTCTTCTCCCCTTCGGGTTTGAACCTAGCATTCATGCGGCGCGCTTGAAAATCACCGCAATTGGAACAGCTTGAAATTTCACGGTAGCGGTCTTGGCCCGGCAACCAGACCTCAATATCATAGGTCTTACGCGCCCCAAAACCCGTATCACCACTGCAAAGTGTGACCACACGATAGGGCAGTTCCAGCTTTTGCAAAATACCTTCCGCACACCCCGTCATACGTTCATGCTCCGCCGCGCTGTCTTCAGGCTTGGTCACAGACACCAGCTCAACCTTATAAAACTGGTGCTGACGGATCATACCGCGCGTATCCTTCCCCGCACTTCCGGCCTCAGACCTGAAACAGGGTGTAAAAGCCGTATAGCGCCTAGGCAAGCTCGCTGGATCAACAATTTCATCTGCCACAATATTTGTAAGCGGAACTTCCGCCGTAGGAACAAGCCAGTCGCCGCGCGTTGTCTTAAACAAATCCTCACCAAATTTTGGTAGTTGCCCAGTACCAAACATTGTTTGATCACGCACCATCAAGGGCGGAGAAACTTCAGTATAACCATTCTCCCCGGTTTGCGTATCAAGCATAAATTGTGCGATCGCGCGCTCTAACCTTGCAAGTCCACCTTGAAGAAGCACAAAGCGGCTGCCCGAAAGCTTTGCCGCACGCTCAAAATCCATCATGCCAAGATTTTCACCAATCTCAAAATGCTCCTTGGCTTTTCCGCCTAAATCACCCGGCTCACCCCATTTGCGAATTTCAACATTCTCATCCTCATCGACGCCGTCCGGCACATCGGCGTCCATGATATTGGGTAGACCTGCCAAATGCTGGTTCAAGCTTTCGCCCAGCGTACGCTCGCGCTCTTCCAGCTCGCCCATTTTATTTTTAAGCGCAGCCACCGCCTCCATCGCCGCAGATGCATCACCGCCTGAACTCTTGATTTTGCCAATTTCTTTAGAGGTCTCATTGCGCTCTTGCTGCAACTCCTGAAGCTCGGTCTGAACACCCCTATGCTCCATATCAAGCTTTAAGATCGCCTCACTTTGCCCCTCTAGCCCTCTGCGTTCCATCGCGGCATCAAAACCTTTCGGGTTGTCACGGATATATTTGAGATCATGCATGATTTTACTCTTTCCTTAATAATTATGCGACATAGACTATACTCCACTTGGCAAAAAGGAAAAGAGAAAGAGAACTCAGTTTTCAAAAATTTTGGAAAATTGTGATTGTAACTGCGCCTGCAATTCTTCGCGCGTAACGTTTACACCCAAAGCTTCAAAACTGGTCACGCCCGCATCGCTAATACCGCAAGGCACGATCCCATCAAAATGCGACAAATCCGGATTTAAATTAATCGAAACCCCGTGATAGGTCACCCAGTGCCGTACCCGCACGCCAATAGCCGCGATTTTTGAGTCTTTATTTGTGAAGCCGTCATCCGCCACTTCGTTCCGTCGAGTTTCACAAAGACGATGATCGTCCTCATTCACCCAAATACCTACACGCCCTGTACGACGTTCACCCTGAATATCAAATTGCTGAAGCGTATTAATTATCCATTGCTCAAGATTGCAAATATATTTTTTAATATCAGGAGTTTGAGAACGTTTTCTTAAATCCAACATTACATAGGCCACCAACTGCCCCGGACCGTGGTAAGTATATTGCCCGCCCCTTCCTGTTTCAAAAACAGGAAATGTCGGATTTAGCAAATCAGACTCTTGCGCACTGGTTCCCGTCGTATAAAGCGGGGGATGCTCTAGCAGCCAAACCAACTCCGGTGCCTTTTCTCCACGAATAGCCGCCACGCGGCTCTCCATCGCCTGCACCGCTTCCAAATACGCAATAGGTTGCGCGCTCACCTTCCATTCGACCCCTTGGCTCATAATCTCAAAAATGGCAAGTAAGCCCCTAAAAAGCAACAAGAATACTTGCGCCTTATATATTTATTTGATACCAAGTCCCTCGACCTTGAGTTCTTTTGATTTACGGTATGCGGCCGTGGCGGAATGGTAGACGCGCAGCGTTGAGGTCGCTGTGGGAGATAATCCCGTGGAAGTTCGACTCTTCTCGGCCGCACCAATCACAATAATATAATTACCGGTAAAAGCCTTTTCAATGTTCGGTGGAGTATACTTCCACCACTTAAAACGAGCATTGCCGCGCAAGCGCGCAATGCGGGAAGTTCGACTCTTCTCGGCCGCACCATCGACTATCGTATCGTTTTCTGCACATTTTATCACCACATATAATCGCAGGTGACATGAAATTCCCTTGTGTTATCATCATCTTCGTATTTTGATATCTCCTATCCCCGCTAACCACATGAAGGACATTGGAAACTCATGAGCAAAAAAGAAGATATGAGACAGGCTGCCTTGAATTACCATCGCCAGCCAAACCCCGGTAAAATCTCGATGAAGCCGACCACACAGTTGGAAACGCAAAGAGATCTCGCTCTGGCTTATTCCCCCGGTGTAGCGGTACCTTGTGAGGAGATTGAAAAAGACCCTTTAAAAGCGCTGGATTACACTTCCCGCGGGAATATCGTGGCTGTTATCTCCAATGGGACGGCTGTGTTGGGGCTGGGCAATATCGGGGCACTGGCCTCCAAGCCGGTGATGGAAGGAAAATCGGTTCTTTTCAAGAAATTTGCCGGTATTGATTCCTTTGATCTGGAGGTGGATGAGACCGATATTGATAAATTTGTCGATACGGTTGCAGCACTTGAGCCCTCCTTTGGTGGTATTAACCTCGAAGATATCAAGGCTCCTGAATGTTTTGAGATTGAAAAACGCCTCAAAGAGCGCATGAATATTCCCGTTTTCCATGACGATCAGCATGGAACGGCGATTATCGTGGCGGCAGCCTTTACCAATTGGCTCAAAATTCAAGGGCGCGACATCAAAAAGGTCAAATTGACGGCTAATGGTGCAGGAGCTTCGGCGATGGCCTGTCTTAACTTACTTGTCGAGGTTGGCCTGCCAAAGGATAACATTACGGTATGTGACCGTAGCGGTGTGATCTATAAAGGCCGCAAGGAAGGCATGGATCCTTATAAGGAGAAATATGCCGTAAAAACCAATGCCCGCACACTTGATGATGCACTGGAAGGCACCGATATTTTCCTAGGTCTTTCGGGACCCAATATGGTGAGTAAAGAAATGGTCAAGACAATGGCCGACGCACCGCTTATCATGGCACTGGCCAACCCTACTCCTGAGATTATGCCCGATGAAGCCTTGAAAGGAAAATCGGACGCTATTGTCTGCACAGGACGATCCGATTTCACCAATCAGGTCAATAATGTGCTGTGCTTCCCTTACCTTTTCCGAGGTGCGCTGGATGTGGGTGCCACAGCCATTAATGAAGAAATGAAAATCGCCTGTGTGAATGCGATTGCCGCCCTCGCCCGCAAAGAAGTCACACCAGAAGTGGCCGCCATTTACCCCGGTGAAACAATGGAGTTCGGGCCGGAATATATGATTCCCAAACCATTTGACCCGCGTTTGGGGGTTGACCTTCCCATTGCCGTGGCCAAAGCCGCGATGGAAAGCGGTGTCGCCACGAGACCTATCAAGGATTTTGACGCCTATCGTCAAAAATTAGGACAAATTCATCACCACTCTCAGTCCGTCATGCGCCCCGTTTTTGCAGAGGCGAAGAAAAAGCCTATGCGCATTGCTTACTCCGAAGGGGAAGAAGAAAATATCCTGCGCGCCGTTCAAATGGCACTGGATGAAGGTTTCGTTAAACCCATCCTGATCGGGCGGCGTGATGTGGTCTTGAACCGTATTGAGCGCCTGAGTTTGCGCATGGAGATTGATAAAGATTTTGAGCTCTGCGATCCGCAGGACGATCCCAGATACCGTGATTATTGGGAAAGTTATCTTTCCATTATGGAGCGCAAAGGGGTTACCCCCTCACGCGCCAAAAATGTGGTACGGACCAATACAACCGTCATCGCCTCACTCATGGTGCATAAAGGCGAAGCCGACGCGCTTATCTGCGGTCATATTGGTGCCTACCAAAAACACCACCGACATATTACAAATATCATAGGCTTACGTGAGGGAGTGGAAACGGCTGCGGCTTTGCGCATTCTCATCATTCCGGATAAGGGCACCTATTTCGTCTGTGATACCCATGTGAACCCTGACCCGAGCGCGGCACAAATCTCGGAAATGACTTTGTTAGCTGCGGAGCGTGTGAAGCGTTTCGGGCTGGTGCCTAAAGTTGCTCTCCTCTCCCACTCTGATTTCGGGACACATAATAATGAAAGTGCGCGTAAAATGCGTGAGGCTTGTGCAGATATTAAAAAACGCGCTCCCAAACTCATCATTGATGGTGAGATGCATGCCGATAGCGCTCTTTCTCCGAATGTGCGCGACAACATCATGCCCAATACGACATTGAATGGAGAGGCTAATCTCCTCATTATGCCCAATATTGATGCGGCCAACATCTCCTTTAACATGCTTAAAATTCTAGGAGACGGCATTCCGGTCGGCCCGCTTCTTTTAGGGGTTAATAAACCGGCCCACATTATTACACCGGCTGTCACCGCGCGCGGTATTTTGAACATGACCGCCTTGGTCAGCGTGGAAGCCCAAAACGCCGCCAAGACGCAGAAAAAAACGGGTAAAAAAACAGCTTCAAAAACAACAAAGAAAGCCAAGAAGAAAAAGGCCGCTTAAATGGTAAATGAAGTCGCTCACCCTGCGATTGAAGAAAACAGCTCTTCCGTAGGACTGAGCGATGACGCCATTGCGGAATTTCTAGATGTGCTTCACGATGGTGAGAACACCACCCATCTGGATTTCATTCACGATCTAGGAATTCCTGATACCGCCGAGCTCTTACAAAAAATCTCTGCCGATGACAGGCGCGCCTTACTTGAAAACAAGTTGGCGCGTATTGATCCACATGTGTTTTCCTATCTGGACCCGGAGCTGAGAAAATCCACGCTTTCCCTGATGCGGCCAAAGGCGGTTGCCAAAATTGTTGCCGAACTGGAAAGCGATGATGCCCTTGAGCTCATCGAAAATCTGGATGAAGAGTTCCAGCAAGAGATCATCCGCAACCTCTCCGCCAAAATGCGTGTTGCGATTGAAGAAGGCCTCACCTTCCCCGAAGATAGTGCAGGCCGTCTCATGCAGCGTGAATATGTCGCTATTCCTCAATTTTGGACCGTCGGCAAAGTGATTGATTATTTACGCGCCGCCGCCAATGACCTGCCACCAGAATTTTCCGACATTATTGTCATTAGCCCAACCTACCACGTGCTGGGCGAGGTACCATTGGACCGGATTTTACGCTCCAAACGGGCAGAGAAAATGGAAAACCTCACTTTGGACGAACTTCATACTGTTCCCGCAGATATGGATCAGGAGGAAGTGACTCACCTTTTCCGGCGTGAGGGGCTACATTCCGCCCCCGTTATTGATCAAGATGACCGCCTGATTGGTGTCATTACTGTCGATGACATTATTGATGTAATTGATGAGGAGGCACAAGAAGATATCTTGAAGCTCGCAGGTCTAGAAGGCACAAGCGACCTTTACCGCGCTGTGCTGTCCACCACGGGGAGCCGCTTTCGCTGGCTTTTCATTAATCTCCTGACTGCCATTGCCGCGTCGATCATCATTTCCTTCTTTGATGCCACGATTGAGGAAATTGTCGCGCTCGCCGTTCTCATGCCGATTGTCGCCTCCATGGGCGGAAATGCAGGCACGCAAGCCCTGACCGTTGCTGTGCGTGCGCTCGCCACGCGGGAGCTATCAAGCACCAATATGTTTCGTGTCATCTGGAAGGAAACTATTGTCGGCACGCTCAATGGGATCGGCTTTGCTCTCATTATCGGAGTTATTGCTACGCTCTGGTTTACAAGCCCAATGCTGGGCATTGTCATTGGTGTGGCCATGATCATTAATTTGATAGTCGCTGGCCTTTGCGGTGCCGGGATTCCGATATTCTTGGACAAAATGGGCAGCGATCCCGCCCTGTCCTCCACCGTTCTTCTAACAACGGTCACAGATATTGTTGGATTTTTCGGATTTTTGGGACTTGCATCCCTCTTCCTTCTTTAGTACACCACCAAAACAATTTATATTAGGTTTTATTATGTCCGCCTCAAAATTAGTCAGACCAGCCATTGATTATAAAGAAAGCTACCTCCAAGCTTTAGAAGAATATCACGCGGAAGGGCGCTATCTTTATCAGGATATTGCCCTGCTCGATGCGGATTTCGAAGATTTCGTCAAAGAGCTGGGCGCCGAAAAAGGCTACCCGCACCAGCCCTATCAGGATTGGGTGGAGCCGGTGCCCGAGACAGTCGTCTGGCTGGTCAAGGATAAAGACTATATCGGCACCGTGGATATCCGCCATCGCCTCAACTGGCATTTGGAAAAATGGGGCGGGCATGTGCATTTCGTCATCCGCCCTTCCATGCGCGATAAAGGCTTTGGCCAGAAAATCCTGCAAAAGGCCATTCCCATCATCAATTATTTAGGGATAGACAAGGCCCTCATCACCGTCGCCCCGGACAAAGAGCGCTGCATTCAGGCCGTAGAAGCTTGTGGCGGTGAGCTTGAAGACGAAACCACAGCCACGGACCGCTTCCCCGCCATGCGCCGCTACTGGTTGGATTGCACGTAGGAAAAAATATGGAAACATATTGACAACTCTCTCTCTCTTTACGTTATGTTAATAAAAAACAGCGCAAAAGAGAGTTTCAATATGTCACAAAACGACGCAAAAATTATTCAGGATTATAACGCCAAAAGCACGTTAAGCCGCGTTCTTTTATCTCCAAGTTGGGGAGCAGGATGGATAGCAGGATACACTGCGGCATTATTCAATAAAGCATCCGGTGCCCAAAAAGAAAAAGAAACTAATCTTCTGGTTAATGATTCCTATTACCTCGTTTATGGTTCTGCCGCGGTAGCAAAATGGGCGGGCGTTGCTGCTGTTAAAACGGCAACGGATGTTCTGGCTCCCATCGCCCTTGGCGTAATAGTCGCAGATGCATGGGGATTAGGCACCGGTAAGCCATTTGGCGCCATGCACGCAGGCTATCTTGAAGGAAAGATTGGTTTCGTTCCACGTGATCCAAACAACGGCAGCTCTTCCAAAAGAAAAAATACAAAAGCTCCAACCGTCACATAAATTCTAGACTTTTGCCATAGTTATGCCTATAAGCTAGTTCACCTTTGCGGGAATTGGCTTAGGGCACATGAGATAGACCAAAGAAATGGCAAAAAAAACAACCAGAAAATCTGCTAAAAAAGCATCGAAAAAGGCACGTAAAAAATTCGCTTCAAAACAAAAAGGCGGATGGTTCGCTGCCCTCGTAAAATTCGCTTTTAAATGGGGATTTGTGAGCGCAATCTGGCTGGGGCTTGGTTTGGCGCTT
This sequence comes from Alphaproteobacteria bacterium, assembly GCA_022763065.1. GTDB lineage: Bacteria > Pseudomonadota > Alphaproteobacteria > Micavibrionales > Micavibrionaceae. The sequence continues at coordinate 59,070 of JALEGH010000054.1, forward strand.
CTGCTCTTTTGGTATACAAGTGAATTGCCGAACATCACCAAAAGCATGGTGTTTGAGCGCCGCCCGACCATCATCATCAAGGCCAGTAACGGTGAAGTGGTCGACCGTTATGGCGATCTAAAAGGTAAAATTGTTGATGTTACCACTCTGCCCTCACATGTGACGCAAGCGGTTCTGGCCATTGAGGACCGCCGCTTTTACGACCATTTTGGTATGGACCTTAAAGGCATTGCCCGTGCCTTTGTCGTGAATATCAGGCACGGCGGCTTTGTGCAGGGCGGCTCCACCATTACCCAACAGCTCGCCAAAAATTTGTTCTTAAGCCGGGAGCGGACCATCAAGCGTAAAATTCAGGAACTCATCCTTGCCTTTCAACTGGAAAGCGAGCTGACCAAAGATGAAATTTTAAGCGCTTATTTGAACCGGGTTTATCTGGGCAATGGAGCTTACGGCATTGACGCGGCCGCGCGTGCTTATTTTAACAAAAGCGCGCATGAGCTTAACGTGCGTGAAGCCGCAACAATCGCCGGACTGTTGAAGGCTCCCTCGCGTTATTCCCCCAGCGCCAATCCCACCAAATCCGCCCAACGTACAAAGGTCGTCTTAAATGCCATGATTGAGGCAAACTACATTGCGGAAGATGAAATTGATAAATACCGTGCCCTTCCGCCCGCACCGCGCCGCAAACCCTCAAGTGGTGAATCAGTACGCTATTTCACCGATTATGTTGTACGCCAGATTGAAGCACTCATCGGCCCTATAGAAGAAGATATTTTGGTCGAAACAACGCTCAATCAGAATGTGCAAGATGAAATGGAGCAAGCCCTTACCAAAGCAATTTTGCGCTACGGCACTGAACGCAATGTCGAGCAAGGAGCAGGCATTGTCTTGCGCTTGGACGGTGCAGTTGTGGCCCTCATGGGTGGAAAAGATTACGGCACAAGCGAATTTAACCGCGTGATTGATTCCGTTCGCCCTCCCGGTTCTTCTTTCAAACCTATCGTCTATCTGGCGGCAATTGAAAATGGGTGGGATTTAAACTCTCTCATTGTCGATGAGCCTATTGAAAAAGGCCGCTACCGCCCGAAAAATTTTGGTCATGAGTATTACGGTGAAGTCACGCTTTATGAGGCACTCACCCTTTCCCTAAACACAGTAGCCGTCAACCTTATGCGCGAAGTTGGCCCTGACCAAGCGATTGGTCTAGCCAGACGTTTAGGGATCACCGCACATCTAGAGCCGGATTTAAGTCTTGCCTTGGGGAGCACAGGTGTGCCCATGATCCAGATGGCAACATCTTACGCTGCTTTGGGGCGCGGCGGCATGGCGGTCGAACCTTATGCTATTCGCCGTATTACCACAAAGAACGGTGATAAAGTACTCTACGAATATCAAAGGCCACGTAAGGCGCGCCAAGTTGTCGCCACCTCTGATGTCAAACAGCTCACCGCGATGATGCAATCCGTGATCCTAAACGGTACAGGCCGGGCCGCCATAACAGGTTTTCCAGTAGCAGGCAAAACCGGAACCTCCCAAGACTTCCGTGACGCATGGTTCATTGGCTTTTCCAGCAAATATGCCGGTGCCATCTGGATGGGGAATGATGATAACTCCCCGACCAAACGCTTGACCGGTGGCTCCGGTCCTGCACAAGTTTGGCGCGAAGTGATGAGCACCGCACAAAGACAAGGCGGATACGCCTATAACAATTTTTCTGAACATTCGATGGAAGTTGATGTAGAAGCGGAAGGTTTTGAAACCGGCGGCTTTGATAATTTACTGGAGCGAATTTTACATGACGCCGAAATGGAAGAAGAAAATAGCTTTGGCAGTATTCTTGATTGGCTCTCCGGCAATTCCCGCTCCCGCCGTATTCCGGAAGGGGAAGAGTTTACTCCCCTCGGCCGTCACCAATGGGACGTGAATGAGTAGCCTCATATTTTGACCTAACTCACAACAGGATCACCTAAATATCGCCGAATATAAGCGGCACTATCTTGAATAATAGGCACTTCAAATCTTTGATCCAAGTGCAATCCTGTCTTTGGGTCTTCAACCGTTCCGTTACACCATACTTTTGTCAGCATAACCCTGAATAATTTACGCGGACTATC
>JALEGH010000055.1 GCA_022763065.1 Alphaproteobacteria bacterium
GGAGTTGGTGTTTTGCTTTTAGGAGAGAAAATAGATTTGCGAACTTCAACGGGGCTGTTGTTAGCAATTGCTAGTATCGTTCTGTTGGCTAAAGGGTAATTGACACTGTCTATTTTCAATAAAAACTAAAAAACCTTTGTGTCTTCTTAGCGGTCTTTGCGTGAGCGAGGCTGCAATAGATGTTGTCGTAAAAAAACTTGGTGCCTTGGTGTCTTGGTGATAAAAATATATCCATGATAAAAGAGCGTATAGGCATATATCCCGGAACTTTTGACCCGATCACCAAGGGGCATTTGCATATTATTAAACGGGCGAGCAAGCTTGTGGACCGCTTGATTATTGGTGTGGCTGAAAATGCCGGTAAAAACCCGCTTTTTACGCATGAGGAACGCCTTAAGCTGGTGACTCAAGATATTCAAGACATGATGAGTGAGTTACATTGCGATATTGAGGTCGAGTCTTTCAGCAAGCTGTTGGTGGATTATGCGCAGGAAAAGGGCGCGGTATGCGTGTTTCGGGGCTTGCGCGCAGTGTCGGATTTTGACTATGAGTTTCAGATGACGGGTATGAATCTTCATTTGGCACCCGAAATTGAGACAGTTTTCCTGATGGCCGCAGATAAATGGCAGTTTGTATCCTCTTCATTTATCAAGGAAATTCATGCTTTGGGCGGTGAAGTAGAGGATTTTGTGACCACATACACCCTACAGGCCCTTGATCAGAAGCGAAAATAGGGCTTCTAAGTCGTTTTACGCTTGAAAGTTCAGGCAGGTTACGGTAAAACTTGCGTTCGTTTGGCGGGGGGCATCTCTGTTCAAATTTTCTTTATTGAGTGACCGCGTAGCTCAGTTGGTAGAGCAACTGACTTTTAATCAGTAGGTCCAGGGTTCGAATCCCTGCGCGGTCACCATTTTCTCAAGAATTTAATTTCGGTAAATGTTTTGGGTTTTTGCGATGTGGTTTGCGAACCCTTAATGTTTAAAGAAGCACATGCGCGCAAAGCGCGATGTGCGGGTTCGAATCCCTGCGCGGTCACCATTTTTCTCAAGAATTGAACTGCCAATACGGGGGTTTTTAATTTCTAGGTGAGGAAGAAGGCGAAATAGATTTAATTTTTATTGACGAAACAATTTATTAATTATTTCATATATCTATGAAATATCGGGCCGATATTGATGGTTTGCGTGCACTTGCAGTTTTGTCGGTAGTTTTTTTCATGCAGATTTTAATGTATTTACTGGCGGTTTTGTTGGTGTTGATGTTTTTTTTGTGATTTCCGGTTTTTTGATTACCTCAATCATTTTAAATGACCTGAAAGCAGGCAGTTTTTCCATACAATCTTTTTATGAACGACGTATTCGAAGGATTCTGCCAGCTCTTTATACCGTTTGCATTACAAGTACAATAGTTTGCCTGTTTCTTTTTTCTCCGGTTGAGCTGAAATATTTAGGATATAGCCTTATTGCAGTTATTTATTTTGTATCTAACTTTTTTTTCGGAAGCGGAGTAGCACATCCTGATGTCATCATAGACCTTAATCCATTTCTTCATACCTGGTCATTATCTGTAGAAGAACAGTTTTATATTTTTTTTCCTGTTTGTTTGTTGTTAATTCACCGATTTTTGAAAGGAAAATATATAGCCGTTTTACTCTTATTGGCGTTTATATCGTTTTGTTTCAGTTTTTGGGCTGGGCATTATAGCATTTCAGGTTCCTTTTTCTGGACACCAGTGAGAATTTGGGAACTACTTGTCGGGGCATTATTGGCGGTTGGTTTTTTACCTAAGCTAAAAAGTAGGGCTGTTGCAAATTTGGGAAGCATTCTAGGTATAGGGCTTATTATTTATGCCGTTTCATTTTTTAATACCGGAACTATAGGTATATTTCCTGGCTTCCATGCCTTATACCCCTGTATAGGGGCAGGACTGCTTATATATTGTAACCAAGATAAAGCAGTCGTTATTGGCAGGGTTTTAAGTTGGAAGCCATTTGTTTTTATAGGGCTATGTTCTTATTCTTTCTATTTGTGGCATTGGCCTGCATTTACATTTTCTCATTATTTGTTTGGTGAATCACTCCCCCTAGCAATCTCATTTGGTGCAATTATATTATCGTTTACCTTGTCTGTTTTTACGTGGAAGTATGTTGAAACCCCTTTCCGGGATAGAGAGTTTCTCAAAGAAAAAGGGCGTATATTCCTGCTCTCAGCTTGTATAGCTACTTGTTTACTCTTCATCGCGACGATAATGATCTTAACGGAAGGGTTACCTCAAAGATTTTCTTATATTGAAAAGATAGAGGGCTACCAGGAAAATGCTATTAAAGATGGTGCCCGGGGGCAGAATTGAACTGCCGACACGAGGATTTTCAGTCCTCTGCTCTACCACTGAGCTACCCGGGCTTAAAAAAGACATTTTCGAAAAAACGAAAACAACCTAGGGCTTATAGGATAAAGTAAGCCTTCTGTCCAGTCCCCTTAGGGCTTAAATTCTGGAAATTTTAGTCATATTAATCAAGCGCCAGATCCAGCCGTTCCTGCAGGGGCGGAGTCCGGCGGTTTCTGGTCATTTCGACCAGCCCCAGCTTGGTCAGGCCATGAATTTGGAGCGTACAGGGGTCCTTTTGGGTGATGGCTTTTAGGGCGTTTGTGATCTTAGTTTTTTCCTTTTTATCTGATGTTTTTAGCAAATCTACCAGAATAATACCTCCCAGATTACGCAGGCGCATCTGGCGGCCAATTTCTTCAATGGCTTCCAAATTAACATCAAGAGAAGAACGCTTGTCGCCGCCTCTATTCACATCAATCGCGCACAGGGCTGACGTTTCCTGAATAATCAAATTCCCGCCAGAAGGTAAAATGACATAGGGCTGAAACAGATTTTCGATGGCATCCAGCATATCACGGTAATCAAACAGTCCGAGATCAAGTTCCTGATCGGGAATTTCAACCGGTGTGACCTTGGTGACCAGATCGGGGGCGTAAATTTCACACCATTCCTCCACTTCCTGATATTGCTCCATCGTTACAATTTCAATCGCCTTGATTGTCCGGTGGGCATAATCCCCTAAGGTACGCTGCACCGCATCAGGCCCTAACATAATGAGTTTGGGACTATCACCTTCAAAAAAACTTTGAAGCTGGTTCCAGATTTCTTTGAGGATTTTGCTCTCACGGATCAAAACATCTGTTTGGGTATTGGCGGCCGAGGCCCGTAAAATGCACCCTTGAATATTTTCGACATTATCTATCATTTTCAAGAGCTGTTTACGCTGTTTCGCATTATGAATCCGTTTGGAAATTCTGTTTTCATGCATCAGCGGCGCATAAATCAAATGCCGTCCGGGTAGGGTAATATCCATGCTGAGCTTCACGCTCTTATCCTCATAGGTCAGATCGTCACCATAGGGACGGGGCAGATAACCGCTTTTGGCCTGTACGGTAATCATCTGACCGGGGGAGAGCATTTTGCCGATGGCCTGATCTCCGCCTTTTTGAATATTTCCTTTACTATCGGCAATGCGAACATCCGCATTGTGGAGAATGCCGGTATTGCCGTCTTCATCAAGGAGAATAAAAGCTGCGTCTAGCGTCTTATCTATGCGGGTCACCCGTCCCCAATAAATGGAGCCCCAGCGTACCTCTTCTTCCGCCGGATCAATTTCCAGCCCAATGAGCTTGTTATCATCAATCGTGGCAACCCAAAGGCTTCCTTCCAGCTCATCTACCAATATATCAATCATGCCCTATACCCACCCGATCTTAACAAGGCTAGTGTATCATATAATGATAATCCCACCACATTGCTGTAGGAGCCCGAAAGAAATTTGATAAAACCTTCTGCATGCCCCTGAATACCGTATCCGCCGGCCTTTCCTTCCCATTCCCGGCTTTCGATATAATGGGATATTTCTTTGGCTGTGAGGGATTTAAATTGCACCAGAGTTTTTACTTTTTTCTGAGAGATACGGCCCGCCCGATCAATAAGTGTAATGCCACCATAAACCTGATGCCGTCTGCCGGAGAGTTTGGTCAGATATTCCCGCGCTTGTTCTTCATCATCCGGTTTGTCCAGTAGTTGCTGCCCGCAGGCAACAACTGTATCCGCGGCCAGAATATAACTTTTCGCATGAGAAGCGGCGATATGCCCGGCTTTTTCTTTAGACAGGCGCAAGGCAAGATGAGGCGGTTTTTCGCCCTTTAATGGCGTCTCATCAATGTTCGCCGGAATAATCTGATCCGGTGTGATGCCGACTTGTTTGAGGAGCTCTATACGGCGCGGTGAGGCGGAGGCTAAAATAAGGGGGGCGGAATTTGGGGAAGTCAAAGGAAACCGGCCTATTTTTCACGGTAGGTAATACGGCCCTTTGTCAGATCATAGGGAGTCATCTCAACAGTCACGCTATCCCCTTGAAGGACGCGGATCCGGTGTTTACGCATTTTACCGGCGGCATGCGCCAGAATTTCGTGATCATTTTCAAGCTTCACGCGAAACATAGCATTGGGAAGGATTTCCGTGACCACCCCCTTAAACTCCATTAAATCTTCTTTTGCCATTTTTTTCCTTAAATCATTGATTCGTAACATTTATACGCCGTTAACTTTCCAAAAGCAATTGTCTTTTTAAGAAAAATTTAACATAATTTATGTATTGGTGTATAATGCGGGTGGGTAGTGTATCTGCTTTGTTAACTTAAGGAGAGAATCAAATGGTAACGAAAAATTTTTGTGCTGTGGTGGCTACTGAGCGCTATTATGAGGCTGCGGCCGTTTATACCTCTTCCAGTTTGGATAATAATAATGAACGACATCAGAAATGGACTCAAATGGCAGAAAATCTCGGAAGAGGACTGGCAGAGAGATCAACAGAACTTGTCTATGGTGGTGGATCGAGAGGACTAATGGGGGTTGTGTCGCTTGCTGCGCTTGAGGCAGGAGGCAAGATTCAGGGTTGGCTCTTGCCTGAGTTTGTTCAAACAGGTGAAGACGAATATGATTATCCTCAAAAACCTCATGACAGGATGGCGCTTGATATCGGGGAC
>JALEGH010000056.1 GCA_022763065.1 Alphaproteobacteria bacterium
AAATTTTTGTAGATGATGTCCTCATTGGCGGGTGCGATGATATTCACGCGCTGGAGGATCAGGGAAAGTTAGACGAGGTCTTATATGTCGGTTAGTGTCACGGTTTCATGTGTTCAGCTTAATAGTAGTGAGCATATAGAAGAAAATCTGGAACAGGCTGCTGTTCATATCCGGGAAGCAGCAGCGGCAGGGGCAGAATTTATTACAACGCCTGAAAATACGGATTTTATTAGAAAAACTCCTGAGCTGACGTTGGAAACAGCTCCTCTTGTGGGTGAACATCCGGGGCTTCCCGCTTTTTCCTTTTTGGCCAAAGAATTGTCTGTCTGGATTTTGGTTGGTTCTATGAAGGTGAAGCTGGATAATGGCAAGCTTGCTAATCGCAGTTTTTTGTTTAGCGATACCGGGCAGCTCATGGCCTCATATGATAAAATGCATCTATTTGATGTTGATTTGCCCAACGGGGAATCTCATCAGGAAAGTGCCATTATGCAGCCCGGAGAAAAGGCCGTTGTGGTTAATACGCCGTGGAAAAAGCTGGGATTAAGTATTTGTTATGACATACGCTTTCCCTATCTTTTTCGTGATTTGGCTAAAAACGGAGCGGAGATGATCGCTCTCCCTTCTGCTTTTACAGTGCCGACAGGGCGGGATCATTGGGAGACCTTATTAAGGGCGCGTGCCATTGAAACAGGAAGTTTTATTATCGCCCCTGCACAATGTGGTATTCACGAGGGAGGGCGCGAAACTTATGGCCATTCGATGATTGTAGGTCCCTGGGGGCAGGTGTTGGCCGAAAAAACGGAACGTTCTTCAGGTTATATTTTGCGTAAAATTTCATTTTTGGATGTGACAAAAGCGCGTGCGGCTATTCCGTCTTTACAACATGGCCGGAGCTATGAATTTTATAAAAGCAAAGATTTGAATTAAAAAAGGTAGGAATATGCCAGATATACCATTAGACACATCAGAAGCCATTTATATTGGTTCCGAAACCGGCGTGCCGGAGAACAAGATTTATTTTGAACTCAAATGGGGGAATCGTCATGGCTTAATCGCTGGAGCGACAGGTACAGGTAAGACCGTGACGCTGCAAAACCTTGCAGAAGGGTTTTCAAATGCCGGTGTGCCGGTTTTTATGGCCGATGTAAAAGGGGATTTGTCTGGTATTTGCCAACCATCTGAAATGCAGGATTTTCTGATCAAACGGGCGGAGATTATCGGGCTGGAAGAATATGAGCCTCAGGCATTCCCCGTCACATTCTGGGATTTATTTGGTAAACAGGGGCATCCGGTTCGCACAACAATATCAGAAATTGGTCCTATTCTTTTGGCACGGATGTTGGAACTGAATGATACGCAAGAAGGGGTGCTCAATATCGCCTTTCGTATTGCCGATGAGGAGGGGATGCTTCTTTTGGACCTAAAGGATTTGCGTGCGCTTTTGATCTCAATGGCAGAGCGCGCGTCTGAAATTTCTTCTACTTACGGCATGGTGTCCAAGCAATCTATAGGTGCGATCCAACGGGCACTTTTACGACTTGAGGATCAGGGCGGTGATAAATTCTTTGGTGAACCGGCCTTGGAATTGAGCGACATGATGCGTACCGATCTAGACGGTAAGGGGTATGTTAATATTTTAGCGGCTGATGAGTTGATGCATTCGCCGCGTCTTTATGCGACGTTTCTCCTTTGGATGTTGGCGGAACTTTTTGAGGAATTGCCTGAGGCTGGAGATTCTAAAAAACCCAAACTTGTTTTCTTTTTTGATGAAGCGCATTTGCTCTTTGATGATGCACCCAAGGCTCTTCTGGAAAAAGTGGAGCAGGTGGTACGTCTGATCCGCTCTAAAGGAGTAGGAGTTTTCTTTATCACGCAAAATCCGGCGGATGTGCCGGACACTGTTTTGGGGCAGCTTGGTAACCGGGTGCAGCATGCCTTGCGCGCCTTCACGCCCAAGCAACAAAAGGCGATTAGGCAGGCCGCCCAGACTTACCGCGAAAATCCGAAATTTGATGTAGCGGAGATTATTACCGAGCTTGGCGTTGGTGAGGCGCTGGTCTCGACCTTGGAAGGCAAGGGAACGCCTTCGGTAGTGGAGTGCACTTTGATACGCCCGCCTTGTTCGAAATTAGGACCGACCACGGCAGAAGCCAAACGCATGGCGCTACAGGCTGATGGCGTGGGTGCCAAATATGATGAAGGCAAGGACCGCGAAAGTGCCTATGAAATCCTGCAAAAGCGTGCGGAGAAGGCGGCGGAGCAAGCTGCCAAGGCTCAAGAGGAGGCCGAAAAATCCAAGCCGAAGAAGCGCAGTTCCAACCGCCAAAGTGTTACAGAAGCCGCCATCAAATCCGTCGTACGCTCCATGAGCTCCTCTTTGGGCCGCACCATCGCCCGCGAACTCATCCGCGGTGTTTTAGGTGGATTAAAGCGTTAAGCCAAAATTTCCAAACTCACATCCAGCGCACCGGCGATAGATTTAAGCGCGCGGATGGAGCCGTCTTTTTTACCGGTTTCAATCTCGGTAAGGTAGGGGCGGGAGATGCCTGCTTCTTTGGCCAAATCGGCCTGCGTAAGCCCACGGAATTTTCTTATGATTTTAATCGGGCTTTCCTGTGCGAGTGTGAGTTGCTGTAAAATAGCATCAGGCAGTTTGTTATCATTGCCTGCATTTTTCAGCGCCGTGAAATCATGAATTGGGACCAAAACATGGGGCTTTCCGGCGATGTGTATGATGTCGTAATTCATTGAATTAGTAGATTTAGCGGTGTTTGAAATGTTACCAACAGCAACATTATACCGCGATTCGTAATAATGTGTGGGAAGTTCTTTAAAATCTCGTTGTTAGGGTGACAGAGCCAAAAAGGCTCGGGTCTTTTTGCCCTTGAAATTCTTTTGTGCGGTAATTGAGGGTATAGGACAGGCGGTAATCATCAAAGCCGAGGGCAACGCCTACATTTGCATCGCCAACAAAATATTTTTTATCAACATTGTGAGAGTCTTTAAATGTATTACCGTCCAGAAAGATATTCCGGGCAATAGCGCGACTATCGACACCGGCAAAAAGCTGCCAGCTGAATGTACGGTCTGGTGTGTCAAAAAAACCGGTACCAGCCATGGCGGGACGCACACGTGGCGGCGTATCTTGCAAGCGGCTGGTCAGCGGGCTGAGGCTCACACTCAAACCCGATCCGGCATAGGTATAAATATTACCCAGGGAGAGATTGATATCGGGTTCCAGACGAAGCAAAAAATCATTGAACTGGTAGCGTTTCCAAATTGGCCACCGCCTGCGCCAGGAGAGTATGGCACCGGGTTCAAATTCTAGTTGGTTGCTCCAGCCTTTGGGAATATCGGAATCAGAAATATGGCGGTGAACAAATTTCTGGGTTTGCTCACCCAGCGCTTCGGGGCCGACAATACCCAGCGTAAATTCCAGCTCATCCAGATGGTTTTTGGTCAGTGATACCAAACCAACTGACCCATAAGCCCACGCGGCCCATGGGCGGTCATTTTGTTGGTTTTGCCGGAGGTTAATGTTAGCAGGTGTGTAGAGATTTTGACCAAAATTAAAAAAGGTGCTGGTGGTCGGGTTCAAATCAAAGGTTGGAATGGCATCGGCCAGTTCATCCAAAATTGGAGGAACGGAGGTTTCAACATCAAAATAAGTCACCCGCGCGCCACTGGTGTAGTTTTCATCACGGCCGCTACCTATGATATCGTTTTCGAATGAAAAACTGAGATAATTGTGGTCAGAGGCTTCCTGAACACGTCGCGTAACTTGCTCTTCAACCGTTTCTTGAGCGAATAGAACAGAACTATTAAGCACAAAAAGTGATAAAGCAGCAAACAAAACCAGGTGAGTTCTTTTGTTTTTAAGGAGATTACTTATCATCATGAAAGATACTTAGGGTCAGGACCTATAAATAACATTGATACTGTTTCAAAATTATAGCGCATCTGCATCGTCAACCAAGAACCTCCTATGCTACGGCATGGCAGAACCTTGCTTTCCTTGCATCTACGCCATAATTTTGAAACAGTATCAATGTTATTTATAGGTCCTGACCCTAAACCATCAAAGGGGTGTTAAGCAAGGAGGCAGAAATTTACCTGAATAATATCAGGCTTAAGGCGATGCAGGCCATACCGGTTATCATGCCATAGACAGAGTCGTGCCCTGAGGCATAACGCTTGGCGGTGGGAAGGAGTTCGTCAATGGCCAGAAATACCATCGCGCCTGCGATGACACCAAACACACCGCCAAAGACGTAAGGCGTTAAGAACGGTGCCAGTAGTAAATATCCGGCAATGGCGCCTAACGGTTCTGCAATGGCGGATATAAAACAGGCCAGCAAGGTCAGTTTTTTGTCACCCGTTGCATAATATACAGGGATGGCGATTGACACGCCTTCTGGAATATTGTGAACGGCAATAGCAAAAGCGAGCGAACTCCCTACAACAGGGTCTTCCAGAGTGGCAAAAAATGTAGCCATCCCTTCTGGAATATTGTGAACGGTGATGGCGAGCGCTGCGAGCAGGCCTACGCGCTGTAAATATGATTTATCCGGGGAATCAGGTTTGATGAGCTCATTATGAGGATTGGGAATCAACCGGTCGATGATGATCAGCAAAATTACACCGGCAAAGAAAGCTATCGTCGCGTGGGAATAGGCTGCTTTATCCGGCAAAATATCGGAAAAGGAATCCAGTGACTTCCAGAATATTTCAACCAGAGAAATATAAACCATGGCGCCACCGGCAAAGGCTAAGCCAAAGGCCAGTATACGCGGGTTGGATTGCTGCGCGGTAAAAACGGAAAGTGCACCTAACATCGTTGCCGCCGCAGTAGCGATGCAAATCAAAAGTGCGGTGATTACATTTGGAGCAAACAGGTCTTCTGGCATTCTTTTATCTTATGCTTTTTTGTTAGCGGGGGAGGAACACTTTCTTAGAGGCAGCTTGCTGTTTCTCATAGGATTTTCCAGCCTCTTCCAGATGGTGGATAAGATCACGGGCGGCTTGTGTAGCTTTAATAGGGCATTCGATAATTCTTTCTGCCGTTTCGGTGATGATTTCTTTTAAAAGGCTATGGTTGATAGGATCTCCCTTGGGGTGTTTTTTGAGCGTTTCGGTCATTTCTGCGGCGAGAATGGCGATGTCTGCCTCTGGTTCGACGATCTCGAAAACACTATTGAAAGCTTCTTTACACAGTTCTCTTAAATCTTCATTGATATGATCTTTGAGCTCTTTGCCTGCAGCACCCGGGTGCAAAGCACCATCTTTTAAAATTTTGACTTCATGGATAGCGGCTTTTTCAGTTTTCTTCGCCCAATCGAAATATGATGTGAGTGTGTTCCAAAATCCTGACGGCTTTTCTGTGCTTTGTCCCATGAAGTCCCTCCTTAATTCTTTTATCTTTTTGATTATATGTAATATTGCACAAAATGTGGCTTTTCTCAAGGCTTGACGGCGGGGGAGGTGTCTTCCATTGTGTGGGGAATAACGGTAGAGGGTAGTTACATGGAGTTTAATATTTATACGCAAAAGCCACATTCTGGCGGTACGCCAAAGCAGGCGGTTCTTTTATTGCATGGTTATGGTTCTAACGGACGGGATTTGATTTCACTGGCGCCCTATTGGCAATCAGCTATTCCGGATGCCGTTTTTGTTTCTCCTGATGCACCTTTCCCGTGCGAAATAGGGATGGGGTATCAGTGGTTTTCGCTGGGGGCTTATACGGCGCAGGCGCTATTGGAGGGGAGTAAAATGGCCCATCCGTTGTTGGATCAGCTGATTAGTCAGGTTCTAGAGCAATATGGTTTGGATGAGAGCGAATTAGCGCTTGTGGGCTTTTCGCAAGGTACCATGATGGCGCTTTATACGGGCCTTCGCCGCTCCCAACCTTTGGCGGGCATTTTGGGCTATTCCGGCGCTCTCGCCGGGGCAGAAGAGCTCCCTGAAGGTCCGGATATTGCGCGGCCTCCTATACGTCTTATTCATGGGGAGGCCGATTCGGTGGTGACAATCGACAGATACCATGATGCGGTCCAAAAATTGGGTGATCTGGGATACAAAATTTCAGGTCACACCACACCGGGATTGGAGCATAGTATAGACGGACAAGGGATAGAAAGCGGATCAAAATTCCTGAAAGAGATATTTAATTAAATCAATGCGTTACGAAATATTCTTTATTTTTTGAAATAATGTTTTAAATTTACATAATTTTAAGAAATAAAACACATAACTCTTAAGGTAATTTGTTAGAAATGCTCTTTAACGCTGAAAACCCTTGGTGGGCTTCAGTTAGGGGGTATTTTGAGGTATAATAGAGATATAGGAGGCGAGGTCTTCTATTTTTAAGAGTTTTGGTTTTGTACTGAATTTTATGTGTTTTGCTCTATTCCAATAAGATCTCCCGCCGGTTCTCGGTCCTGATTTTATGCCAGTTTATGTTTTAAGTTGCGCTTTTTAGATTGCTCTTAGGTCCTATCAATACAAGAATTTGTAAGGAGAAAGGCATTTATGACGACACAAGTCACATCATCGCCCCCCATAGCGGCCACCCCGCCTCCATCGGTGGATAGCCTGCCGCCCTTGGAGAGTTGTCCGGCTCTCGTACTTAATGCGGATTACAGGCCCCTTAGTTATTTCCCTCTTTCAATATGGTCTTGGCAGGATGCTGTTAAGGCCATTTTTCGTGAATCAGTGACCGTTATCGCCGAATATGACCGCGCTATTCATTCGCCTTCAACACAAGTTAAGCTGCCAAGTGTGCTTGTCCTTAACGAATATGTTTCTGTGTCTTCGACACCGGCCTTTACCAGATTTAATGTTTTTTTACGCGACGCGCTTCATTGCCAATATTGCGGTGATCCGTTCAAGACACATCAATTGACGTTTGATCATGTGATTCCGCGCTCAAAAGGTGGAAAAACGTCATGGGATAATATTGTTGCCGCATGTCGCAAATGTAATACCCGAAAGGGCCATAAATTACCCGAACAATGTAGCATGTTCCCGATTACGGAACCGCGTGAGCCGACGGTTCACGAGCTGCAGGAGACGGGAAAACGGTTTCCGCCGAATTTTCTACACGAAAGCTGGGCGGATTTTCTGTATTGGGATAGTGAGCTTGAAGGGCAGATATAAGCCCTCATATGAGTAAGCAACAAGTCGCACCCAGTATAAACCTAAACGCAAACAAAGGAGGTTGCACATGATAGGTAAAATATTAGACGTAGGTCACGTAAGGTCAACAGTAGGAGCCTTTTGGTTCTACGTGTTGTCGCTCGTCTTGCTTGTAGGGATATCCACGACGGTGGTTCATTTCTTCGGCATGGCTGGGATTATCGAAGGGGGAGGTCACTTCTTCTCCGGATCTGAAATCCATACATTGATCGGCACGTTATTTGTGTTGTTTGTGTCGGGATTGATCCTGACGCACCGGAAACTGACGAGTGATATTTTCTCTGTTCTCCTTGTGGGGATCGCGATTTATCTGGCCTATACGACGAGTGTATTGCTCGGCCTTATACCGGTCGCGCTTTTAACGACGCTTAAGAAGTAAGTATATTTGAATGCCTCAGGTGGGCAAGCCCACTACGGCGATATAACGAACTATCCAAAAGCCCGCTTTAACCGGCGGGCTTTTTTGTTGCTCTTGAAAATATTTTACGAAATGCATTGACATATTTATTAAATAGGTTTAAACAGTTTTGA
>JALEGH010000057.1 GCA_022763065.1 Alphaproteobacteria bacterium
AGGTTGAAAAACGCATTAAAGACCATGCTACCAGACCACAATTAGTGGCTGCCGAATAGTTATTGAATAACTTTCCAAACCAAACTCTCCTGCTCTTGCATTCGTCCCTTCCCTGTGGCACCGTTCGCCCTAGACAATTTTTACAACCTTTGGAAGGTGGAAACCATGCTCAAACATTTTGTATTAATTTTATTAGGGAGCCTATTACTCATGACAAGTTCAGCCAACGCCGAGACCGATCCGGAAAACACGCTTTACCTTGATTTAAAAGATGGCCGTGTGACCATCAAGATGATGCCCGATATTGCGCCTAAACATGTGGAGCGTATCAAAAAACTGACACGCGACGGCTTTTATGACGGCATTGTTTTTCACCGCGTGATTGAAGGGTTCATGGCACAAACAGGTGACCCCACTGGCACCGGCACTGGCGGTTCTGACATGCCGGACCTTGAAGCAGAATTTAATGACTATAATTTTGGTCGCGGGACCATCGGTGCGGCACGCACGCAAGACCCGGATAGCGCCAACTCACAGTGGTTTATCTGTTTCGACGATTGCAGCTTCCTCAACTCTCAATATACCGTTTGGGGACAGGTCACAAACGGCATGGAGCATGTCGATGACATTGAACGCGGCGAACCACCTGCCAACCCGGATAAAATCGTCAGACTGCAAGTCGCCGCCGACGTAAAAGAATAACTGACACTCTATGGCTTCTGATTTTGATTGGTGGAAGGGCGCTGTTTTCTACCAAATCTATCCCCGCTCCTTCATGGATTCGGGCGGAGATGGCGTAGGCGACCTCAAAGGTGCCACAGAAAAGTTAGACCATATAGCAAAGCTTGGCGTTGATGCGATATGGCTTTCTCCCGTATTCAAATCTCCAATGAAAGATGCGGGATATGACGTATCTGATTACTGTGATGTTGATCCGCTCTTTGGCGACCTTGAAATTTTTGATACCTTCCTTGCCCGTGCTCACGAACTAGGCTTGAAGGTCATTATTGATGTGATTATGAGTCACACTTCTGACCAGCACCCATGGTTCCAAGAAAGCAGACGAGATAAAACGAACCCTAGAGCAGATTGGTATGTATGGGCAGACCCCAAACCAGATGGCATGCCTCCTAATAATTGGGTTTCAATTTTTGGGGGTATTGCGTGGAGCTTTGACACCAAGCGCGAACAATATTACATGCGCAATTTTATTAAAGAACAACCCGACCTCAATTACCACAACAGCCAAGTTCAAGACACCATGTTAGAGATGCTGCGTTTTTGGCTAGAACGCGGCGTTGATGGCTTTCGCCTAGATGTCATTAATTTCCTGTTCCATGACAAAGAATTGCGCGATAATCCACCTAAAGACCCGTTCAAGGACGGCTTTTCACATCAGTATGAAAAGCTGGAACCCTACAATATGCAATGGCATAAATATGATAAGTCACAGCCAGAAAATGTGGCCTATATGGAACGTATTCGGAGTCTTATGAATGAATATCCGGGCACGATGACTCTGGGTGAGATTGGTGACGATGATTTCATCGGCAGATCCGCTGAATATACTGAAGGTAATAAATATTTGAATACCGCTTATTGTTTTGCCCTCATGTATGGTGATCACGCAAACGGGGCAAACATTAGAAGCGCAATTGAAGAATTTGAAAATAATAATAAAGAAAGCTGGCCCTCCTGGACATTATGCAACCATGACAATATTCGTGTTACCACACGTTGGGGGAAAAAGAAGGGGTATGATAAAAACCCCGACTTCGCAAAAATGTTGATGGCCGCGCTTACCTGTTTACGCGGTACTATTTTTCTCTATCAGGGGGAGGAGTTGGGCCTTACAGAATCCACTATTCCATATGAAAAAATTCAAGACCCTTGGGGCAAAAATACATGGCCCGACTGGCAAGGGCGTGACGGCTGCCGCACCCCTATACCTTGGGATGACACAAAACCGCATGCCGGATTTTCGAACGGCGATGACACATGGCTGCCCATTCCTACGGAGCATATGGATTTAAGCGTTTCCAAACAAGAGGCAGATGAAAGCTCCATGCTAGGTTTCACACGTGAATTTTTGGCATGGCGAAAACAACACCGCGTTCTTATTGATGGGGAAATTGAATTTCTACCTGAAACGAATGACGAGTTGCTGGTCTATAAACGCCATAATGATACACATAGCGCAATTTGCATTTTTAACTTGAGCGATCAGCACTCCACGCTCACCGTTTCAAAAGCCGATATGAGTGATATTTTTGAAGCAAAAAATAATCAGTGGGACGGTAACCAGCTCACTCTCGCACCATTCGGGTATTGTGTGCTTATATATTAGGACTATTTTTTGTCAGATTCCGAGTTTTCCAAATCCTTGAACTGGATTTTACCTTCCGGCTTCTCTTCTGGTTTTTCGACTTTATTTGTTTCCTGTGCAACCTCTTGAGGTTCTTTTTTTGCACCTGTCTGTGGCGCTACAGAGTTAATATTTTGGCGTTCTTCCTCATCTATTTCCAACTTCTTGACACGCGCCAACAATTTTTTAACCAAGGCGTCTACCGTTTTTTCACTTTCAAGCGGGTTGCCTGTTTCAATACGCACGGCTCCGCCCTCCTCTTCTATTAAAACTAAAATATCCGCATTCGGGATGCTCAAAATACTGGCTAGGGCCTTCAGACGCTCCGGCGTTAAATAGGCCTCAATCTTTTCTGGATGAACGGAAAACAAAGCATTCGAAGCATTCCACCCCTCACGCCCTTTTAAGTCATGGGCAGAGAGTATGTCTAGTGTCTTTAAAAAAGGAAGCATTTCAGGCGTTCCAGCACCCAAACCATTCACCATCGGGTTATTTATATTCAACTGCAACACGGTACGTTGACGGTTTTTACGACTATCTTCATGCATTTGAGTCGCAGAAAAAAATGAGACATTATATCCTTCAATAACACCTTCCATTTGCGGCGATTCAAAAAATCGCCCCGGCATATAAGTCAAACCATGTTTGGCGGCGTAAGAGCGCCAAGCTTGCTTTTGCTGAATCAAAATCCAGGTCGACCACGCCGTCGCACCCAGCAAAATAATCGACAAAACCACCCAAAGAAAAAGCCAGATAGACAAGAAAGCCCCTTTTATAAAAAATTAAACCTAAAACACTACCACCTCATATTTTATCCCAAATATGGGGGGAAAGTCACCTTTCTACTGGTAATATTCGCTCACACGCGGTTTGAATAAAGGCTCCTCGCCCTTCTTTCTCAGCTTCTCAGCCTTGGGAAACATTTTAGAAAATGTCAAATCGGGGAGTTTTATACCCGTCGGCGCTACGACTGAAGCGTCTTGCTCATCTTTTTTTTTATTCAAGAAGTTTGAAGCCTCGCCTTGCACATCTTCTTCCGGCTCTTCCGGCTCTTCCGGCGGCAATTCGATAATATCGTATTCATCGCGCCGCTCCCAAACTTCCTGCACACCCGGATTTTCGATGAGTTTTACCTCCCCTTGTAAAGCCCCAGCATTATTCACATCCGTATAGCTTTCGGGCAAACGGCGCGTTTCATCTAACAAATACAGCTTATTCGAAATGCCTTTAGCTCCCTTCCCGCCCTTCAACAGTTTGAGCGGCTTTGGTGCAATTCGGGGTGCGACCTTGGGCAATAAATCCGGCACAAGCATTTTTGTGCGCTCCATGATGGGCTGAATGACAGGCCCTTTGCGTTCCAACAAATCAGCCAACACATAAATGAAGCCGGTTCCCGCCGTACGCTCATGTGTGTAGGGTACGCCTGAGTACTCCTCAACATCCCATGTTCTGTTTTCTGTATCCGAGCAAGCCGACACGCCCAGCAAGGCAATGCACGCAGCACATAGAATCATATAGGAATGTTTTTTCATGCTTGTTCCCCGTTAAGGTGAGAGAAAAGTGAAAACTCAAGTTAAGAAGGTAAGACGCCAGAAACGGCAAAAACAATAGACTTAGGAGTATTGGGCAGAGCTATGGAGTTATCCACCAAATTACCCACAATTTCACCTAATATTGTATCCCCATTCGGAATCTCCTGCAATAGCAAAGCGTTAAGAAAGGTTAATTACGGCAAATATAGCTGTTATGCGCTGAAATTTGCATTTCAAACCCCAAAAATGAGATTATTCATTTATACGAAGATCAAGACACTATGAAGAGGACAACGCGACAATTATGAACCAAAATGACAAAAATGCCCCCCACTTAACCCGCATTATCCCGGGCCTCACCGCCGAATACCAGATTGTTTCTCTCCCCTATTGGGCATGGTTTTGGCTGGATGATTTTATGCAAACAAACAAGATTGGGTACAAGGGTATTTATCAGAAGCTGAATGAGAGCGAAAATATTAATTCAGCACTTCAAACAATTGCCGAATTTCACCACGAACAAACAATGCGGGGACGTTACAACCTGGCAAATGATAACGATATTCCCGAAGAAGAGATTTTTAAACATCTTCAGCAAAAACGCACGCAAGTCAAAACACGTGATTTAAACTTGCCCAAAATTTACAAACTGTTCGGATTTATGCCCTGCGCCACCACGTTAGAGGCCGTATGGCAACGCCGCAACCGCGATGATCTATCCAACATGATGGATGATTAATCGTTAAAGTTACTCCTTTATTTTCTCCCCACAACTTCAACAGACACTTGGTCAAACAAGTGTCTTTTTTTATGTTGGGTTTTAATGAAGCGCTATTCGAGGTGATCTATAATTTGATTGTAAAATTGCGTCATCATGAGAGCAAACAACACCAAACCAATCCCTATTAAAATCCGTAAAAATTTGAAATTTTTGTGACGCGACAAAATGGAAACAAATATAAAGCCACCAATAATCATCGACCAGTGAATGGTTTCAAGATCTTCAATCCAATAAATCAGTTCTTCCAAATCTATTTCCATTTTTACAACCCTAAATCTATTTTCTCTAGCTTTTTGATTTCATCGCGGATTTTGGCAGCTTCTTCAAATTCCAGATTTTCCGCGTGTAGCCGCATTTTCTCTTTTAGGTTTTCAATATGACTTGCGAGCTTTTGTGGGTCTTGCAGCATTTCTTTTTCCTTGTGTGGGATGCCTTTAGCCCGCCGCCTTGTACCTTTTTCTTTTGTGTCATCACGGGATTTAAATCCTTCCAAAATATCGGAAATATTTTTCTTCACCGTTTGCGGGGTAATGCCGTGTTCCTCATTATAAGCTATTTGTTTTTCGCGGCGGCGGTTTGTCTCATCCATCGCATATTGCATGGAATCAGTCACTTTATCCGCATAAAGGATCACGCGCCCCTCCACATTGCGCGCTGCCCGGCCTATTGTTTGTACCAATGACGTTTTTGAGCGAAGAAAACCCTCCTTATCTGCGTCAAGAATAGCCATGAGCATACATTCAGGAACATCTAGTCCCTCACGTAGCAAATTAATTCCCACCAGAATATCAAACTCCCCCAGACGCAAATCACGCATAATCTCAATTCGTTCCAGTGTATCAATGTCGGAATGCATATAGCGCACTTTCAAACCATTTTCATTGAGATACTCGCTCAAGCTTTCTGCCATTTTTTTGGTAAGCGTCGTGACCATAATCCGCCCGCCTTTTGCGGTTACTTCCCGGCACTCTGCCATCAAATCATCCACCTGATGTTCGGTAGGCCTGACCTCCACTGGCGGATCAATAAGCCCTGTCGGGCGGACCACTTGCTCTGCGCTTACACCGCCTGCCTGTTCTAATTCCCACTCCGCCGGTGTTGCCGAGACATAAATGGTTTGTGGCCTGAAATTATTCCACTCTTCAAATTTCAAAGGACGGTTATCGAGCGCCGCAGGCAGACGAAACCCATATTCCACCAGTGTTTCTTTACGCGCACGGTCTCCATTAAACATGCCGCGAATTTGGCTGACCATCACATGACTTTCATCCAAAAACATAATCGCATCATCGGGCAAATATTCGATCAAAGTTGGTGGAGGCTCCCCTATCGCACGTCCCGTCAAGTAACGGGAGTAATTTTCAATTCCCTTGCAACTTCCTGTGGCCTCCAACATTTCCAGATCAAATTTAGTGCGCTGGTCAATGCGCTGCGCCTCCAATAATTTATTACTTGCCTCAAACCAAGTAATGCGTTCTTTTAAATCTTTCTTGATCTGCTTTCCCGCCTGCACCAATGTCGGGCCGGGGGTAATATAGTGGCTGTTGGCGTAGATCCGTACCGCTTTTAACTTCGCTCGCCGCTCCCCCGTGAGCGCATCAAATTCCGTGATATCTTCAAGCTCATCCCCAAAAAGGGAAAAGCGCCACGCCGAATCTTCCATGTGGGAGGGAAACAACTCCACCGTATCGCCGCGCACCCGAAAAGTCCCGCGATCAAAAGCCAGATCATTGCGGTTATATTGAAGCTCCACCAAGCGGTTAATAAGAGATTGGCGATCAATCACCTGCCCACAGGTCAGATCAAAGGTCATCGCCAGGTAATCTTCCTTCGACCCGATCCCGTAAATGGACGAGACAGAAGCGACAATGATGCAGTCCCGCCGTTCAAAAAGCGCCCGCGTAGCCGAATGGCGCATCCGGTCAATTTGTTCATTGATAGAGCTGTCCTTTTCGATGAAGGTATCACTACGCGGCACATAGGCTTCGGGCTGATAGTAATCATAGTAAGAGACAAAATATTCCACCGCATTATCAGGAAAGAAAGCTTTGAACTCCCCATAAAGCTGTGCGGCGAGCGTTTTATTGGGCGCCATAATGATGGCGGGGCGCTGCAATTCCTCAATAATATGCGCCATGGTAAAGGTCTTACCAGAACCGGTTACACCTAAGAGCACTTGGTCACTCAACCCCTGTTTTAAGCCTTCCGATAAGGTTTTGATCGCACCGGGTTGATCTCCCGCAGGTTTAAAATCAGAGGAAATTTTAAATTTGGGAGACTCCGCTAAAGGCTCACTTGCGGCTTGGTTTAATTCAACAACTCCGCGCATAACTGCCTCACGCCTTTAACGCATCATAGAGCGATTGTAACGTCCGGTTATCCTGATCGCTTAAGTTCTTAAGCCCCTTCACCTCATCAATAAAGACAAGAAAATTTCGCACCTGCTTTTGACGCTCTTTAAGCGGCTGTTCTTTAACAACATTCAAAAACCCCTGAACAAACTTCCCGGAAATCGGTCCTTCAACGACAAACTTTCCAAGTGCCGCGCCATAATAAGCGGTTCCGTCAAATATTTGCGCCGCGCTCCCTTGCATCAAAAGTCGCGCCCGGTAGCGCTGAAAC
>JALEGH010000058.1 GCA_022763065.1 Alphaproteobacteria bacterium
AGATGTTCAAGGTGAAGTTTCTTAAGGGAAGATAAAAAATTTATGCCATCTAGGAATAGCTCAAAAAAAACCTCGAGAAGACTCAGCCCTTTTGATCAAGATTTTCTTGATCTGGTTGAAGGACGGCGCGCAGGACATTTGGGGAAATATGAATACGCGAATGGATTGATGAGGCTTTGGTCACATTTCCTTTCTAATAATAAGGAGTATTATGTTCTTCATGAAGAAGAAGATTTGATCAGGCGTTGTGCTCAAGTGTCAGCAAACTTAATCGCTGCAAAAAATATTAAAACCATTACCCTTGTTTCTTACGGACCCGGTACAAAATTTAAGGCCAAGGAAGGGGAACTTATTAAGGCGTTTAAAAAGGCGGGAATTGAGATCGCAAAAGTTATTTATGTTGATAAGTATAAGTCTGCTCTTAATAAGTCTTCTAAGGAGGGAAGAAAGTTATTGCCGAACGCGATACATGAAAAAATTCAAGGTGATATTTTTGACCCGAGTTCCCGAAAGAGAGCTGGTATTGTGGGAGCTGAAGTTGGTACCTGTTTTGGTTTGACCCCTATGAATGCTGAGGGGTTTGGTGATGTGATGCCTCCAGTGAGTGCTATAGAAAAAAATTTAAAAGGTTTGCGTGCACAAATGTCGAAGGGGGCGCACTTTATAGCAACTTATGATCATAATACGGATAAGGCATCTATTGAAAAATCCTACGCAGGTCGCTCTGAGCATGCTAAGGGGCTTTTGAGTAAGTATCTGAGATGGTCTGATGAAGATTTACGAGATGTTGATTTTGTCGTGAAATACAATCCGAGGAGCTATATTGCTGCTCATGGTTTTCATTTTAAAAAGAATATGAGGTTTGAATTAGGTGATGGGCGTTCAAGGCACGTTAAGGATGGTATTACCTTATGGTTTCAAAACTCTGTGAAGCTACCCAAATATATTACGCAAATGGTTCACGAGCATTCAGGATTTGAATATCTTTTACCACAAAAAGCTGAAATCGCTGAAAATGGTCGGATGGGATATCACCATATGACCGCCGTTTGATATAAAGAAGTTTCCCCACCACGAGCCCGTGACTGGTTTTCCAGTCACGGGTTTCCTTTTTTCAGTTTTATTCTTTACTTCACGAGATCAAAATAAATTCTGTGTCCGTGTTTCTCATCAGGTTTGAGAGTTTCGCTCTGTTTTATATTAATTTTGCTCACGGCCTGAAGGATGATTTTTGTTCCGCCTAGGGGGTTTTCTTCAACCATAAACCCTTTCAATACGCTGGAATCTTGCGCTTTCCATGACGGGGCGGCGTTCCATACAGCTTCAGGAAATTGAATAGTGATTTCTTTATTATCTTTGGCTTCGATAATTTTGAAATTGGTAGGAGCGGAAAGGTCTAGGGTGAGGCGCATATAATCCGGATGCGTTCCAATGCGGATATTTTGCACAATAGAGCTTGTATTTCCGCGTTCAGATAAAGTATGAGCAGGCTGTGGCGTCCCGCCTTGTGTCGAATGAGATTGGCAATTTGGGGTTATTCTGCCACCCTCTTTAATATCATATATTTCGACACAAGCCTCTTCGTCAGCCTGCCCAGTGATGTTAAAATCTACGCCATAATGGAATAGATTTTTAGAAGTAACCGAAATTTCTTTCGGCGGGACGTTAAGTTGTTCATAGGAAGGATCAATGCGAATGATATAGTCGCCGGGGTTCACATACTCGAAAGTGTAAAAACCGTCAAAGGCACTCGTTGTGTTATCAATCACTTCGTTATTGGCGAGGAGCTCTATACGCACACCGGCGAGCGCGCCTTCATGTGTATAGATCGTACCGTCAATCACGCCTGTCTCAATAACAGGAAAGTCGGTGTGAATAGCAGATGCCGGGCGGAGTAAAGTGCTATATCCTGCAACCGGTGAAACCATGAACGGGTTTTCCAAACTATCGAAGTTGAGCAAAATATTTTCGTATTCGTTTTTAGGAGAACCGATATAGGTGGCGTATCCTTCCTTGTTTGATGGTTTTGTTTCACGTTTGCCGATATCAAGGACAACATCTTCTAAAGGCTCATCGTCTCCATTGAATTCACCGTCATAATTCTTGTCTAAGAAGGTACGGCCACTTAAGGCTGCTCTGCTTGATAGGCTCTTGCTGCTGAATATATAATCTCCATTCTTGCCGTAAGGGGCCATTGAGAAGCTGGCACGCAAGAAAGTTCTAAACCCGGCCTCTTTTTCCCAGTCCATATCCAGACTGGTGCGCACCGTGTCAAAGTCATAGGAAACCTGTCCGCCAAGCCTTGTTGTCTGGTCTTGCAGGTTTCTATTGATATCGGCAGAAGCTGTAAATTTCTTGTTGTCCTTGTAGCGAAGCTCCGCCAAAACATTTTGAAACTCACGTTTGGGAAAGATATCGTAATTGAGCAAGGATCGGAGCTGCCAATTTGGATTAATTCTGTAAGTTGCGTTGATGCGGCCATCAGATTTTTGATGGTGGCGGTCAAGTAAATTAATGCTGTTACCGTGTGTAAGGCGTAGGCCACTATTATAATAGGTTTGCGAGAAATCAAGTTCTGTACGTGTGGGGTTTCTTCTGAATTTTTCATGGTCCAGCCGGAAACGTAGTCCCAAACTTCCAAAGGGGAGTTGGATGGGGCGGCTGGCGGTGAATTCCAAGTCTGTCGTTTTTGAAGCCGCGTCGAAGCCGATTTCTTCACTTTCAAAGCCGGACATAAAGGCCGTGCGCAGGTTTAAGTTGGTGCCAGCAAAGTTTCCTGCTGTTCTGACATCAACGGCATGACCGCCGGATAAGTCTCGGTAGCCTTCGATAAGACTGGATAACCCCAAGAAGGAAAGATTAAACCCTAGAGTTGCGTATCTGCGCCCGCTTTGTTTGGTCGGGGTTTTGGTAAAGCTCGTGAAGGCGGAAAGCCATGATGTAATCCCGCGTTTTATTTTAATATTTTGGGCCACGCCCTCGGGTCTGTTTTTAGGTTCATTATCTGTGAGGATTAAATCCCGTTCGAAATCCAGTATACTGGCCTCTATCACGGTTTTGCCGGGTTTAAGCATAGCGTTTGAAATGTTATAGGTTTGCTCATCTTCTCTGACCTGCCCTTCAGGCCCATAGGCAAGGGTACGGATAACGGTGTTGTTAAAGTTCAGGGTAATATTTTCAAATCTATATTCACCGCTCTCATCAACGACCTGAAAATCAATGAGTTCGTTGTTACGGTATAGCTCAACTTCCCATCCGGGTTCGGCAAGTCCTTCGACGGTGATTTCATCAAAGTCCCTGACTTGTTTTTGTGGCTCTGTCGAAAGGAGAACACCGCGCCCTTTGAGCGAACCATCAATCAAGCGTGATGGTCTGGGACGGATGTCACCGGCCTGAAATAAATTAAGGCCAAGGGGAAGGTCGCCTTCCTCATAAGCTTTACGCTCTAACAAAAAACGGGCGTTTTCAAATCTGAATTTCTCTCCAGCCTCTCTTTCAAAGCTGAAATTATAACTGGCTTGGGTTTTGAGAAGGTCGTTACGGCCTGTAACATTTAGCCCGTGTCCGACACCACCATTTTTGTTGTCAAAGCGAAGCGTTTTGTGAAAGTCCAAGGCAGGAAGAGAGAAAAGCTTATAATTATTTTCAATTCGCGGAAGGTTTAGGATAGGTGCGCCCGCCTTATTTTTGAATTTATCAAGACGTCTTTGTCGCTTGCGTTGACGCTCGGACAAGGACTCATAGGGAAGCGTGCGTTTCGTTTGAATCTCGAGAGTTTGTTTAAGCGTGTCGAGCGAAAGTTCCAAAGGCCATATTTTGTTGAGAAGTTCAGGCGTGGCATAGAGATCGCCAATACCGAATTTTTGTTCGAAGATGAAAGCTTCATTTTTATCAAAGCTGTGCTGTGTTCCTTTTATACTGTAGGTGCCATCTTTGATATTCAGGCTGTATAGATTATCTTCGGAACCGATGAAGCCGTGAAGTCGTCCGGCTTTAAGATCAATATTGGCATTGAATAGAACAAGGCGGGCCAGCTCTTGTACGGGGATGTAGTATTTTCCTGATTTTTCGAGGCCTAAGAAGGCATTGGAAAGGGGGGTACGGTCACGTTTGACCTCTAAAATCAGGTCATAAATCTCTTCATTGCTAAAATCTTCAGCAAATGCGGGGGATAAAATATATCCTAAAAGAGCAACACTGACGAAAACCGCCAGCATTGCTCTTTTTATGTAAGAGCCAATATGATAGATGCCCATGAACCTGAGCTTTGATATTAAAGGACAGAATAACCCGAAATCATTCTATCATAGATTCGTGTAAAATTAAGGGGGTAACTGACTTATACACATAACATCCCGTGTTTTACTCACAAGATGTTGTTATGTTTATTGGGAGATTATTGTTTTACCGCCATCTCGCCTAGAATTTGATTGGCGAGAACATCATTTGGATGTCCTTTGATGCGTACTGTCATGGAGGGGCATCCTCCTGCAGGCACTTCGACGGCCATTTTTTCTTTTCTGAATTCTCCTTCGGCATAGATCGCAAAGGATTTACTGGCTTTATTAATTTTCAGGTCTTTTCCCTGCGCGGCGCAGAAAATGTCTGCCACGGCGATGACGCTTCTGTTTCCGGCTTTTTGAACATCAAAATGGACGAAATGTTTGGGGCTGTGTTTTTCTTTTCGATTGGGATTTTTTTCAAGCTGTGCATCCAAAAGCGTAAACTCCGCATTTGTTTCGCCGTGCAGGACGTAAATGGGAACAGCTCGCGAGACCAAAACATCAAATTGTACGGTCGAGTTACCGGTATTGCTCTGTGTTTCACTTGTAGCTGCAGGAGGTGTTTGCGGCTCCCTTTGTACGAAAAAGTGGCTACGATATTCACCCGCTTCCAAATTGGGTGGGCGGCGCAGCATAAAGGTGACACGTTGCGTTTGGCCGGGTTCCAGTGTTACGCGCCGGGGAGAAAAGCGGATAATGTTGTCTACTCCTTTATATCCGGGAGCTTTATCAAAACCGAATTTATCCAAATTAATAATTTTTCCTTCTTTGTTCATGCCGATATGTTTCCAGCTTAGGCGGTAAGTTTCCTTTTTGTTGGAATTATTTTTGATGAACATATGCTCAATTTTGGTATCTGGCGAAATCACAAGGCGCGGAGGTATGATTTTAACGGCATGTGCGCTTGTAACGGATCCCAAAAAAGAGGCACAGAATATAACAGCCAGACCAAGAAGGGTGTAAAGCGGCAGGGCAAATAATGATTTCATTTTCATGTTTTTGTCTTTCCTTAAGGTTTTACAGACATTTAAGATTATTTTTTACGGTACGGAAGTCACGCAAATACCCACATTGCTGTTATAGGTTCCCCTTGTTTCCGCATTATCAAATCTGAGGCGTCCTCCGACTTTAAATGTATGTGTGGGGTTTAAAAGGGCCGAATTAAATGTATGGGTGTTGGTTGCGGACCCGCCACCAGTTTGAATGCGGTAATTATCCAGTGTAATGAGGCCGGCACCTGTTGTATTGCTGAATTGGACTTGCGGGGTTGTAAAGGTGATGCGCGCATTCATAGTGGCCGTTGCCAAGGTAGTGACGGCATTGCAGATGCCCGGTCTGATCACGCCGCTCACAAGGCTGTGGCAGCCATTATTATTGGTGCCGCTGGCTGAGGTTGCTCTGGCTGTGATGCTTCCATTACAAGAAGGCAGGATGACTCCGAAATTAATACCCTGAGTACAGTTGATAGTAGGCGCGGCGAGCGAAATGCGCGCCGGAACGGCCAAAACGGCAATTGCCGATACGTAAACCATAGTTGTCCACGGTGAAGGAGCCATTTTATTCCTTATAAAATTACCAATGACCCGTAATGGTAGCCCACAATAACAGCATCACAAGCAAAATTTTATATTTGTACGCAGGTTCTAGGTCAAATAATTATAATAAAAAAGCCCGCATGATGCGGGCTTTTACAAAATATCTTCTTAATTTCTAATTAAGGAATATCGATAATAGCGAGTGTCGCGTTGTTACCGTTGTAAGTTCCTACAGCCGGGTTTGCAACGAAGTTTAAGCGACCACCAATATCAACTGCGGTGTTACCACCACCGGCCAAGCTTCCTGTTGCGGTACCACCACCAGCAACCTGAACGTTTGCTGTGAAGGCAACTCCGCCAACAGTAATCCGGTTCATGACGATGTTACCGGCGTTATACGTAACTGATGCAGGGTAAGACACTTGCACGTTTGCGGCGTTTGTACCCGCTGTGATGTCGAGATCACCCGGCGTTCCGGCAACAGCAACCGTGTAACCAGCACCTGTTGTTGTGACACCGGCAGGTGAAAGCGTATGGTTCGTACCTGTCATCGCACCTGTGATCGCCAAGCGGCCAAAATCAAGCCCGTTTGTGTTTGCCAAGTTAACGGCTGTCACGATTTGTACGTCAATAGGCACAGTTGCCGTACCGGCAATGGCTTCGTTGATAACAGGCGGGACAGCCCCACTCATGACGGCCATGGCCGATCCGGCCAGAAGCGTCTTTTTCATATCTATTTTTTTGATGTTCACGATAAAACTCCTTTTATCTACTCAAGCTTTACGCCTGATTTAGGTTAATTTTCTTTAACAGTACACAGAAACGAGGGGATAACCAGAAAATTGGTTTCTAACTCAATGTTTTACTAAAGTTAGTTAATAAACTTAATTCCACACTAACATAAAAAAAGTTAACACAAAAGTCCTTATCTCCATCTATTTCCCATAGTCTCTCAAATGAGGTTGCAAATGCATGGAGCAGGTCACAATTTAATCGCACACAACTCTATGCCAAGTGAATAAATCATTCGAGATATCTACAATTTTATCTAAAATTGCTTAAAGAATGTTTAAATTCGGGAGAATCTGGCTAACTATAGGGGATATCGCAGTAGATTTTTCTAATTTTGATTAAAGGAAAGCGAGAATGGCAAAATACACAGCCTTGTCCAAACAAGATGACGAACAATATGAAATGCCTGTTGAAGAGGCTATTGAGCTGGCTAGAGGTCACCATATGACAGGTAATTTCATTCTGGCCGAGCGGACATACCATGATGTGTTGCGCGCCGTTCCTGATAATCCGACGGCCAATCATCTTTTGGGCGCCTTATATTATCAGGTAGGGAATATGGACAAGGCTTTTCATTACATGAAAATTTCAACGGAGCTGGCCCCGGATGAAAAGCAATATTGGAGCAATTACGGCAGCGCTTTTTATATGGAGCAGCGCCATGATGAGGCGATTGAGTGTTTTGACAAGGCGCTGGAGTGTGATCCTGCGCATGTGGAGTCGATGAACCGGAAAGCCTTGGCGCTGTGGCAAAAAGAGGAATATGAAAAGGCGGAAGGAGTCGCCAGACATTCCCTTGAGATGGCGCCGGATAATCTGGACGGGCTTATCAATCTCGGCCTTGCCTTGGCCCGTCAGGAGAAATTTGAGGAGGCGGATGAGCTCTGGAAGCGCGCAGGCGAAATATACCCGCAAGATGGCAGAATTTGGAGTAATTGGTCGAATATGCTCAGGGAGATGTATTTATTCGGCCGGGCGGAAAAAGCGGCTAGAAAGGCTATAGAGCTCGCGCCGGAAGATACCGATGCCCTTAACAATTTAGGCTGTATCTTGAAAGACTTAGGGCGTAATGAGGAGGCCGTTGATATTTTCAGGCAGGCCACCAATATCAGGCCCAAAATTTATGAGGCGCATTACAATATGGCCTTGGCGTTGCACGAGTTGGGGCGATATGAGGAAGCGGCCATTGCTGCGCGCTATGCTATTGATTTCAAACCAGATTATGGGGATGCTTATAATGCGCTGAGTTCGGCTCAACTAGAAGCGGGAGAGTTTACACAGGCTCACTATGCGGCGCAACGGGCGGTGCAGCTTAATCCTGATCAGGCCGAAGCCTATTTGAACTTGGCGGATGTTTTATATTTAAGCAACAGCTTTGATGACGGCCATGCCGCCCTCAAAGAAGCGCTAAAACGTGATCCGGACAATCCAAGGGCTTATGCGAAGCTAGCAGGAATTTATGAGCGTCTGGACGAAGTGGATGATGCGCTTTGGGCGATTGATAAGGCGATTGAGTTGGCACCTCATGTAGCGGCTTTTTTATCCAAGAAGGCCTCAATTCTTCATATTTCCAATGAAATAGAAGGCGCGCTTGAGGCTGTGGATCAGGCGCTTGAAAAAAATCCGAAGCTCATGCCTGCCCTGATCACCAAGGCGGAAATTTTTATTGCGGTAAATAAACCGGATGAGGCCAGAGAAGTTCTGGCCCGCGCAAAAGAGGTTGATCCCGATCATCCGCTTATTTATTTCACTATGTCGAATATCAAGAAATTCGAATCCGAAGATGATCCGGACCTTCAGGTGATGTTGGGTTTGGCAGAAAAAATAGAAGCGATGGGAACGGTTTACAAATCTTCCCTTTATTACGCGTTGGCGAAAGCTTATGAGAATTTAAAACAGTATGAAAAGGCTTTCGAATATCTCGATATTGCCAATCAGGAAAAGCGCAAAACGCTTCCTTATAATGAGGCAAAACAACCAGCCTTTTTTGAACGGATGAAGGCGGAATATTCTCCTGCCATGATCAAACAACTTTCCGGCAAAGGATTTAAAACAGATGTGCCGGTCTTTATTATCGGGATGCCCAGATCCGGCACTACATTGACGGAGCAGATTATTTCCTCCCATCCTGATGTATTCGGAGCCGGAGAGCTTCCTGATGTGATGCGGATTAAGCGCCGCATTGGTGAAATTTCGCCTTCTACTATTGAAGAAGCCGGAAAGATTTATATGGAGCTCGTCTCCGCGCGGGATAAGACAGGTACGGCCAAGCGTATTACCGATAAAATGCCGGGTAATTACATGAATATTGGCTTTATCTTAAGCATGTTGCCGGAAGCAAAAGTTATCCATTGCCGCCGCAATGCGCTGGACACATGTTTATCAAATTACAGGCAAAATTTTATGGTGGGGCAATATTGGTCCTATGATTTGGAGGAATTGGGCGCGGAATATTTGCGCTATCTCGATTTGATGGCCTATTGGCACGAACAATTCCCGGATCGCATATTGGATGTAGATTATGAAGAAACGGTGAGCAATCTTGAAGGTCAGGCACGAAAATTAATTGATTATGTCGGACTGGAATGGGATGAAGCTTGTCTGGAACCACATAAACAAAAACGCGCTGTTCTCACGGCCAGTAAGGCGCAGGTAACCAAGCCGGTCTATCAAAGCTCTGTTCAAAAATGGAAGCGCTATGAAAGCCAGCTTCAACCTCTTATTGAGGTTTTATCTGCTGGGGGCCTTAAAGTTTAAGCGATAATGCTCTGGTTATAAAGGAGGGCGTCGGCGTCGAGATCGATCACGTCATTGATTTGTCCGACTGTTGTAAAGCTCACGCCGCCTGCTGTTCCATTGGCATCTATCTGAATAAGAGTATCCGAACCGGAATTGGTAAATCGGACAAAGTCGTTTATGTCGCTTACTCCTGCGGTGTAACCGGTCAACAGATCGCTAATGTCAATTGCATCGCCATCGGCGGCGGTAAAATTCTCAATTTGATCTGTATCGCTATAGGCGCTCGCCGCTTCAAAGACAAATGTGTCTTCAACCCCATCTGTGCCATATAAAGTATCCAGACCATCGCCACCGGACAGAGAAGCTGTATTTGATCCTGTGCCTAAAACGGCGTCACCTTCCCATTCAGCGACATACCCCCAACCGGTTGTCCAGGCAAATAATACATCTCCTCCACCGTCCCAAATAATGACATCATCGCGTGCAGCATTATTAGAACCACCAGGTCCTCCGCCCCACCAAGTTAATATTGTATGGTCGAAAGCCGTACCTGCTTCCGGTCCGGACTCCCACAAAAATGTGCCTTCTGTTACAGAATCGGAGCCATCAATCCATGCCCAGTTGGCAGTAACCAAATTACCAATCTCTGTTTGCTCTTCGGCTGAGGTTATGGTCGCCAAATGTGCGCCAACACCGTTAATTAAATTTCCACCGACCGCCGCGGCAGCTGTGGCTTTGGTCATGTTCGTTCCCGAAGAAACCCACTGGTAAAAATTACCTGTCGACTCGTTATAGACAACGCCGGGGTTGGCGGCTAAAATATCTGCAACCATGTCTGTCGCGGCTGTATTTTCATCGGAAGAATAAATGGTGTCATCGCCATCGCCGCCGTCTATGGTGTCGTTACCGCTTCCGCCAAAAATTGTGTCGTCGCCATCATCTCCGTTAATGGTATCATTGCCTGCACCACCATAGATCGTATCATCATCATTGCCGCCTGAGAGGATATCATTTCCGATATCACCCTGAATGATGTCATCTCCGTCTCCACCATTGATTGTATCGTCTCCACCAACGCTACTGTTTTGGGTGCTTTCCGCTGGCCCCATACCGGCAGGGGTATAGGCAATGTTATCTGTGATCAGGAGCTTATCAACTGTGACGCCATCTTCACGTGCCCAAAGGTTCAATGTGTGATCGCCTGTTGTAGTGACATTCAACGTCACACGGGTGCCGCCATAGGTGCTGGCCCCGCCCCAGTTATATCCGCCGGTGAAACCCGTGACGCCACCATCATCAGTTTGGCGCACACCGTCAAAGCCGATATGAACGGAATCATCTCCGCCATTTGGTGCGTCACCGCGTACCCATACATAATATGTTCCGGTTGATGCAAAATTAACAACATAGTTCAATTCAGGAGAACTATTCTCGGCTAAGGCTTGCGTGTTCCAAAAATCACCGCCGCCATTATTGTCGACATAGACGGATGAACCTGCGGAGGCGGCTGCATCCGTTACAATTTCCCATTCATGTCCCGACTTTGCGACACTTGTTGTATAATTCTCGGCCTCCAGAACAAGCAAGCCGTTAGCGTAATTATAAACCGCTAAATCACCGGAGAGGATATCATCGCCATCTCCACCATTCAGCGTATCATCACCAGCACCGCCGATAAGGCCGTCATTTCCGGCACCACCTTCTAGCGTATCATCACCAGCACCGCCATTTAAGATATCTTCTCCTGCGCCGCCATAAAGCTCATCATTATCTGCGCCGCCATAAAGCTCATCATTACCTGCATCACCGCTTAACGTATCTGCTCCGGCGCCACCGAAAAGCTCATCCACGCCGTCGCCACCATTGATGATGTCGGCTCCGCCGCCGCCCTGAAGCATGTCATCATCTGCACCGCCATCTATTGTGTCTACACCGGTTCCGCCGATAATGATGTCATCACCTGCATCGCCATACATGATGTTGGAGCCTGCACCGCCTTGGATTCTATCTGCGCCGTCTCCGCCTGTGATGGTGTCATCGCCATCATTACCGCTTAATTTATCATCGCCATCTCCACCATGAATCTCGTCATTCCCATCACCGCCCTGAATCCGGTCATTGCCGTCACCACCATAAAGGTCATCATCTCCATCCTGCCCCCAGATGCGGTCATTATCGTCTCCACCGAAAATCAGATCATTTCCACCTCCTGCATAAATTTTGTCATTGCCCGCACTTCCCGCGACCTTATCATTCCCCGAACCCAGCAAGATCAGATCATTACCTGCCAGCGCATCAAAAATTTCTGCTGTTACGCTTGTATGTGCGCGGACGGTATCTGCCGCTGCAGTGAGAGTTCTTGTTGCGCCGGTTGTAAATTCGCTCGCCGCCGGATCGGACGCGTCGAAGATAAAATCGGCATCCGTGATATTTACAGTAGAATTTCCGCCGTCATTTAAAGTTGAGCTTGAGAGGTAATTCCCCGTATTCACGTATTTGTCATTGATTTTGACGGCGCGGATTTCGATCTGATCCACGCTCCCCGGTGCGGCATCATCAAAGCGGAATTCCAAAGAGGTTGGCAAAGAACCCCCATAAGAAATGGTTGGAATGGAAATAGTTGTGCCATCAGAACTAATGCTATAGCCGCCACCAAGTTGGGCGCCGTCGACCCAAATCTCAAAATCGGACGTAGAAGCGTTTAAAACGCTAAATAGTTCCAGCTCTAGTGAATAATTTGGCAACCTTTTGCTTAACCCTTTGTTTTAATTCCCTATTTATACTGTTCCATTGTATCAAAGTTCCCTTTCAATTTAGTTAATTTTTAGCGTTATGTTTTTTCTGTTTTATTTGTTTTTCAGGCTGTTGATCCACTTGATTGTAACTAAATTGCTCATTTGTCGAATTTACATCTACAATAGGGGTGTGATGAGAAAAACAGGCTTATATATCTTGATGGTTATGTTTCTGGCGAACACGACTCTGGTGTCCGCTTGGGCGAAGCCATGTATGACGGATGGTACGGAAATGAGTGAGATTTCCTCCTTTTCCGGCATGGGCGATGTGCCTCCTTGCCACGAAGAGAATAACTCAAAGAAACAAGACACTCTAAACCATTGTGAAGGAGTTTGCTTGTGTCTTCATGTTTCATTGACACAAACACCTTTATTAACTGATTTAGTTGCTGTGCCAGGTGTCCGTCTAGGTGCAGATGTTTACAATCTATCAAATGAGAGTGTGCTTTCGCGGGATTACTCTCCTTCTAACCCACCACCGATATTTATCTCCTAAGACTCGAAGTGCGCCTGTATGGCGCGATTTTAATCTTAACTTAGGAGAAAATGATGAAATATATCATTTTAATACTAATGGGGGTGGTGATGTTTACCCCGCCTGTATCAGCTAGACCTGTATCTTATCCAGAAGGCTGGACAGTTATGCTCATGAATGATGGTGATAAAAATACCGCTCATGTTCATTACTCACCAACAGCGAAAACCTCAATAGGTTACAAGTTTGAAAATTGGCGTGATAAGGAAATGGTTCTTAACGCCGTTCAAATGAATAACCTGCTGAAACGCTGGAATAAGAAAGACTCTCAAGCCAATGCTTATCTTAAGTCTGGTGTGGGGGTTGCCTACAGTGATGCAGGCGAATTTGATAGTGAAATTGACCCTGCTGTCTTTACTGGTCTGGCATTAGACTGGGAAGACAGACGCTTTTTCACCT
>JALEGH010000007.1 GCA_022763065.1 Alphaproteobacteria bacterium
ACCCCGCATTTTCAGCATCAAATTTTTCGATGAGCGGCCTATCTTCCTCGGCCCATTTGTGAATTTTGTGAACACGCCCCTCTATTTCCTGCTGCATCTTCAGCCCGTCTTGGCGACTTCTGTTAAACGCCCGCACAAGTAAACCTTTGGCAATTTTCTCCGCTGCCTTGGATTTAAAAGAAACTCGAAGATTCATAGCATACTCCCTGATTTTTATTATTTAAACTAAAGGCTAAGCGATAAAATGAACACTCGCAACCTCAAACTCTACAAAACCTAGATTATTTTGGATAAATCTTATGCTAAACTAAGGATATGACTGATTCATCTCCTCAAGCACAAGACACAATGCCACCTCTCACTCCCGATGACATTATTGAATATCTGAAAAACAATCCGGATTTTTTAAAGAAAAACCCGGAAGTGTGTGAATTCCTTATCCCACCCAAAGCAAAAGAAGGCAAAAACGTCACGGATTTTCAGTCCTTCATGATTGAACGGCTTAAAGGTGATAAGGAAAAGGTTCTCGAAAAAACGCAAGAGCTCGTCGAAAATGCGCGTTCCAACATGAACAATTTGCAACGCATTCATCAGGTTGTCTTACGCCTTCTAGAGGCTCGCAATTTTGAAGAATTTATCCATATTATCACAATGGACCTTTCCGCCATGCTGGATACGGATATTGCCGTGTTTGTCGTGGAAAGCAACGGACAGGATATTCCCCATATCCACACAAGCGGCATCCGCGTCCTGCCCGAAGGCACTATCT
The DNA here is from genome assembly GCA_022763065.1 of Alphaproteobacteria bacterium. Classification (GTDB taxonomy): domain Bacteria; phylum Pseudomonadota; class Alphaproteobacteria; order Micavibrionales; family Micavibrionaceae. The sequence continues at coordinate 770 of JALEGH010000007.1, forward strand.
CCAACTGGATGAATGAACAGAATGTTTTGCTCCAATCAAATATAAGCGGTATCGAAGCCATTTATGGCGGCGCGGCCACACTGGTCCAATCTCAGGCCCTTTTGCGTATTGATATCTCCATGAACACACCGCCTGCCATTCTCGCTTTTGGCTCACGCGATCCAAATATGTTTGACGAAGAACAGGGCACAGAGATGGTGTCTTTTCTGGCCCGTGTTGTCGAGCGTGCTTTTCGTCACTGGCTTGATATTCCGCGCTAATGTAATGAGCTTCAAACTTGAAATCATTGAACAATGTGAGCCTGACTTCCAAAAAATATTAAATGATTGGCACACATGGCTTAAAATCGAAAAAAACGCTTCAAAACATACGATTAGAGCCTATATCTCAGATATTTCTAAATTCATAAATTTTCTCTCACACCATCAGGCAAGCGCCGTATCCATTGCGATGATGAGTGATGCGGCCATTTCGGATTTCAGAAGCTGGCTTTCCAATCAGGCCATTGATGGCCTCACCCCGCGCACCCGCGCGCGCGCGCTTTCCAGCATTAAAAACTTCCTGAACTGGATGGACAAGCAAGGCATTGCGCATAATGCAGCCGTCTCAATTGTCCGCTCCCCCAAATTACCGCAGAAATTACCCAAATCGCTCGAAGAACCGCAAGCCTTCCGGCTGTTAGAGGAATTGGTCATTGAAAACTGGACCGATGCGCGTAATAAAGCGCTCTTCACGCTGCTTTATGGCTGCGGTCTACGGATTGACGAAGCACTGTCGCTCAATATTTCCGACCTACCGCGCGATGGTTTTTTGCGCGTGACCGGCAAGGGCCAAAAAGAACGCCAAGTACCTGTTTTAAAACAGGTTGAGCGCGTGATTGATGAATATCGTGAACATTGCCCTCACCCAGAAACGCCAGAACGTGCGCTGTTTTTAGGTATCAAGGGCGAACGCCTCAATCAAGGTATGGTGCAAAAAGCCATGCGCAATCTGCGCGGTGCTCTGAGGCTCCCCGAAACCGCGACACCTCATGCGCTGCGTCACAGTTTCGCTTCTCACTTATTGCAAAACGGGGCCAATTTGCGTGAAATTCAGGAGCTTTTGGGCCATGCCTCGCTCAGCACGACCCAGCTCTATACCGATATCAATGCCAAAGAGCTGATGAAAATTTATAAAAAAGCCCACCCACGCGCGAAAATTAAACAAGTTGAAAAGGCTTGACCAGCAGATTTATTTTCTATAATGTTTCGCCATGTCATTGAAAAACCCGTTTTATACAACTGACGGCAGGACTTTACCGGTTTTTGAGCAGGAAATCCGGACCAAGTTCAACGCGTGCCAACGTCGTTCTATAAAACTGAAATCACCGGTGATGATCATCACGCTGCTTCAGGAGCAAAATATCGACGGGCATAACAAATCAGAATTTGGCCTCATTCCAACCGAGTATGACCCAGAAGAATTCTTGCAACGACTCGAAAGTAAGGGATATAGCGTTATTGGTGTATTCGATTTAAATAGAGACTTTAACGAACAATGGCCAAGTGCGCTTGATGGAAAAATCCATACACCTGAAGACCTTGCCAAGTCGCCTGTTAACAATCTACCGGACTACACAAGCAAAAATGTGACAAAACTACATGACTTCAGACGCAGATGATAAACCAGAAAACAAATTGAAATTTGTCCCTGCAAAGGCAGATGAAGAAACATCTGTGGCCGACCTGTGGGAATTTGCAGCTTCCGATAAAGCACCAGCGAAAAAACCGAAACCTTATTCACCACATTTTGCCCATATCATAGATCTTTTCAATTTTTATAAAGAATTCTCCGACCTCTCGCGCTATTTGATTATCTCGATCGCGGATGAGGGAAGACTTGTTCCAACTCTAACAAACGTAAAAGAAAACGCAAAAGATATTCAAGACCGAATAGATTTGCAAACATCCGTATCAAACACTCCTTATCGCAGATTTATTATGGCGCTGGATTTAAAACACTGCGTAGTAAATCAACTATGTATATATGGCATTCAACCCCGAACTTTTGACCTGAATGATCAAGAGCAGTTGCAGGCTTTATTTACCGAGCCGGTCAATTTTTCAGACCCAAAAATAAGGCAAGAGACACTCTATGCCCGTATCAGCGACGGTTTTGAATCCTCTGGAACAACCAAATTCAAACAACCCAGAGAAGTTCGAAAGCCTTAAACGTGGATAGGACGGCCATCTACGGCTAGTGCGGCCTCTTTAACCACTTCTTCGAGTGTCGGATGCGCATGACAGGTACGGGCAATATCTTCTGCGCTTGTACCAAACTCCATGCCAAGCGCCACTTCGGCGATCAGCGTTCCGGCCTCAGGACCGATGATGTGGCAACCTAGAACACGGTCCGTTTTGGCATCCGCCAAAATTTTGACAAAGCCATCCAGCGCATTCATCGCCCGCGCACGGCCATTGGCCATGAAAGGAAATTTACCGGTTTTATATTTGATACCTGATTCTTTGAGCTGCTCTTCCGTTTGCCCAATGGAAGCCACCTCCGGCCAAGTGTAAACAACGCCGGGAATGAGGTTATAATCAATATGACCCGATTGTCCGTCCAGAATCTCGGCCAGCACGACACCTTCATCTTCGGCCTTATGAGCCAGCATCGGCCCCGCGATCACATCACCAATGGCATAAATGCCCTCTATATTGGTTTTAAAATGTTGATCCGTTTTAATGCGCCCGCGCTCATCTACTTCCACGCCAACATTTTCCAAACCCAGCGCATCGGTATAAGCTTTACGCCCGACAGCCACGAGAACAATGTCCGCACTTAACTTTTCTGCTTTACCACCCGCTGCAGGCTCCAGCGTTAAATCAACGCCCTTTGTACTGGCTTTTGCAGAAGTTACTTTTGTTGAAAGCTTAAACTTGAGTCCTTGGCGTTTAAATATCTTGCCCGCCTCTTTGCGGATTTCACCGTCCATACCGGGGAGAATTTGATCTTGAAATTCAACGACAGTCACATTAGCTCCCAAACGACTCCAGACAGAGCCAAGCTCCAACCCAATCACGCCGCCACCAATCACCACCATCTCTTTTGGCACGCTATCCAATTCCAACGCACCGGTCGAAGACACGATGCGTTTTTCATCAATCTCAATACCCGACAAGCTCACAACATCGGAACCTGTGGCAATCACAATATTTTTGGTCTTATATTCTGTACCGCCCACTTCGACAATGTCTTTGGCTTTGATGACGCCTGTCCCTTTGAGCCAGTCAATCTTATTTTTCTTAAATAAAAATTCGATACCTTTGGTATTAGCCCCTACAACGGAATCCTTAAACTTCATCATGCCTTTCAGGTCCAGCTCAATCTTACCGGCCTTAATACCGATCTCCGCAAAGCCGTCTTTAGCCTCATGATATTTTTCCGAAGTACTCAAAAGAGCTTTTGAGGGAATACAACCAATATTAAGACATGTTCCGCCCAGCGTGTCGCGTTTTTCCACGCATGCCACCTTCATGCCCAATTGGCTGGCACGTATCGCACACACATAGCCCCCCGGACCAGAACCAATCACAATGAGATCATAAGATTTTTCGGACATAAGATGCTCTTTCTTGTTTATTTAAGCCCGCAGCCCCGCCCTTCGG
>JALEGH010000059.1 GCA_022763065.1 Alphaproteobacteria bacterium
CGCACACATCACGTCAATGCGTCCTGTCTTTAAAGCGGTTGGAAACTCACCCCATCCTATTTCTTCGGTCCATTCAATCTCCAAACCCAGCGCTGTTCCCAACGCTTCAACATATTCGTAAATAATACCCGACATTTCCCCTGTAGCCGGGTCTTTTATAATCGTGGGGTGCCAAATTCCATACCCACACCTGATTTTCCGGCTCTTTTCAATTCTGTCATAAGCAACATTTTGATCTGCTGCGATGGCGGGGAAGGAAAATGTCAGTAAAGCGAGCAATAAGATAAATTTTTTCATTTTGATTTCTCATATGTTTTCTTGGGCGCAAAGAAAGTACCTTCATATTTTTTTAAAATACGCTCCATAACACCACTATTCACTAAACTTTCAATTGTAATATCTAAAACCTCTTTTAATTTTGTTTCTCCACGCTTCAAAACAAGGTGCTCACCAAACACCCTTACCGGACCAACATTTTTAACACGTCGTATTTTTCCGGGATTTGCTTTTTCAAAGTTAATTGCCAAAGAATCATCAATAAAAATGACATCTACCTTTTTACTAACCAAATCGAGTAAAAGTTGAGACCCATTACTCATCGACGGCAATGGTTTAAAACTTGCCTTGGGAAAAGATTTTTCTCCTACATCAAGTGTAATATCACCTTCAATTCCGCCTATCGTGATATCAGGATTGTTAATTGCTTCAAAATTACCATCAAATCTTCCGTCATCAGCTCTCACATAAGCAAAAACTGCACTAAAATATGTCGGGCGTGTAAAATCGGCCTGCGGATATTTCTGCGCATCCGGCCACATTGAAGCGCACATTAAATCAATCTTATTCGTTTGCAACGCTTGTGCAACTTCACCAATACCAATCTCCGAAACCCATTCAAGCTCCAATTTTAATTCACGAGAAATTTCCTGAATAAAGTCATAATTAATTCCATACAGACCACCGGTTTTTGGATCTTTTCCAAAAGCAGGGGGCCAAACAATATACCCACATCGTATTTTCCCTGATTTCATTATTCGGTCGTAAACGCTATCCTCATCATGCGCCAGCGCAGGGAAGGAAAACAGCAATAACAAAAATGTTAAAATTATTTTTTTCATCTCAATTCTCCGATAGGTTTCTCGTAAACTTTTCTTTCAGCCACAGGGCCAAGCCGTTCACCGGTAACGATACCGCCAAAAAGAATACTCCGAGCGCGGTGTAAATCTCCACTGGCCGATAAATCTGGGCGTTAATGCGCTGCGCGACCCTGAAAATTTCTTCTACAGAAATGAGGGAGGCAAAAAGGGTCGTGTGCAGCATTGTGACCTGCAACATCAGCAGGGCCGGTAAGATCTGACGCAAAATAAGGGGAAGCTGAATTTTGAAAATAGTTTGCTTGCGTGTCAAGCCCGTTACTTTTGCCGCCGTTAAATATTGTTTAGGAAAATCTGCCAAAGCTCCGCGCACAATATCAGCGACCGCGAAAATATTAACAATCGCGAGCGTAAAGGCCGCCGTGATAAAAGGGTCAATCACCACATTAAACATCGCCTGCGCCGGATAGTGCAGCCAAAATAGAAAGACAAGAATGGGAATGCCAGATAGTAAAAAAGACATCAAACGGCTGGGCAACCCAATCCACAGATTATAGCGGTTCCCAACCAGACCCAATGCGCCGCCTACAATCAGGCCACTCCCCCAAATAATGGCAGAAAGCTGCAGGGTGACATAAAGCCCTTTGAGAAAGGCGGGATAGTAATTTACCAAAATATCTATAACGGACATAAACCCGTTTTAAGCCGTAACGCCCTGCAAAACAATATTTATTGCAAATTTTCGTTAAATCTCAACTGGTGATGAGTAAAAGGAATTGCAATTTAAGCACAACAACTTAAAAAAACTAAGCCATTCAAATTGAGTTTTTTTCTTTAGCTGAACCACCCACCACCCAAACCGTAAATTTTCAGGTTTATTTTCGGGTTTTGAAAAAATATCCATATTTTTTGTCTTTATAATTCAGGGTATTAGAAAGATAATTCGAATCCGGCCCGGGAGCCATTTTTCTTCTCTCGCACCTAAAATTTTACCGAAAAACTATTTTTTACTTGCTAAATCCCTACGATTTCTGTTAAATACGTAAAATAAAAAGCAGGAAAAAATTAATGAGTAGCTCTATCGACATATCAAGCACACCAGATCAGGATGATGACGACTTTCTACTAGGAGGAAGTGATTACGAGGAACTGCTGTTCAAAAGCTATATGAACAACTTGATCCAAAGTATCAACCCTTCCTCGAAACTCACCTTTAAAATTTGCAAAGCCCTTGAAGATGGAGAAATTTCATCAGAATACCCATTTGAATTCCCTGAAAAGGAAGATGAATATGTTCTAAAAGGCAACAAATCTCGTCGTATCCCTTCTAAACCGGCCAACCCCAATGACTGGAAAAATATTCAAGAATATTATGCACAAGAGGCAAAAAAACTGGAAGATGACACGCCCACCATCCCGATGCAAAATATCGATAAAATTTCAAAAATTATGGGTCTGTCCGATATCGAAAAAGAGCTTTTCAAATTCCTTTTTCTTGCTGGAGGAAACGTTCAAAGCCGTAACGAAGAAAGAACAGCATTTTTATATGAATTTATCAAAAAAGATATTTCCAAAATCCCCCATCTCCTCGCCCGGATGATCGGAAAAAAGGATCAGGTACAAGAAGTCGAAAAGGCTTTATCCAAAAAATCAACATTGTCTCAAATGGGGCTCATTTACGGTCCTGATAGAGACGAATTCAGCTATGATTTCTTTCTCTACTTTGTCCCTTACGATATGCGCCAAGAACTCTTTAAAACAGATTTTGACGAAGACAATCTGAGAAATTTGTTTTTAGGAAAAAAGCTAGATAACGAAATCGATGTATCCAATTTTCCTCAACTCGAAAAAGAAATTGCGTATATAAAAAATATCGTACGTGGCGCACAGGCAAAAGAACACAACGGCATTAACATCTTGATCTACGGACCACCGGGTGCGGGGAAAACAACACTCGTAGGAGCGTTAGCAGAAGAATTAGGAATCGATATCTATGCGGTTGCTGAAAAGAACGATGATGATATTCTGGGCAAGCATGATTCAACCAAAATGCCCATCTCACAGCAGCGCCGTATCAAGCTCACCCGCGCGCAAAACCAAGCCTCAGGCCAAAAGAATGTTGCTCTATTTCTGGATGAGATCGAAGACTTCCTTTTAAAAGGAACGGACTCAGACAAAAGTGCTGATACAGACAGTAAAATTGAGCTCAACCGTTTATTGGAAGAAAATCCGGTCATTACATTTTGGGCGGGAAATGATCCCCAAAAATTTCATGAAGCCGTGCGCCAACGCTTTACCTTCTCTATTTTTCTTGACCATCCTCCAGCACCAATACGTGTACAACAATGGAAAACACAGTTAGAGCTTCATGGGCTGAAACTAGCTGATGAGGAAGTGCAGCACCTTGCGCGACAATACGCTGCTCCTGTCAGAATGATTAGGGACGCGGTTTATACAGCTTCTCTGTCGAATGGTACACTCAAAGATATCGAGACCAGTCTTCAGTCCAGCTCAACGATTACGTATAACAACAGAGATGCCGTTATTAATGACCAACGTGTTTCACCTCTTTTTCGTGCTGACCTTCTCCCTCTTTCATCAAAAACACTTAAAAATTTGGAAACCAAAGCCCGTAAAAAAAGTCCTGCGCGAATTTTGCTGGAAGGTAAAAAGGGTTCCGGCATGGTAGATTTGACACGCCACCTGGCTGAAGAAATGACGGCAGACACAATCGAGATTTCACTAGGAGGCATTGCCGGAAGCCAAAACCCTATCGGAACCTTACGGCAAGTTTTTGCTATAGCCGCCAATACACGTTCTTTCCTTGTCCTAAGCGATCCTGAGATGGTTGTTACCAAGCCTGGAGAAGACAAAGACTGGATTCAAAGCCCCATCACCCACGAATTTTGGAAAGCCCTTGAGAAACATGACTTGCCCGTTTGCGTTATTAATCAAAGCGGTGAAAAATTGGCGCATGCTTTCAGTGATGAGTTCGATACACATGTCAAAATGGGAGTTCTTAATGCCGAACAGCTAACAATTGCTGGTCAGCATTATTTCGGTCAAGAACTAGACGGCAATGCTTTAAAAGATAAAGGCTACATTCTGGACGACTTTGTTACTGTCAGACGCCAATTGAACGGAAGTTTGGAGCAAACAACAACAGATACGATCCTCGAAAAACTTGAACGCCGTAAAGATCAGCGTACATCGAAACAGGGTATGGGCTTTCCGACTGCGCCGCAAAGCGCTGTCTCTTAGGGTCAGGACCTAAATCCATTCAAGTGGCTCCAATTGACTATTTTTTCTTTGACTTAAACTGAATATTTAGCAAGAATTGATCCTTGACGTTTTTATCTAACGACACGATCGCCATCACATGTCATCACAATCACTTTTACGCTATGGAATAAGCTTGGGACTTTTGCTCCTGATCCTGATGAATGTGGATTTTGATATTCTGTTGAGCGAAACCTCACTTTCCAGCCTGCAGCTCTTATTTCCGGCGACACTTGCCATTGTTGGGCAGATCATATTCTTGAATTTTCGCTGGCATATTCTTCTCAATGCAGGCCGTCAAAAAGTTTCCTTCCGACATAGTCTGTTTATCAATATCGCCGGCTATTTCGCCAATATTCTTTTCATTACCTCAGTCGGCGGCATTATCGCCAAATCAGGGTTAGCTATTAAGCACGGTGTGTCCGTCATGCATTCTATTTTTGTGACCTTTTTGGACCGATTCATGACGCTCTTTGCCCTGCTCGCTTTTACTATTATTAGTCTACCTTTCCTATCGTCCATTTTAGATCAGCAGATCGCAAGCATGCTTTCGGCTTGCATTATTTTCATTGTTCTGGCTGTTGGTGTTTCTTTAGGAATTCTGCGCTCTGGTTTCTTGAAAAACTATATTCTATCCTCCCGCAGACGCTCCCGCCTGATTGCAACTGTACGTCATGTGCTTGAAAACCCGAAGCTGATGGGAAAAACGATTGCTCATAGCCTTATCGCACAAGCATTTTTTATTCTTTGTGTTTTTATCCTGTCTTTGGGAATTGAGTATGACGGCAATGTCATTCAGTTTTTAGCGCTCCTACCCGTTTTATCTCTCATTTCCAGTTTACCGATCAGCTTTGGCGGCTGGGGCGTACGCGAAGGAGCCTTCATTTACGGCCTCGGCCTAATCGGTTTTTCACTGGAAAGTGCGTTTCTTTTGTCTGTACAAGTCGGGCTTGTTACTCTCATCGCACCATTCTTTGTTGGCTTGCCTTACCTGCTTGATAAGGATTTCAAAAAATTCTTTCCCTCTAAAGCCAAAGCGACGAAGTAATTTAAATGTCCCGGCTGCAAAGCTTCTTCCTGAATATTAGTCCCGCCCTTTTAGCCGTTCTTCTTCAAATACAGATTACCCTACTCAGTAGCGCAGAGTACGCGGGTTTACGCATCAATATAGCCGACCTACTGCTTCCCATTCTTGGTATGGGTGTTTTTGCTTCCCTGCTTTTGCGCGGTTCCCAATGGCCTATGTGGCAGCTTAATCATATGTGGTGGTGGCTCGTCGGATTATTCACGGTGATGAGCCTCTCACTCCTCAACGGTTATTTCACTGGTGGAGAGCTTTCCAATTGGGCCTTAATCAACAAATATGCCGGTTTCGCCATTTTACTATCCTATCTGGCTCTAGGAGGATGGATCGCCCAAAATGCTGTCAGCCTGTCCTCCTCTCTCGCGCTTTTTGCCCGCTTCTTCGTCTATATGTGTCTGAGCGTTTTATGCGTGAGCCTGCTTTATACGCTTATCCAACCATTACTCGCCGGAGCTCTGCCCCGCCTAGGCAGGTGGGAAGGCCTTATGGGCAACCGAAATGTCTTCGTCCTCGTCGTACTATTTAGCATCATGCTTGTTGAGTGCTACCGTGCCTCGGGTAAACCCCTTATACCCCAATGGGTCTATTTCACCTTCTGGAGCCTTATGCCTGTCTTCGCAGCCTTCAATGGGTCACGCACCGGATGGATTTGCAGCGCTTTACTGCTTTTGGGCTTTTTGATCCGCACACCCAAACATTTTGTGCGCCATATTCTACCGTGGCTCCTCCTCGGGAGTGTATTTGTAGCGGCTCTATATACCTTCACGCCCGTCAAAAACCCCCGTCTAATGCACCAATATGACAGGCTTGTGGCCGCTTTGGTACCGGACCAAGAAGTCACTTATGGCGGAGATCAAAAACGTCTCATCGCGCTTGAAGATGCGCTTGAGCTTTACAGCCAATCCAACCCTCTTCTCGGTAGCGGCCTTGGTACATTTAAAGATTTTCAAAGCGAAAAGCGGGGAGAATTTGTTGATATTATTGATTGTACACCGCTTTGGCTGCTCACAGAGTTTGGCCTGATCGGTTTTTTGAGCTTTGGAATTTTCTTCCTACTCGTTCTAAAAAACCTCTTCCAAAAGCGGAAAAATCCATTTCACCGCGCCTTGCTATATTTCCTGATATTTTTCGCCGGAATCTCGCTCCTTCACGAGATCATGTATACGCGATTTCTCTGGTTTGCATTGGGAATGGCCTTAATCGCCACAAAAGACGAAAAAGAAAAACTTATTCAATAACAATAAGTTACAGGAAAAATTTCGCAAAATTTGCATTTACGGATTCAAAATTGGTAAAATCTGCGCGTAAATTTACACCTTCTTGCCTTGAGCAGAATCCGGTACAATTTTAACACGATTTTATTGTAATATTTTATGATCAAAAAAAGCAAATTTTGGAAAATTCTATAGATGCGTTGGCAACGGTTGGACCGCGATAATTCAGTAAAAGTCATCGATAGCGTCAAGTCCGAAGCCAATGCGGGCCTGTTTTCCGTGGGAACGTCAGAGGTTGAGAGGGCCGGCCTGCCCTGTTATCAGGGCTATTTCCTCTATAAGGTCACAAATTATGCCTCCCTGCCCTCTTTTACCTTCGAATATCTGGGCGATGGCACGTTCTTCCACTATCTGGACGGGACGGAAGACCCCATCCATACGGTGAATGACAAGGGCGTTTTAAGCCTTGATAAGAGCAATATCATGGCCTATCTCGATTTTTACTTCTCCCATATCAGTGGCGAGGAAGGCGATATTATCGTCATTCACAACCCCCATGACATGCCCTTGCTGGATTCGCTGGATCAG
>JALEGH010000060.1 GCA_022763065.1 Alphaproteobacteria bacterium
CATCCGCGCCAGTGCGGAACAAAAATTAGCCGTACAATCTTTAAAAGCTCTGGATGAACATAATTTTTCCAATGTTTTAGCTGCAAATTTCGAGAAAGCAAAAGCAACACAAAATGCGGCAAGCACCTACCAGAACAGCATTCTTCCCGAATGGCAAAAAGTACAGGACTTAACGGATAGAAAATTTAATGGTGGCCAAGCTTCTGTTTTGGATCTGTGGCAAATCCGCACGCGGATTACTGACGTAAAAGCCGAAGCGCTACAAGCGCGTTTGGATGCCATTGATGCACAAATCACACTTGAAACATTTATTGGCCAAACCTTATCGAATAAATCTGAGGAGACAGAATAATGAGAATATTATTAATAGCATTTTTAGTTTTAGCAACTATACCCTCACTGGCCTTCGCCCATGCAGGAGAAGATCACGGAACAGTACCAGGCACCGAAGGCGGAGCAGTTCAACAAGGGCCAATCACGCTTTCGAATGAAGCCATCCATAATCTCGATATTCAGAGCGTTACAGCTGAGCTTAAACCCATTGAAGAAAAAGTATCGATGATTGCCCGTACGCAAGTTGTGCCGGAAAAACATGCTTTTGTATCAACTATTTTTAGTGGTCAGGTTCGTAATCTTCGCGTGAAATTGGGAGAAAATATCATAAAAGGTCAGCCTCTTATCAGTGTAGAACCGCTCAATATAGGGGCGCAGACTATTACACTGAAATCGCCTATAAGCGGTAGAGTGATACGTCAGAATGTAGGAATAGGTCAGCCTGTAACCGAAGATACAGTGCTGATGGAGATCGCTGATACATCTGAATTGTTAGTACAAGGCGCTCTTTATGAAACACCGGATTTAGCCAAAATCAGAGTCGGACAAAAAGCCGAAGTTATTGTCGATATATTTCCTGATCTGGTTATTCCCGCTACGATCCAAAGACTGGATGTTTCGCTTGAGGACGATAGCCGAACCTTTGATGTCTATGCGCTGATTGACAATACAGACGGCTCTGTTTTGCCCAACCTGCAAGGCGAGTTACGCGTGAAAGTTGGTGAAGACCCCCATGATCATCTTGTTGTCCCTAAAAAGGCGATTTTAGAAAATAATGGTCGTAGTTTTCTTTTTGTGCGCGATGGCAATGAATTTTTACGCCGTGAAGTTACCCTTGGTATCCAAGCTGGGCATGAAGTTGAAATCCTAAGTGGCATATTTCCTGGTGAGGATGTTGTGACACAAGGTAATTATCAGCTTCAATATGTAACACCGGATAAACCGAAAACTGAAGATAAACCCGTCGGTGATAGCAAGAATGAAGAGAGCGATCACAAAGATGATGGTCATGCGCGTTAAGGGAGAATAAAAATATGTTTAATAAAATAATTGGGTTTTCACTTGATAACCGCATGTTTGTGGTGGCTTTGGCTGCTTTATTGTTTGTCTACGGAGTATTTACTATGCGGGACTTGCCAGTGGATGTGTTTCCTGATCTTAACCGTCCTACAGTTACAATCTTTGCCGAGGCTGAAGGACTTGCGCCAGAAGAAGTAGAAACACTTGTAACGCTCCCTATTGAAACTGCCATGAATGGATCAAACGGGGTGGAGCGTGTTCGTTCGGCCTCTGGTATTGGCTTATCTATTGTCTGGGTTGAATTTGGCTGGGACGTTGATGTTTATACGGCACGGCAAATCGTTACAGAAAAGCTTCAACAGACCACTGAAATTTTACCTGAAGGCATAGCGCCTGTTTTGGGGCCGATCTCCTCGATCATGGGCGAAATTATGTTGGTTGGATTAACGTCCGATAATGAGGATGTGAACACGGTCGAAATGCGTGCAATAGCCGATTGGGATATAAGGCAGCGGTTATTGGCGATCCCCGGCGTTTCACAAATTACAGTTATTGGCGGTGATTTGAAGCAGTTTCAGGTGTTGCTTGATCCAGATAAACTCATTTACCATGATGTTACGATACATGATGTGCGTGAAGCACTGGAAAACGCCAACATCAATTCCACGGGCGGGTTTGTTTTTAATCCCTATCAAGAGCATCTGATCCGTAATTTAGGCCGGGCGAATGATGTTGAAGATATCGCGCAATCGGTTATCCCGAAAGACGTCGGGACAAACGCACCCGCCTTGACGATCAATGAGGTTGGAAAGGTTCAAATTGGCGGGCCGCTTGGCAAGCGCGGTGATGCGGGCGTGAACGGGAAACCAGCTGTTATCCTGTCTATTCAAAAACAACCGAGCGCAGATACAGTCCAGCTCACAAAAGCGATTGAAGCGGAGCTGGAAAAGATTGAGCATGCACTTCCCGAGGGTGTTCAAATTCATTCCGAGATTTTTCGTCAAGCACGTTTTATTGAACACGCGATTGAAAATGTCTTTGAAGCGCTGCGCGATGGGGCAATTTTAGTGACGATTGTGCTGTTTATCTTCTTACTGAATTTCCGCACAACTTTTATTACGCTTACGGCCATTCCTCTGTCTTTTATTATCACAGCGATTGTTTTTAAATTCTTTGGCTTATCGATTAACACCATGACCCTTGGCGGTCTGGCCGTGGCGATTGGTGAACTCGTTGACGATGCGATTGTCGATGTCGAAAATGTTTACAGACGCTTGCGTGAAAATAGACAGCTTGAAAAACCAAAGCCTACGCTTGAAGTGGTCAAAGAGGCCTCGATTGAAATCCGTTCTTCTATCGTCTTTGCAACAATTATCGTCGTTTTGGTATTCTTACCACTCTTTGCTTTAAGCGGTATCGAAGGCAAGATTTTTGCACCGCTTGGTGTGGCGTATATTGTCTCGATTATTGCCTCTCTCTTCGTTGCCGTTAGTGTGACACCTGCCTTGTGCTCGTATCTTCTACCGAGCATGAAAAAGATGGAAGAAGAGAAAGACGGGTTTTTAGTGCGAGCGCTCAAGCGCGGGGAGAAGGTCATACTCGACCTTGCTTTTAAAACCCGTCATGCCTTGTTGATCGTCGTGGGTGTTGCATTTACCGCCTCTATCGGTTTGGGATTAACTTTCGGTAAGGAGTTTTTACCGGAATTCAATGAAGGGTCGGTAACGATTAATGCGCTACTGGCACCCGGCGTTTCGTTGGAAGAAGCCAACCGTGTAGGAGCATTGGCAGAAAAACTTGTTCTGGAAGTTCCCGAAGCTTCTCTGGTTGGGCGGCGAACAGGTCGTGCAGAGCTGGATGATCATGCGCAGTCCATTCATTCTTCCGAATTGGAAGTGGAGCTTGAGGATTTAGGGCGCAGCCGTGAAGAGGTCTTGAGTGATATTCGCGCCCGCCTTGATACGATCCCCGGCCTTGCAACAAATATTGGGCAGCCAATTTCACACCGTATTGATCATATTCTCTCCGGTGTGCGGGCACAGATTGCGGTCAAAGTTTTTGGCCCTGATCTGGAGGAGTTACGCCGTTTGGCCGAAGATGTCAGAAAAACTATGGGTGATATTGAAGGTATTGTTGATCTGCAAATTGAAAAACAGGTTTTGATCCCACAAGTCCATGTTGATATTGACCGAGACAAAGCCCGTAAACATGGCGTTATGGTTGGTGAAGTCGCGGGTGTGGCAGAACTGGCTTTGCAGGGTGAATCTGTCGGGCAGATCATTGACGGACAACGCATCCACGATCTTGTTCTGCGCCTTGATGATGAAGCGCGGGAGAGTATTGATGCCATTAAAGGTATTCCGCTTGATACGGTGCGCGGAACAACCGTACCACTTGAGCTGGTTGCCAATATAGAAAAGGCGATGGGGCCAAATATCATCAATCGCGAAAATGTGTCTCGCCGGATTGTCATACAGGCTAATGTTGCGCAGCGTGATCTGGTGAGTACGGTCAATGAAATGCGCTCAGCCATTGCTGAAAAGGTTGAATTGCCTGATGGGTATTTCATTACTTATGGTGGGCAGTTTGAAGCTCAAGCTTCGGCCTCAAAACTTATTACATTATTGATTATTGTGTCTCTCTCGGCGATGTTCATCGTTCTGTTCAGCCATTTTCGCAGTGCAAATTTAGCCGCGCAAATTATGATCGCTATTCCGCTTGCCTTTATTGGTTCGGTTGTTGGCATCTGGATAACAAACGGTGTGATGTCGATTGCTACGATGGTTGGCTTTATTACGCTCACAGGGATTGCCGCACGAAACGGTATCATGATGATTTCTCATTATTTACACCTCATGCGCCATGAAGGTGAAGGCTTTACGAAAGAAATGATTTATCGCGGGACGCAAGAGAGGCTTGTGCCTGTTCTTATGACTGCGCTCACCGCGATGCTCGCTCTTTCTCCGCTTATTTTAGCGGCAGATCAGCCGGGTAAAGAAATTTTAAACCCCGTGGCAGTGGTGATTTTTTCAGGACTGTTTTCTTCAACTGCGCTCAATCTGATTGTCACGCCTGTGGTGTTCTGGATGTTCGGACGCAAACCCATTCAAAATTTAATTCCCGAAGCTTTTAATCATGAAAAGGAGAAAAACGCATGAAACATTTACTCACCCTGACATTGATGCTGTCTAGCCTAGCACTGGTACAGCCTGTTTTTGCTGACAGCGGTCACGATCACGGCAGCCACGGGCAGCAGCAAGAAACTGCTCAAATGACACCTGCACAGGCTTGGGACAGCTTGCAGCACGGACTTGAAGAAGCTAAAGAGCTTTCAAATGAAGGCAATCTAGAAGGCTTGCACGATGTTACCGATAGCATGAGCAAGGCGATAAAAGCTCTACAAGATGTGCATCCCGATAATGTGCGGCTGCAATCTACGCTTTCTCAGACGAATAGCGTGGTAACAGAGCTTCACGTTGCAGGAGATAAGGGTGATGCCAGTGGCGTTGAGAAAGCTTTAAAGAAATTAAATAGGGCTTTGATGCTGGTTAAATCTACTTTGCCTAAAGAACTTCAAAAAACGCATAATCATGACGAGCATAGTGAACACAGTCATGATAAGGGCGATGAAGCGCATGCGCATGGTGCACCAACAATTAATATTGAAATCGTCAAAACATCCGAACTTATTCAAGAGCAAAAAAACGACATCACTATTAAGCTTACTCATAAAGATGATGATCGCGCGGTCATATTGGATGATCTTCAAATCGCCCATACAAAGCCTATTCACTTACTTATCGTAGAACCGCAGCTTACCGATTACCATCATGAGCATCCGGTTAAAACCGATGTGGCAGGCGAGTATATATTTTCAATGACACCGCAGACATCCTGCACCTATCGCATATGGGCTGATTTACTGCCTATAGATGGATCGCAGCAATATGTGCCCATCGACCTGAAAGGCGATGAAGCTTGTGAACAGCCAATCAACAAAACTGTAAATTATGAAGCCTCTTCGCAAGGGTATGATTTTAAGCTTGATCTTGAGGGCGATTTAAAGAGTGGAGAAGCCGTATTTGCCAATTTAAGCATTACAAAAGATGGTCAAAACGTTGATTTCTTAGAGCCTGTTATGGGGGCGTTTGCTCACATGGTTGGGTTTTATGAGGATTACAGTTCTATCGCTCATATTCATCCCCTTGGTAAAGAGCCAAGCGAAGCAAGCGAGCGCGGTGGTCCAATGCTCCGCTTTCACATTGAACCCGAACAGGCCGGATATTTAAAGTTATTCGCGCAAGTGCAGATTGATAACAAACAGGTTTTTGCCCCTTTTGGCATGATAGTTAACACCGCTAATGGTGACGGCAATGGTAAAAATCACGACCACAGAGCACATCAACATTAATGAAAAGAGAAAATCAGAATAATGTCAAAGAAAGCAGTGTTATATCGCATGGTCATGGGCAAACACATTTGTCCTTACGGTCTGAAATCCCTCGATCTTTTAAAAAGTCAAGGTTATGAGGTTGACGACCATCACTTGAACAGCCGTGAGGAAATCAATGCGTTTAAAGAAAAGCACGGCGTAAAAACGACACCGCAAACCTTTATCGATGATAAACGTGTCGGGGGCTATGATGATCTGAAAGAATTTTTCGGCAAAAAGCAGGAAGGCACAACATACAAGCCAATTATTGCGATCTTTGCGACGACATTCCTCATGGCATTATCAACAGCATGGGCAATTGGAGAGTTGAATGCCATAAGAGTTATCGAGTTTTTTATTGCCATTAGTATGTGCGCTCTTGCCATACAAAAGCTTAAAGACCTTGAGGCGTTCAGTTTACAATTTTTGAATTACGACCTACTAGCCCAGAGATGGGTAAAATATTCTTACGTATATCCATTTGTTGAAATGTTTGCAGGTGTCGCAATGATTTCTGGTTTTCTCACGATCATTTCAGCACCTGCGGCTTTGTTCATTGGAACTATCGGTGCAGTCTCGGTTTTCAAAGCCGTTTATATTGATAAACGCGAGCTTAAGTGTGCCTGTGTCGGGGGCAATAGCAATGTCCCGCTTGGCTTTATCTCACTCACTGAAAACCTTATGATGATGGCTATGGCTGTTTGGATTTTATTTTAATTGTTATATAAATTCCTTGGTGCATTTTAAGTTTGATGTTGAAAAGAAAGTTATAATTCCAAAAGGGAAGCTTCAAAATAGAATCCACCCACCTATTACACTAAATGTGATAATATATCTTACGGAAAATAAAGGGTATTTTACCAGTAAATTTCTCTGGTTTTAGCCTATGATTTAACTAGCGTTAAACGCTTCGCAAAACTATCTTTGCCTTGGATGACAGATACTTTTCCAAAGCGCATGTAAGTAAAGTCATCGTCTTCTAAGCTAAAATAAACCGGATGATTAGAATCATAGAGACATTCTTGTGTGACTGGTCTTTTTTTTGGTGTGAATTTAACAATATTACTCATGAATTTACTCCCCAATAAATACGAGAATAAAATTACATAATATAATTAACAGAAGGTTAATTCAGACGCGCGAGCTATTATTTTTCTCAATTAACGCATGACTGCCATATCCAAAATTTTTTAATAATACTGAATAACCATATTGATCTAATGTCTCAGTAACCGGTTGCAAGAACTCGAACCATGGTAAGCACATAGTATCTGGCCCGAACTTAATTATTTTAAAATCGTGTTTTTTAATTAGTTTCTTCATTTTTGAAGGGAAGCGCCATATATGATCACAAACATTTCCGCTGTCTTCAGTGAGACGCTCTACAACACCTTCTTCTTCACTTAAAGCTGATTTTATTACGATTTTTATACCTTTGAAAATTGCCAGAAAGCTTTTCAGGCTCGCTTCATAACAGTTTTGTTTACCAAAC
>JALEGH010000061.1 GCA_022763065.1 Alphaproteobacteria bacterium
AAGCTGACTCGATAATTAGTTCTTTTACATATTTTATTTTTCTTTTATTTGCCATAAAACTTGCCTATCAACACTAAATATATAGAGATGGGGGGGATAAATTACAAGAAATTAGGATAGCACTCATGACCGATACAAAATACGATCTTCTCGCCATTGGAAACGCGCTTGTGGATCTCCTCGCCCAAACAAATGAGGAATATATCACCCGTCAGGATGAACTGCACGACATGAAAAAAGGCTCTATGAGCCTAATTGACAGCGCACGCGCTTTAGAACTTTACGGTGATATGAACGAGCCTACAAAAATGTCGGGCGGTTCTGCGGCCAATACAATGGCCTGTTTTGCCTCCTTTGGCGGCCAAGGCGCTTATATAGGAAAGGTCGCCGATGATGAACTGGGCAAAACATATAAAGCCGCCCTTTCTGATATAGGTGTAGATTACGATACGCCGCCTCTGACAGACGGAGCCGCGACAGGGCGCTGCATGATTTTGGTGACACCGGACGGGGAGCGCACCATGAATACTTATCTGGGTGCGGCGACTGAATTGGGACCTCATGATATTGATGAGGCCACGATCAAGGCCGCCAAGATCACCTATCTGGAGGGGTATCTTTATGACCCGCCACATGCGATGGAAGCCTTCATCAAGGCCGCCCGTTTGGCGCATGGGGGCGGACGGATGGTCTCCCTCACCTTATCCGATTCCTTTTGTGTGGATCGCCACCGGGAAGCATTCAAAGATTTGGTGTCCCACCATGTTGATATTCTTTTTGCTAATGAAGATGAAATCAAATCACTTTACGAGACCGACGACCTCGAAAAAGCTATCAAAATAGTCACAGACGAATGCGCTATTACCGCTATCACGCGCAGCGAAAAAGGCTCCATCATCATTAATAGCGGACATCGCACCAATATCGCAGCAGAACCCATTGAAAAACTGGTTGATTCAACCGGTGCCGGTGATGCCTACGCCGCCGGATTTCTCTACGGCTATACGCGGGGGGGCGACATGGCAACATGTGGGCGTTACGGTTCCATTGCCGCCAGCCATGTCATCCAGCAAATGGGCCCGCGCCCTTCTGTTCGTCTAGCCGACCTGTTATCTAAGAAAGCCGCCTAATGCGTTTTTTACTCATCGCTTTTTACTTACTGATCTGGAGCACAACCACCGCAAAAGCGAGTGAGGATTACGGTCTTGCGATGGTAGGAACACCTAAATACAGCGCGCAAGACTCGCATCTCAGCTATGCCAATCCTGACGCGCCCAAAGGGGGGACCCTTAAACAATCCGCCACAGGCAGCTTTGATACGCTCAACCCTTATACGATTAAGGGCCGCGCTGCTGCCGGATTAAATTTGGTTACGGACCGCCTTATGGCCCGCGTTTGGGATGAACCTTTCACGATGTATCCCCTCATCGCCGAAAAAGTAGATGTGCCGGAAGACCGTTCCGCCATTACATTTACCTTAAACCCGAAAGCCCGTTTTCATGACGGCTCTCCTATTACCACAGATGATGTTTTGTTTTCCTTTGACACACTCCGTGAGTATGGGCGACCCAATATGCGCCGCATTTATAAATTGGCAACCGCCAATAAAATAGACAAACATAAAATAGAATTTAAATTAAGCGGAGATTATGACCGTGAGACAGTGATGATTTTGGCCATGATGCCGGTCTTGTCCAAAGCCTATTGGGAGGAACGCGAATTCGACACCACAACATTAGAACCTCCCCTTGGGAGCGGGCCTTATAAAATCAAGTCTCTCGAGGCCGGAAAGCACATTGTTTTTGAACGTGTGAAGGATTACTGGGCGGCTGATCTGCTGACCAATAAAGGCCACCATAATTTCGATGAAATCATCTATGAATATTACCGCGATGACACAGTCGCATTTGAAAGCTTTAAAGCCGGAGACCTTAATTTACGCCGCGAGTGGGACGCGGGAGACTGGAACAGTGCATACGACTTCCCCGCTCTTGAAAAAGGCGATGTGATCAAAGAAGAGCTCAAACATGGCCGCCCTGATAAGGTGCGCGGGTTCATTTTTAACACACGCCGCGCACCCTTTGACGATATTCGTGTGCGTGAAGCCTTGGGCCTGCTTTTTGACTTTGACTGGGTGAATAAAAACCTCTTTCACGGTCAATATAAACGCATCAACAGCTTTTATCCCAACACCGATCTTGCGCGGGAAGTAAAAGAAGATACAAAACCACAAAACCCGCGTGCCAATATGCGCCGCGCCAATGAGCTTTTGGAAGAAGCAGGATGGAGCGTCAAGGACGGCAAGCGTGTCCACACCCAAAGCGCAGAACCCATGAGTTTTGACATTCTAACCGATGATCCGGGTCAGGAGAAAATCGCGCTCGCCCTTGTGCGCCCTTTAAAGAAAATGGGAATTGAGGCCCGTGTGCGTGTTTTAGATAGCGCGGCCTATCGCGGTCACCTGAATGATTACGATTTTGACATGATTTTGCATTATTGGCACTCCACCTTGTCTCCGGGGACGGAACAATATCTCTATTGGAGCTGTGAAGCGGCAAGCCAACCCTCCCGTTGGAATTATGCCGGTATTTGTGACCCCGAAATTGATGAACTGGCCAAATCCATTCCTGAAGCCAAAACCCGTGCAGAACTCGCCCAAAAAACGCAAAGTCTGGACAGTAAGCTCTGGGAGGCCAGATTATTCATTCCGCTATATTACAATCCGCTTGATTTTGTGAGTTACTGGAAACCGCTCAAACGCCCCGAAACCACCCCCCTATACGGCATGGTTGTTGAAACATGGTGGATAGAAGAGGACCAACCCCCATAAAGCCGCTTGAGCAGCTTGTACCAAGCTGCTATCCTGTGATTCACGGTAATTATGCGGTTTTAAATCAAAACGAATGTTCAACAAAAAAATCATTTTACTTTCCTTGAGTGTTGTGTCGCTCGGCCTTTCACTAGGTGCCTGTAGTAGTGATCCGTTCAAGAAAAAAGAGCCCGATATGGAAGATGCCAAATTCTGGCAACGTGAAAGCGCAAGCTCCGCGCTTTATATGCAAGGGCCCAAGGCACAACAAATGCTGCATCAGGACATGGCCACTTGTGTTGTCGAAATACGCGAGCTGGAAAATCTCGGTGAAATCCGCCGCGCAGTTCCGGCCAATTATAATAGCGGCAACACGATTGAGCACCGTACCGCCTCACAAGCAGAATTAGACGAGTGGGACAGCCCTGAGCGTGATGGCTATTTATATAATGAACATCTGGATTATCACGATTTTGAAACCTGCATGGTCGCCAAGGGGTGGGAACGTGTCGAATATCTCCCCTATGCCCAAGCCGACAAAGCACGTGATGATTACCTGAAAAAATACAAAGCCTACAGTAAGCGGAAAAATAAAGAAAAAGACCGGGAATATGTGACAACGCTTAACCCGAAGAAGCAAAACCCGCCGCCTTATAAAAACTTGAATGAGTAGAACCGTAAGACACTTTTAGGCTGCGATAGGTTCCAGTTTCTTTTTAGTGTTAGCATTAACAAGGCCTTTTTTAGATAAGACATATTTCTCAATTCTTTGCATCTGCTTTTCATGGTTAAAATCTGCTATTCCGTACCAACTCTGACCAATCAACAAAGCCTTTCCTAATGTAAGCGCCTCACCTTTTTTGCAACAGTGGTTAGCTGTATAGAGAAGATCTTCTTTCCGAAATTCACCACGACTGCTTGCCTGTAAGTTAAATATTTTTGTTGTACTTTTGTAATCACCCGCTTGCGTCATCGCATCACAAAATAATGGTGTTTTAAGCAAATCAAAGTCCATATCTGCCAGAGCAGCAATATCTTCCGGTTTTTCTAATATAATAGCTTGTCTAGCTTTTTGATAAACGCCCTCAGGTAAATATTTTTCAAGAGACTGCAATCGCAGCAATAACCTATCAGACATTGCCTCCCAATCCATACTATGGTCCGGGTCCAAACAAAATCCCATTCTAGCCCAGCTATATGCCCCATTTTCAAAAGAGGCCCCGATTTTCATCCCTCTTAATCCTGCAGATTTTCCCATCCGCAAATAATTCCAAATAATTTGCCCCCCTATACCTTGACCTTGATAATCAGGATCAACTCTCACAGATCCGGGATTTATATATTTTCCGTCCGACGAAATCGTACGGTAATCAATGAAACTATTGTCCTGTGCATCTCTGAGCGTAATATTTAATATTCCTGTCTCAGGCGATAATTCAATAGATATATAAGGATCACCCGGCAAATTATCTAACAGAGCTTTGCAAAACTTCTGAGGGAACATCTTGATTTTCTTATTCCAAAACGAACAAAGCTCCATCTCCTCAGGACGTGAATCAACCATTACAACAAGGTTTTCAACTTGCAAAAAATCCTCTATTGCAACGCGCGGACGTCTGGCTTTTGTATTTTTACCAAGCATAAGAAGATCACAGTAAATTTAAATTTACATAATGTCAACAAGATTTTTAATTTTGCGCGTAACCTCTTGAACCTCAAGGCTTTTCATCAGGGTATCTTTAAGCGTTTGAGGGTGATATCCCTCGAAGTTGATAAGCTCATCAAATGTTTCAGGTGTCCTCGCATATGCCGCATGCGCTCCCCAAGGAGCATATAGATGCGGGTAGCTCGGCCCGAAAAGACCTAGCGTTTTTACACCTGCCGCCGCCGCCGCATGCATCAAACCGGAATCATTACCTATATAAAAATCACATCTGGCTAAACCCGCCGCAATTTCTCCCGGGTTTCCCTTTGCAATGCCGTCAATCCGGCGCGCCGCAGGCACACTCTCTAAAACAGGTTGTGCCTGAGATTCCTCTCCGGGCGCGGCAAATACAGCCACACGCGCGCCCTCCATAGGACCTTCGGAGCCTATCATCCAGTTTACCACCTCAATAAACCGCTCTGCTGGCCAAGTCTTCCCAATCCAGTTGGCGGAAGGTCCTACTCCTAAAACAGGACCACCATCAGGAACAAGCTCTTTGGCAAATTTCTGCTGCGCATCTGTAAAATATAATTTGGGCGCCGGAACGTCGTTCAACCCCATAAGCTGCGCCGCCTGTTCGACCTTATGTTTTGACTTATCAATATGCTTGCCGAAGATATAGCGCTCCTTGGAAAGTAAAAGCCGCGAGACCGCGCTATCACGCAAATCAATAACTTTGTCCCAATGCGTGCCCACCACCTCACGCCAAAGCTTAAACCAATGGCCGTGATATTTTTGTTTTTTGAGCGCGATAATCCGCTCCACATTCGGAAATCCTTCAAATATCGTTTTAGGAAGAGGACCACAAGCCACCGTGACTTCCGCTTGCGGGTATTTTTGGTGCAAATGCTCCAAAATCCCTGTAGAAAGGATAGCATCGCCCAAGCGGGTAGAGGTGATAAAAAGTATCTTCATATCTGCGATTAAACGGGTAGAATAGCCCCATGTCAAAGCCATTTTTTATATCCCTGCCCCGGCGCGGTCTCCTCCATATTGAAGGACCTGACAGGCTGGAATTTCTTCAGGGGCTTATCACACAAGACGTTACCAAGTTGGAACAAGAAAAAATCCAATATGGCTGCCTCCTCACACCACAAGGAAAATTCCTGCATGATTTTTTCATTCATCACGGTGATGGATTTATTTTGCTGGATTGTGAAGGAGGGCCACGCGCACAGGATTTATATGAGCGCCTGAATAAATATAAGCTCCGCCGTGATGTTCAAATTTCTGTTGAGGAAAAGCATCCTGTTTATGCCGTGTTTGGAGACGAAAAAATCGGCCTCCCCGACCCGCGCCATTTTAAAATGGGAAACCGAGCTTTTGGAAAACCGGACGCCGCACTGATCACGCCGGAGCTTTTTGAAGAATGGGATCAACAGCGCATCATTCTCGGTATTCCTGACGGTGCGCGCGATATGGAAGTAGAGCGCTCGACTTTGCATGAGATGAATATTCCGCAATTAAATGGGGTGAGCTTTGATAAAGGATGCTATGTCGGACAGGAAATAGTTTCGCGCATGCAACACAGGGGACTGGGCAAGAAACATTTGCGCACGCTCAAATTTAAAGAAGCACCGCCCCCCCCTTTCACGGATTTGGAAATAGGCGGAAAAGTGGTTGGCAATATGCGCTCTTCTTGTCACAATATCGGACTTGCGATCATCAAAGATGAATATCTGGAAGAATTAAAAAATGACGAAAATCCTCTATGTCTTTTGGGATAGTGACAACACGCTCGTAAATACCGCCATGCACCACTGGCGCAAACATGTGGAAATGCTCAAAACCCACGGCATTTCTTTAGATGAAAAATACCGCCAGAAAATCTATGAGAATAACGGTGCACAAAACTGGCAATGGATCAGCGCAGAACTTGGATTAAACATTCCGCAAGAAGAATATCTGGACCAGATTGATAGTTGGTATTTCGAAAATATTACAGAGATTCAAATCCGCGCAGGTGTTATGGAGGCCATTGAGCGTTTCACCAAGGCCAAGGTGCCACAAGCCGTTGTCTCCAATGGCCGGAAGCGCTCCGTCATGGCGGCGCTGGAGGGCAAAGATTTGGCCAAGTATTTCGATTTTATTCTATGCAAGGAAGATTATGAAGGCCGTAAACCTGACCCGGCTCCTTATCTAGCCGCGCTTAACAAAATGCAAGAGCTTCATCATGAGAAAATTGATCCGGCTAGTTGTTTAGTAATCGAAGATGATCCTTTGGGTGTTCAGGCCGGTGAGGCCGCCGGTATGGTGGTGCTCCACCGCCCTATTGGAGACGACAAACCCATTGAAATGCTGGTTTCTTAATTTTTTATTGACATAATGCAATTCGGTGTGTAGAGTGCGCTCCTACTTTAAAATCAGGAGAAGATATAATGTCACCAAAAACGAAACAAAATTTGGCTCTACTCGGAAATAGCGTTGCCGGAGTTGCTGTTATCACGGCTCTTTTCACGGCTATTGCCGGTGCAGCACTCTTCATTGACGCGATGGAAACACAAGCCGCCCATGAAAGACTGATGCAATCTCGATGCGGCGACTATATAACTCCACGCGGCGAACCCGTGCGCAAATGCCGGGATTCTCTAGGCCGATAATACTCTTTATTGGTCCGCTCCTTCTACTTACTGTAGCCCACACAGAATAAATTTACAAAATATATTGACATAAGTTTGAACGTACTTATATTGGCCGCAAAGCTTATAAAAAAGGAGATTATCAATGAGTATCAAGAAAACACTCGCTGCTGGAATTTGCGCCGCAACAGCATTCGGGGCAACCGCCGCACAGGCAGATCAGGCCGTTATTTCGATTAATGCATACGGGGACGTAGCAACCTCATTAAGCGTTAAGGTTAAAGATGAGAAAACCTGTCTTCAGGTTGGTAAAGCCGCAACGATACCGCACACTCGATCTACTGTAACTTGTCTCTCAGATGATGGTGTTATAAAAAGCGCGCACTATTGTAAAAATAAGACTAGTTGGGGCAATGTAAAGATAAGTTGCAAGCCCCTCGATTTAAAAGCTTTTCAATAACTAAAATCTAAAAAGCAGCTATTAAGCCGCTTTTTTCATAGGGGTGACGCTAGGCTTTTTTCCGTTTTTTAGCGCCTCCTGCGCCGCAGCTAGGCGTGCGATTGGTACGCGGTAAGGTGAACAAGACACGTAATCCAGCCCCACACGTTCAAAGAAACCAATCGAGGATGGATCACCGCCATGCTCCCCGCAAACACCAAGCTTAATATCGGAACGCGTTTCACGCCCCTTCTCACACGCGATTTCAACAAGCTGTCCGGTTCCTTCCTGATCCAGCGAAACAAACGGATCTCTCTCCAATATCCCCTTCTCAACATATTCCGGCAGGAATTTCGCCGCGTCATCACGGCTCATCCCAAGGGCTGTTTGCGTAAGGTCATTGGTGCCGAAACTGAAGAACTCTGCATCATGGGCAATGTCACCTGCCATCAATGCCGCCCGTGGAAGCTCAATCATGGTACCAACCATATAATCTACCTTTTTACCCTTCTCTGCAAAAACAGCTTCGGCCTGTTCAATCACTATTTTCTTCAAAATTGAAAGTTCAGCTCTTGTGGCGATGAGCGGAATCATCACCTCCGGCATTGCACCTGTCTCCACGGCCGCTTCAAAAATCGCTCTGGCCTGCATTGCACAAATTTCAGGATAGGTAATTGCCAAACGGCATCCCCGGTGACCGAGCATCGGGTTCGCCTCTGATAATTCTGCGTGACGGCGTTTTACAAAGTCCATCTCCAACCCCGCTGTTTTGGCGAAATGTTCAATATCCACTTCTTCATGCGGCATAAATTCATGAAGTGGTGGATCCAGCAGACGAATTGTCACCGGTAAGCCATTCATGATTTTAAATAGCTCCGTAAAGTCGCTACGTTGCGCCGGAAGTAATTTCGCAAGCGCTTCCTCGCGGCCTTTTTTATCCGTCGCAAAAATCATTTCTCGCACATGTTGGATGCGGTCGGGTTCAAAGAACATATGCTCCGTCCGGCAAAGGCCAATACCTTCCGCGCCAAAATCAATGGCCGTCTGTGCGTCCATAGGCGTTTCTGCATTGGTACGCACTTTCATCCGGCGCATCTCATCCGCCCAACCCATGACAGTTGAAAAATCTCCAGAGAGCTCCGGTTTAATCGTTGCGACTTCGCCGAGCATGACTTCACCCGTTGAGCCGTCAATCGTGACCAGATCGCCTTCTTTAATGACTTGGTTACCGACACTCATTGTTTTAGACGCATAATCAATCGCAATTGCACCGGCACCCGCCACACAGGCACGCCCCATACCGCGCGCCACCACAGCCGCGTGAGATGTCATCCCGCCGCGTGTGGTCAAGATACCGCTCGCCGCATGCATACCATGAATATCCTCCGGCGAAGTCTCCGTACGACAAAGCATGACCTGCTCCCCGTTATGTGCGCGGGTTTCTGCATCATCTGCGCAAAAGACCGCAATACCCGACGCCGCCCCCGGAGAAGCTGGCAGACCTTTGGTCAGCACATTTTTTTCTGCCTTCGGATCCAATGTCGGGTGTAATAATTGATCAAGCGATTGGGGATCAAGACGAAGCAGAGCTTCTTCTTTGGTGATCAATCCTTCATTCACCATATCTACGGCAATTTTGAGCGCCGCAGCCGCCGTGCGCTTACCAGAGCGCGTTTGAAGCATGTAGAGCGTTCCCTGCTGCACAGTGAACTCAATGTCTTGCATGTCCTTATAATGCGTCTCTAACTTTGTACGCACCGCGTCGAGCTGAGTGAACACCTCCGGCATGACCTCTTCCATCGCCGGCAGGTCAGAGCCTTCACGCTCTTTCCCTTTTACAGTCAAAGATTGAGGTGTACGGATACCAGCAACAACATCCTCGCCTTGAGCATTAACAAGATACTCCCCATAAAAGAAATTCTCCCCAGTTGATGGATCACGGGTAAAGGCCACACCAGTCGCACAGTCATCACCCATATTGCCAAAGACCATCGCCTGCACGTTCACAGCCGTTCCCCAATTTTCAGGAATTTCATTAATCTGTCGATATTTAATCGCACGCGGCACCATCCATGAATCAAACACGGCACCTACGGCGCCCCAGAGCTGCTCATGCGGGTCTTCAGGAAATGGTTTATTCAACTCACGCTGCACCAGCGCTTTATACTGGCTCACAATATGCTTCCAGCCATCGGCCTTAACATCGGTATCTTCGGTGATATCCATATCACGCTTATGCTGATCCAGAATATCTTCGAAATCATGGTGTTCCAGTCCCATCACAACATCACCGTACATTTGAATAAAGCGGCGGTATGAATCCCACGCAAAGCGTTCATCCCCCGATTTGATCGCCAGCCCCTGAACCGTTTTATCGTTCAAGCCCAAGTTCAAAACTGTATCCATCATGCCCGGCATCGAAACACGCGCGCCAGAACGCACAGACACAAGTAAAGGATTAGAAGCATCGCCAAAGCTCATACCGGTTTGCTTTTCGATGTTATTGAGCGCCACTTCAACCTGTGCCTTCAAGGCATCTGGGTATTTTTTGTTCTGCTCATAATAGGCAATGCAAACTTCGGTCGTAATCGTAAAACCCGGCGGCACAGGAAGCCCAAGTGAGGACATTTCCGCCAAATTTGCACCCTTTCCACCCAAAAGATTACGCATATCGGCTTTGCCGTCTGTCTCTGCGCCGAAATTATAAACCCATTTGCTCATGATATTGCTCCCGTTCAATGCATGTTGCCAAAGATGTGAATACATATGAATTTAAAGGGTTTGGGGCCAAAATCCAGCAAAAAGCGCAGTCTATAAACCAGAAATATATTGACATAATGTAAAAACTTGGTAAACTTCTGCTTTTAATTTTAAGGACAAGAGCATGAAAAGAAACTTACCCACGCAGGTCAAATCAATAGATGTCGCCCAACTCGTTGAAGGTTGGATGCAAAGGCCTGACAATATGGATCAACTCTACCATTGTCAAAACGCCCAGTTCTATGATGCGCTTTGCCACGCAGCCACGATATTTTGTTTTGCTAAACGACGTATTGACGCAACAGATAAAGTAAGCCCTGCCTATGAATTCGAATTTTATGGATTCAGTGGAAAGGGATATAAAGATCTCTTACAAGACTTAAAAAATGCCTATACAAAGCTTCAGAATCTAAGAGATGGACATGAGAACATTTATGGGGCCGAAAACGCCTCTAGAGTTATTAGAAAGTTTGAAAAATTTTTTAAAAAAGAAATAGAATTACTAAAGGGTTTAAAACCCAACCAAACGGTTTCATCAAAAATTGAATCTCATCCCAATGGTAAATCGATGGCCCATACGCTGTAGCGCACCAAATAATGGAATGATGATATGAGCTCCAAACTACAAATTGAGATAGATGTTTCCGATCTTCTACCAGAAGAGGCCCATTCTATTATTTTCATGGGACTGAAAAAGCACCACATCAACCCAAAAAGCGACCTGCATCAAAAGATATGTGCTGCTATAACGATTCTAGCACAGCTTAGAGCATGTAAATTTCAAAAAGATAGCTCACCCGAACAAATTTCCCGCGCCGTTGAGTTCCACAAAAATTTAGCCCGCGAGAGTTATAACCAGCTTGTTGATATGGTTTTGGACACAGAAAATAATGTAATAGATACAATTCTCGAACGGCTCCAAGCATGTTACGAACCTGAAATCACAGAGATTTTATCATCATCAAACAAAGATCATCGACCACAGGATAAGAACGCCCAAGCTCAACCCCTTGCCTATCATAGCTGATCCCGTTGCCATCCGGCATATAGCCGAGCTTGGTATAGAGCCTTTGCGCCGGACCGTAATCTTTGGTAAGCCCCACTGAGATACCAATTTGCTCCACTCCTTGGTCTGATGCCATATTTTCAAAAGCTCCAATAAGTGACGTGGCAACACCCTGCCTACGCGCTTCAGGGATAACATTGAGGTCCTGAATCTCCGGAATTTCTAGTTTTTGATACAAGCTATATTTCGGTTCAAAATTCAAAATCCCAAAACCAATATCTTGGTCGCCTTTATGCGCAATTAGCACAACACAATCTTTTTCGAGCACTTCCTCAAAATACCCTTCGGACTTTTGTCCAATTTGGGCATAAAGATCATAAAGCGAGGAAATATCCTCTTCCGCCGCCTGTCTGATATTTAACGCTTCCATCATGTTTCCCCCGCATCACGTAATATGGCCTGCGCTTCATTTGTATATTCACCGTCTTTCCCGTGAATAACAATGCCGGAATGTAATTTTGCTGGGCTTTTACTATGTTTTTGTGCGCGAATAATCACCCGCTTCGCTTCTTCTCCCGCGCGTGGCCATAGAGGAATAATTTCAATCCCGCCAAAACGTTTTCCCAGCGCCTGAATAATTTTATCTAGATGATCCGCACGGTGAATAAGGCTCAACGTTCCCTTCCCACGCAACGTATTAAATGCGGCAATCACCCAATCTTCAACAGAAATATCATGCTCTTCGTGTCCCATCGCTGTTGCTTTTTCATCCGATGGTGAACGTACATGCTTCCCGCTTTCTAGATAAGGCGGATTACAAATCACATGATCGAATTGATTTTGGTGCTTTTCATCCGTGCCAAAATTCCGAATATCAGCCGCAATGAATTCGCTTTGATCATGAAAACTATTCATCCGCGCATTACGCACGGCCAGATCAATATGATCTCCTTGGATATCTACTCCCATGAGATGAACACCCTTCACACGCGCCAGAACACAAAATCCGGCGCTCCCCACACCACACCCCA
Source organism: Alphaproteobacteria bacterium (assembly GCA_022763065.1). Classification (GTDB taxonomy): domain Bacteria; phylum Pseudomonadota; class Alphaproteobacteria; order Micavibrionales; family Micavibrionaceae. Next base: position 12,330 of record JALEGH010000061.1, read on the forward strand.
TATCTAAAACATGTTCGCCAGCCTTAACCGGACAGCTCGCAGCCAACATCACCGTGTCCAGCCCCGGCTTAAACCCGTTTGGGACATAATGCAGCTTCACACGTTTATTGAGGAGATATATGCCGTTTTCCTTGCTCATAGACGCCCAATATGCAGAATCATTTGAAAAAATAAAGCCTATTCCCAAAAAATACCCATAACACAAGAAGAATATAGCATTGACGCAAGTTCGTTCGCACTCTACATTTTTCCTATGAAAAACGCTGAAAATATTTCTGTTGTTACAAACACGGATTCTGCCAACTCTTTTGAAAATGAAGTCTTAGAGCTGGTTAATTTTGATACAACCAATCGTCCACGTGCCTACGCCAATGCTATGGTACGGTTTCATCATCCTTTTACAACAAAAGAGCGTCTTGACGCCGCTGTTAAAGCCGGATGGAATGTCTTTCAATTCCCTTCAGAAATGCTGCAGGGTGGAGATTTCCTCTCCGATTCCGGTACAACCACTATGACCGCCGAGCAATTTGCCGCCATGTTTTTAGGTGATGAGGCCTATGGCACCAATTGGGGGTATCAGCAATTGCTCGACCAAATGGGCGAAACCTTTGGTCTGAACACACAGGACTACGAATTTTATTTCTTTCATCAATGCCGTGCGGCGGAACATGCTTTATTCAGCCATATGAAGGGCGACAATTTAATTGTCCCCAATAACAGCTTTTTTGACACAACCCGCGCCAATGCCGAAGCAAATAAAATTGATGCGCGTGACCTTATCTATGAAGATTTAAAAGATGACCCGAACCACCCTTTCAAAGGCAATATTCATCTGGAGAATTTGGAAAAACTACTCGCGGGACATGGGAGCCGTGTTCCCCTAGCCTATCTGACCATCACCAATAACACGGGCGGCGGACAACCTGTTTCGATGGAAAATATCAAGGCCGCTAAAAAGATTTGCGACAAATATGATAAGCCTCTATTTTTAGATGCCTGCCGCTTTGCCGAGAACGCTTATTTCATTCAGCAACGCGAAGAAGGCTATAAGGACAAAAAAATCGCCGATATCGTTAGGCAAGAATTTGCCCAAGCCGATGGCTTCACGATTTCTCTTAAGAAAGACGGCCTTGCCAATATGGGCGGTGTTTTGGCGGTGCGTAAAGATTCCTCTCTCATGAAACGCTACCCTACTCTGTTGAATGATCTACGCGACCACCAAATTCTGGTCGAAGGGCATCCGACCTATGGTGGCCTGACGGGACGCGATATCATGACCATCAATGAAGGGCTAAAAACCGTTACACAGGAACATTACCTGCAAGGGCGCGTTGAACAAGTCCAGCGATTTGGCAATTACCTGCATGAACTGGGTATTCCTGTCGTCAGACCCTTTGGCGGACACGCGGTTTATATTGATATTGATAAATTCTTCGAAGACACGGACATGGAAAGAGGTGATTTCGGTGGAATTGCCTTAAGCGGTCTTCTCCTGCTTAAAGGCATCCGTCTTTGTGAACTTGGCACCTTTGCGTTTGGTCAATATGATCCCAAAACCGGCAAGGAAACATTCCCGACCCATAATTACCTACGCTGCGCCATTCCGCGTAATAAATATGAAGAGCAGGATTTAAAATACGCCGCCGAATGTATCAAGGAGCTTTATGATCGTCGTCATGATATCCCCAAAGCCGTCCCAACCTTTGGTCGTGACCTCTCTTTACGTCATTTTAAAGCACGCTTTGAATTGGTTTAGATCTTCCAAGAACATATAGAAAACCTACTTGTGCAACACGCTTAAGTGTTTTAAAGCATTAGGTATGAATTCAGCTCACGCTAAAAAACAAGACAACTCCGTATCTTCCCCGCTTGAAGAATTACATATCCTCATGCATGAGGATATGCGCGCGGTCAATGCGATGATTTTGGATAAGATGCAATCCGAGGTCCCGCTTATCCCGCAACTTGCCAGCTACCTCATCGCTGCAGGCGGTAAGCGTGTAAGACCACTTCTAACACTAAGCTGCACCGCTCTATTTGACGGAGATATGACCCGCGCCCACCGCTTGGCAGCTTGCGTTGAGTTTATCCATACCGCCACGCTCCTTCATGATGATGTGGTCGATGACAGTACCAAGCGCCGAGGTAAAGACTCCGCCAATATTGTTTTTGGCAATGAAGCCAGCGTACTGGTCGGTGATTTTCTCTTCTCCCGCGCTTTTCAGCTTATGGTCGAAGACGGCTCATTAGAAGTTCTACGCATTTTATCCGGGGCTTCTGCAATTATCGCCGAAGGTGAAGTCCTTCAACTCAGTGCACAGAATAATTTAGAAACAAGTATGGACGACTACCTCAAAGTCATTGAAGGCAAAACCGCCTCCCTCTTTGCCGCCGCCTGTGAAGTCGGCCCCGTTATCGCAGAACAAGACAGCGCCACAACAAAAGCCATGCGTGATTACGGCATGAATATCGGTATGGCCTTTCAAATTATTGATGATGTTTTAGATTATAATTCTGCGCGCGAAAAAATCGGTAAAACGGTAGGTGACGATTTCCGTGAAGGAAAAATAACGCTACCTGTTATCATTGCCCTCGAAAATGCAAGCGCAGAAGAAAAAGAGTTCTGGCAACGCACACTCGCTAATAAGGATCAAAAACCGGAAGACTTAAAAACCGCACAAAAACTCATATCCAAACACAACGCTGTAGAAGGCAGCCTAAAGATTGCAAAAGACTTCGGCGCGAAGGCTATTCAAAATTTAGAAAACATCCCTAAAGGACAACTCAAAGATATCCTTAAAAATCTGGTCAATTTCATTATTGAACGGGAATATTAAATCTCTTCTACTTTTTCTTCTTACAGGGGAAAACTTCAAATAATGCCAAGCTTACCGCCGGTGCAGCGATAAAAGCATCATGTTGCGCGTTACGTTCTAAATAACGCCATACGATATCTTGAAGATCATTTAAATTCGCCGTTGCCGGCACGCACAAATCAACACTTGGTGGGATGTTAAGAGACTGGAGAAGATTGTGATAATCGACAAGCCCCGCAATATAAGACTGGCACGCCGCATGACCGCCCGGCGTATCCTCTCCACCTTCTTCATTGCGCTTACAAAGCTCATAAAGATACGCCCCGGAAATAAGCGCTCCAGCCTTTTTCTCTTTTGCGGATGAAAATTGTGGCAGCAAAATAAAAACAGCAAAAAACAAAAAGAATATACGCATTTCTTTTGAAACTACTCTTTTGAGCCTGATTGAAGCTGCTGCAAAACAGCAAAAGGGGAATCTTCAGGTTTACTCTCCACTTCTGCCTTATAGACACGACCATGCGTCGCAGAATTCTTATCTGGCAATTTTTTATTGCTTTTCTTTTTAAATTTTTTGGATTTTTTCTTTTGCGGCGCAGATGAGTTTTTATGTGGTTTACCTGCTTCAGGCTGGCTTGCCTTACCACGTTTGAGCCTGAAAGTTGCCAATTCCGGCTTCACGTCTTCGGTTTTCTTTTCCGTGTCCTCTTTAGAAAGAGTTTCTACTTTTTCTTGTTCGGCATTTTCCTGCGGGTCATAAATTTTCTTATGGCCCATCGCCTCTAACACCGCATAAAGATCAGCAATATTACTACCCAGCCACTCGGCCATTTTATGCTCCGCTTGAAATTTTCCGTCTTTAGCCGCGTCATAAACTGCGCAAATCACGCGGTCCAGCATATCCACACGCACCACACGCGGCCCGTAAACCGGATAACCGATTGAGCGATAATAGTCCGGGTCAATATCTTTTCCTTCAACAGAAAAAGACACAATTCCATCGGCAGGAACCTCGGCAGGTAAAGTTTTCTCATTCCAAAGCGACAATAACATCGCCCGCATCCGCACGGCAGCCGGCTTATTCAATTCAGGCAAGAAAACCAAAATCGGACCAAAGCGGATTTTTTTGCCGCGCAAAGACTGGCGCTGTTCCTCATCCATTGCATCAATGAGATCCTGAATTTCATTCCTTGGAATAATACCCATCGCCGCGCTCAAACGGTCACACACATCCTGCGCCGGACCTTCGAGCACATCACCCATTTGCAAATTAAAAAGCGGCTCCAAGACATTTGCCACATGCCGTCCCAGCCACGCGGAAATATGGGCTTGAATTTCTTGCTGCTGTTCTGGTGCCTCGGCAATGACTGGCGCTTCAGGGACAAGCGCACAAATAGGACTAAATAGCCCTGCACCTTTTCCGATTTTAGCAACTGGCTCCCCTGGCATCGGATTGGTCAAATCCTTCTGCCATGTGATAGTGCCATCCTCGGTCAGTTTAAATTGCGTATCCAGTGCGCTTAATATCAAAGAACTCATAGCTGTTTATCTACCTGAACTTAAAGCCCAGACCAAGGGTAAATACGCGAAAAAACCATAAAAATGCTCCAAAACGGGCTTTGGCCCCGTTTCAATCCCTGTTAAACTGCGACTTATGCCTATTTTGCATTTTTTCTATCTCGCGTTATTAATAACGGTAAGCCTCGCTTTTCCCACGCCTGCATCTGCGCAAAATACCAACATTGCGGAAATATTCGAAAATATCTTGAAGACACAGGAAGAAAAGCTAGCCGAAAACGGAATAAACCTCTCACGCGCCGGAAACATAGAGATTGAAAAAACAGATGAATATCAGGCCCTCACTCTACCCGAACTCACCTTACAATATCAAAGCGGCAATAAAATAAAGCTCGGCCTCATCGCAATTAACGCAACCCCGCAAGAAGATGTGTGGAAGATGTCGATCGCGCTTCCCACCCCTATCCTTTATCTCGACGCGCAGGATAATGTTTTGGCCCAACTGGATATCGGCCAGCAGCAAATGAATGCGGTTTGGAATTTGAATACAAAAAAAATTACGAATATAACGGGAACCTACTCTGATCTTGTTTTGACCTCTGCCGAACAAGAAAGAACTCTCAAGATAACGAAGCTCTTATTAAGTAGTAAAATACAAGGTAATCAACGCCAGATTCAAACACAGATAAACGGCATATCGGCAAGCAATCTTCAAAACAAAGAAATTCTAAGCCTTGAAAAACTATCACTACTCCTTCAACAAAAAAACAAAGAAGACAATCAAGACCTTATCAATCAGAATTTGAAAGCCTCTTATCAGGGCCAGCATTACAAGTTGGAAAACACGGTAGAAGCAAATCTTATCCCACAAGAATTTGAAACAAATATCACCCTGGATAACTTCCCTTTGAAAGAAGTATGGAGACTTGGAAAGCAAGCTTTCGAAGCCAGAGGAAAAAACACCGGCATGCAGCAACTGGTTATGCTTCAGGCCCTCATGACATTACCGGCAGTTTTGAGCGCGGCAAGCACATCTTTGCAAATAGAAGATACTACCCTGACACATGCAGAATATAGCAGCAACATAACAGGAAACATCAAATCACAAACAGGCGACACGCTAAGTGCAAGCGGCATTATCGAGATCACAACGCACAAGCTTGATCCACTTATCCAAAAAATATTGCATTTGTTAAAAGACGAGGAAAGGGAAATTATAAAGAGTTACAAAACCCTTATGAAACGCTTGGAGCTTTTGAATAACTTAAGCGAAGAAATTACCGTAGAAGAAGAAACTTCTAAGAAAAAACTAGTCTTAAAGCTCACACCGGAAGGAAAGTTTTTTATTAACGATAAAGAAGCACCAGGTCTACTCTTTACCGAAGAAGAAGAAGAAGAAACTTCAAAGCAAATAGGACAGGATTGAGTTCACACGCTGCAAACCTGATAAAGTTGGTTTGATATGCGTGTCTGTAAGTTCTATACGACCTTCTTTTTTTAATGCCTCTAATTTATCTTCACTCAACAATTCCTGCCACGACTTACCTGCCATTCGTTCCAAACGCTCAAATGGAATCCCTTCACTCAAACGCATGCCCATCATAAGGCACTCTGCATATTGTTCATGCGAGGTTAGTTCTTCATAAGGATGAAATCCATGCCCGTCCGTTTCAACACGCTCCAGCCAAATATCAGGCGCTCTATGAGTGCGGATTGCAAATTTTTGTCCATCTATCGTTAAGCGTCCATGCGCCCCCGGTCCAATACCTGCATAATCCGCGTAGCGCCAATAAGTTACGTTATGCAGTGACTCCTGCCCCTTATGCGCGTGGTTAGACACTTCATAGGCCGGCATCTTATGTGTGTTCATGATCTCTTGTGTCAGTTCGTAAAACGCGCCAGCTTGGTCACTTGATGGAATTTGAAAATCACCACGCGCATGTTGTGTATAAAACGGCGTGCCTTGCTCTATGGTGAGTTGATAGAGAGATAAATGCCCACGCTCTTTCGGTACATGTCCCAGCGCCTCTTCTAGCTCCTCTTTCCAACTCACAAGTGTTTGTTCGGGCCGTGCATAGATTAGATCAAAGCTCACCCGGTCAAACACATGATGCGCCGTTTCGAGAGCCTGTAACGCTTCGCCTGCACTATGTTCTCTCCCTAAAAACTCCAAATCCTGCGCCCGAAGTGATTGAATGCCAATAGAAACACGATTTACACCAGCTTCCCTAAATTCTTCAAACTTACTCATTTCAATAGAGGTCGGATTGGCCTCCAGCGTAATCTCAAGCGTATCAGGAACAGGCCAAAGATTCCTAATATGACTTATAATTTTTTGAACCGTTTCGGCTTCCATCAAAGACGGCGTTCCACCACCAAAAAAGATAGACGTCACATTGCGGCCTTTTGTCTGTTTAGCAACATGCTCCAGCTCGCGCATATAAGCACTCGTCCATCTCGCATGATCTATTGTATCGGCAACATGGGAATTAAAATCACAATAAGGACACTTGGCTTTGCAAAACGGCCAGTGAATGTAAATGGCAAACAAATCAGGCATTTTGTGATAAATATTGTATCAGTTTTTCAACTGCCTTGGCACGGTGGCTGATCGCCTGTTTTTGCACGAGCTCCATTTCGGCGAAGGTGAGGTCATGCCCAACAGGCACAAAAATCGGATCATAGCCAAAACCTTTATCCCCGCGTGCGGGCCAGCAAAGATGACCGTTCATACGCCCCTCAAATAATTTCTCCTGTCCATCAGAATAGCTCAGCGCTAATACTGCGACAAAAGCAGCTTTTTGAATGCCATCAATACCACCCAGTTCATCATAAATGCGCTGCATGGCATAATTGAAATCGCGGCTGCCATCTTCTTTTTCAGCCCAGCGTGCCGAGTAAATTCCGGGTGCTCCACCCAGTTCCTCAACGCATAAGCCACTATCATCCGCCAAAGCGGGCAAGCCTGTGGCCTCCATCGCCGTGCGCACTTTTAAAAGAGCATTTTCTTCGAATGTTGTGCCTGTTTCTTCCGGCTCCGGTAAATTATGCTCAACCGCCGATTGGGTCGCTATACCAAGCGGAGCCAGCAGCTCCCTGAACTCACGGATTTTACCCGCATTATGCGTGGCCAGAAGCAATTCCTTCATGGCTTAAAGACCTAACACCTTCTTCTGCGCCGCCGTAAGGTCATGACACCCGGCTTTAGCCAAGTTCAAAAGCTGCTGAAATTCTTCTTCGCTGAAAGGCTCTTTTTCGGCTGTGCCTTGAATTTCAACAATGCCGCCCTTACCCGTTATCACAAAATTAGCATCTGTTTCGGCATCGCTGTCTTCAGCATAATCCAAATCCAACACAGGCACCCCCTTATAAATCCCGCATGAAATAGCCGAAACCGTATCGGTGATAGGTGATTGTTCCAAAAGCTTTAAATCGACCAAATGCTGCATCGCCATATGAAGTGCAACATAGGCTCCCGTAATAGAGGCCGTGCGGGTTCCCCCGTCAGCCTGAATCACATCACAATCAATTTTGACTTGTCGTTCCCCCAATGCTTTCATATCAACAACGGCGCGCAAAGCCCGCCCAATGAGGCGTTGGATTTCCTGTGTACGGCCTGATTGCTTTCCCTTGGCAGATTCGCGGTCCATACGTGAGCCGGTTGAGCGCGGGAGCATCCCGTATTCCGCCGTAACCCAACCTTTACCAAGCCCTCGCATCCAGCCCGGCACCCTTTCGTCGATGCTTGCCGTACATAAAACATGCGTATCGCCAAATTTCGCCATGCAAGAACCTTCGGCATGTTTGGAGTAACCTGTAATAAGTTCAACCACGCGGAGTTGATCGAGGCTGCGGCCAGAAGGTCGAGACATGTATTTTATCCTTTGCTTGATTTGAATGACATAGGCACCACTTATAAGTGCTAAAGCATAATTGTCAATTTTTCATGTGGGCGTTATAATCCCAAACATTATGACACAACATCATGACTTCTTAGACTTGGATGAGCGCGCCCGCAAGGTCTTCCGCCATATCGTGGAAAGCTACATTTCCTACGGTGAGCCTGTGGGCTCACGCACCCTGTCCAAAAGCTTCGACGTTTCTCCTGCCACCATTCGCAACGTCATGGCAGATTTGGAAGAGCTGGGCCTTCTGCAGGCCCCGCATATTTCCGCTGGACGTTTGCCTACCGATTTGGGACTGCGCTATTTCGTCGATGGAATTCTTGAAATAGGCACCTTGGGCGATACAGAGCGCGCCGCTATTGAAGAAGAATGCATAGATGCCAATTTATCCATGAGCAGTATTTTAGAGCAAGCCAGCACAACGCTTTCCGGCCTATCTGCATGTGCCGGACTGGTCGTCGCCCCCACCCATGCGGAAAAAACGATACGCCATATTGAATTTGTTCCCTTAAGTCAGGAAAAATCCATGGTGATTTTGGTGTCTGATGACGGCACCGTTGAAAACCGGATCATCGACACCCTCCCCGGTATCACACCAGATATTCTAAGACAAGCAGGTGCCTTCCTATCCGAAAAGCTACACGGGCGTACAATCGCAAATATGCGTGAGAATATCCTACAAGAGCTTGAAGTCCGCCAGCATGAAATTGATAAGCTGATGGGAAGCCTTGTCGAGGCTGGACTGGCAGCTCAATTAGGAGATGGAAAGCTTATCGTACGCGGCAGGTCACAACTCCTCCAGGACCCTGAAGCGCTTAAAAATCTGGAGCGTGTTAAAGACCTTATGGAACAGCTTGAATCGCAAGAAACGGTTTCCAAGCTCTTGGCCGAAGCCTCAAACGCCGAAGGCGTCAAAATCTATATTGGTTCTGAAAACTCGATTTTTGAAGGCAATGGACATTCTCTCATCTTAAGCCCTTACCGCGGCACACAGGATAATATTGTGGGTGCCATTGGTGTGATCGGCCCGACGCGTTTAAATTATGCCAAAATCATCCCCAGCATTGATTTTATGGCGGAAATCATCTCCCGCAGGATCAAGTCTCTTTCGTAAATCTCGTATTTGCGCGCAAGGCCATAAAAGGCTATGATTCCTCTAATTAATTGCTGAATTTTCACAAGACCACAAATATGAAACATTTTATTTTTACACTCCTCATTATTCTCATGCTCCCCGGCTCGGCCACGGCACAACCTGAAGAGAGCCAAGTTTTCGTGGAACCGGGTTCGCTTTATCAAAACAGGGCTGAAATCATCTCCCGCCGTCAAAAAGAGGAGTCCTTGAAAAAAGCCAAGAAAATCGAAATTGATCAGGTTGAGCTTTCTTTGGTTCATTATTCCTATATGGAGCCCGACCAATTTGGCATCATGATGAAAACTGCTAATAGTGAATCAGGCTGTTTCGAGGTAAGCCCCATCGAATATGAAGCCAACTTCATTGATAAAAATTACATGGACATCAAGGTCAAAAGCTACCGCCGCAAACCGGTAAAGGTTGAGAATGTGGCCTTTGATTGCGACCAGAAAAGTAAAATTGTTTCCGGCTTACTGGTCTTGAGCGCAAAAGATTTGGCCGAGCGCAAAATCCGCAAACTTCGCTTCAGTAACGGCAGATTCCGCGATGAATATCAGGTTAGTGTCTTAGAAGATAGCGTTCACTTAAAACCTGAAAGCATGGTTGCTTTTAAGGCTGTTGGCCTCACAGGCCCTGAGAAAAACAAACTCATCCATTATTTCTCCGGCAAGGGGATCGTCGCCCTTCATGTGCCTATGGCAAAGCCAGATGATAATGTTGCCGGAGCTGTTCGTGACATCGCTTACCGTTACGCCCTGAACCCTATTTTTGAACAAGACGGGCTAGACACTTCGGGCGAGGACAATATCTTTTATTTCATGGATCCGGACGGCAAAATCTTAAGCATGATTGGCGAGGAAGGTTATACCGAGTTCGGTGAAATTCATATCCCGCGCCCTTATGTCGGACCGCAAGGACGCAGCCAAATCCCTGTCCCTTTAAGAGTGTTTGCAACCCGCCCCGGAACTACGCTATAGGTTGGGGATTAGGAATTGGTGGATTAGGTATTAGAGGATTAGAGAAATGAATGCAGAAGAAAATCAAAAGCCAGAGGATGATCACCTTAGCCCTTCGGGCATGGAAGATGACAAACTCACTGCTGCAACTGATACATCGGAAGAACTCCCAGCAATCGAGCTTACACCCGACGATCATATCGCCGCCCTTCAAGAACAGCTTTTGGAAGCGCGTGAGCGCACCATGCGCGCCTTGGCAGATGCGGAAAACACGCGCAAGCGCGCACTCAAGGACCGTGAAGATGCAGGGAAATACGCCGTGTCAGGCTTTGCCCGTGATTTGCTTGATTTCAGTGATAATTTCAAACGCGCCCTTGATAGCCTGCCAGAAGGAATTCCCGAAGGAGTATCCGAAGGGCTAAAAGCCATGGAAAAAGACCTTCTCAAGGTTTTTGATCGCCATGGCATCCAAAAAATTGAGCCTCTGGACGAGGTTTTTGATGCAAACTTCCATGAGGTCATGTTTGAGGCCCCCATGCCCGGCAAGGCAGCAGGTGTGATCATTCAGGTCGTTGAACCGGGCTATGTCCTGAATGGCCGGTTACTGCGCGCAGCCAAAGTCGGTATCGCCAAAGCGGACAGTGGAAACGGCGAAAATGCAGACCCCGGTGCGCAAATAGATATTCAGGGTTAATTTTCCACAAAAACTTGCACTCCTCCTGCCTATTTTGCTATAAAATGGACACAGGCAAAGGTGCTGTGAAAAACGGGTCTTTGTATTATAAAAATGGCTTTTACGGTTGGAATATTCCGAGGTAAAGGCTATAACTCGCTTACTTGTTAAAGGAGAAAAACACATGTCTAAAGTAATTGGAATCGATCTCGGTACAACAAATTCTTGCGTTGCCGTCATGGACGGTAAGGAACCTCGCGTTATTGAAAACGCCGAAGGTACGCGCACAACCCCCTCAATGGTGGCTTTTACAAAGGAAGGCGAGCGCCTCGTTGGTCAGCCCGCCAAACGTCAAGCCGTTACCAACCCGGAAAATACAGTTTTTGCGATTAAGCGTCTGATTGGTCGCCGTTTTAATGACGAAGATGTAAAAGATATGGCCAGCAAGGCCCCTTTCAATATTGTGAAAGGTGATAATGGCGATGCCTGGGTCGAAATTGATGGGGAGAAGATGGCGCCCTCCCAAATTTCTGCCATGATCTTGCAAAAAATGAAAGAAACGGCAGAAAGCCATTTGGGCGAAGATGTCACGCAGGCCGTGATTACTGTTCCGGCTTATTTTAACGACTCGCAACGTCAGGCCACGAAAGATGCCGGTAAGATCGCGGGCCTTGAAGTGCTTCGTATTATTAACGAACCAACAGCCGCCGCTTTGGCTTACGGATTAGACAAGAAGTCGACAGGTACAATTGTCGTTTACGACCTTGGGGGTGGAACATTCGATGTGTCCGTCCTTGAAATTGGTGACGGCGTGTTTGAAGTGAAATCTACCAACGGGGATACCTTCCTTGGCGGGGAAGACTTCGACCTGCGCATCATTGATTATTTAGCCGATGAATTCAAAAAAGAACAAGGCATTGACCTACGAGAAGATAAGCTCGCCCTTCAACGTTTAAAAGAAGCAGCTGAAAAAGCTAAAATAGAGCTTTCAAGCGCGCAAAGTACGGAAGTGAACCTTCCCTTCGTAACCGCTGATGCGTCTGGGCCTAAACACCTCAACGTCAAGCTTTCACGCGCCAAGCTGGAAAGCCTTGTTGATGATTTGGTCAAACGCACAACCGAGCCAGTGAAAGCGGCGTTGAAAGATGCGGGCCTTAAGGCTTCCGAAATTGATGATGTCATCATGGTGGGTGGTATGACCCGTATGCCTAAAATCATCGAAACTGTGAAGGATTTCTTCGGTAAGGAACCGCATAAGGGTGTAAACCCTGATGAGGTTGTGGCCGATGGTGCCGCCATTCAAGGTGGTGTGCTTCAAGGTGATGTGAAGGACGTTCTTCTCTTGGATGTGACACCATTGTCACTTGGAATTGAAACACTTGGTGGTGTATTCACAAGGTTGATTGACCGCAACACCACGATCCCGACAAAGAAGAGCCAAGTTTTCTCCACGGCTGAGGATAATCAGTCCGCCGTAACTATTCGTGTTTTCCAAGGGGAGCGTGAAATGGCTGCAGACAACAAACCTCTCGGACAATTTGATCTTGTTGGTATCCCTCCTGCCCCGCGTGGTATGCCACAAATTGAGGTAACTTTTGACATTGATGCCAACGGTATTGTTCAAGTGTCTGCGAAAGATAAAGCCACAGGCAAGGAGCAGCAGATCCAAATTCAGGCCAGTGGCGGACTATCTGATGATGATATCGACCAGATGGTCAAGGATGCCGAGGCCAATGCAGATGCAGATAAAGAGCGCCGTGAACAAGTCGAAGCCAGAAATCAGGCTGAATCCATGATTCACCAGACCGAGACTTCTCTTGCGGATTTAGGCGATGATGTTCCGACAGAAGAAAAAGAAACCATTGATAAGGCGATGGAAGATTTGAAATCTGCGCTTGAGAATGAAGATATTTCTTCTGAAGACCTCCAATCCAAGACCAATGAGCTTATGCAGGCTTCCATGAAACTGGGTGAGCTTATCTACCGCAAAAAGCAGGAAGAAGAAGCCGCAGCAGGAGAAAGCGGAGAGGCTTCGGAAATGCCTGAAGACGCAGACACGACTGCCACACCGGATGATGATGTGGTCGATGCGGACTTCACCGAAGTTGACGAAGATAGCGACGACAAAAAAGAAGCTTAATTAGATACAGGTCATGTCATTGCGAGGAGCGTAAGCGACGTGGCAATCTATAACTGGATTGCTTCGTCATTTTACTCCTCGCAATGACGGTAATCGAAAAAAAAACAATGTCTAAAGATTTTTACAAAACCCTTGGTGTAGAGCGCGGTGCAAGTGCGGACGACATTAAAAAAGCGTACCGCAAGCTCGCGATGAAATATCATCCAGATCAAAATAAAGATAACAAAGAAGCCGAAACCAAGTTCAAAGAAATCAACGAAGCCTATGATATCCTGAAGGACGAGAAAAAACGTGCCGCCTATGACCGTTTTGGCGCGGCGGCCTTTGATGGTTCCCAAGGGCCTTTTGGGGGCGGTGGTACTAGCGGTGCCGGGAACCCCTTTGGCGGCGGTTTCAATAACGCCGGTAATTTTTCCGATATTTTCGAAGACATGTTCGGCTCCTTCATGGATGGAGGTATGGGCGGACGTGGAAACGGCGGTGCCATGCGTGGCAATGACATGCAATACGCTCTCGACATTGATCTCGAAGACGCCTATTTCGGCAAGGAAACTACAATCCGCGTTCCCTTAAATGACACATGCGATAAATGTGACGGCAGCGGCGCTGAAAAAGGCTCAAAGCCTGAAACATGCACCACCTGTAACGGTACTGGTCGTGTCCGTGCACAACAAGGATTTTTTACAATAGAACGAACATGTGCGACCTGCGGCGGCGTCGGACAAATGATAAAAAATCCATGTAAGGCCTGTTCCGGTACAGGACGTGTCCGGCGTGAAAAAACGCTAAAAGTGAATATCCCCAAAGGGATTGACGGAGGACGACGTATTCGCCTTTCCGGTGAAGGAGAAGCGGGTGTGCGCGGCGGCCCATCCGGTGATCTCTATATTCTGGTTGGCTTGAAGCCCCATAAATTTTTCAAGCGCGAAGGCGCTAACCTCTATTGCCGTGTCCCCATTCCGATGACGACTGCAACACTAGGCGGAGAAATTGAAGTACCCACAGTTGATGGTAAAAAAGCCGAAGTCAAAGTCCCCGGCGGCACGCAAACGGGACAGCAATTCCGTCTACGCGGCAAAGGCATGCCCGTTATCGGCTCAAATACGAATGGCGACATGTATATCGAGATTTTCGTTGAAACGCCCGTAAATCTGAACTCCAAGCAAAAAGATATGTTCAAAAAACTGGATAAAGATTTAAGCGGTAAAGACGGCAAAAAATACTCTCCAGAGTCTTCTTCTTTCGTCAAAAAGATGAAAGACCTCTGGAGTGATTTAACGGAGTGATTTAGCTTCTAGTGTACGGGGTGCCACGCGCACGCGTAAACCCCTTCGGATTGAGGCGACAACTTAGATCAACGCGAATAGTATCAGGAAAAGTTCCCCTATCAATGGCAGACTGCGGCGGACATTTTTTAATCTCGCCACCTTTGGATTTAAACTCTGCTGTTAGCTCCGCAATCTCTTGACGCAACGCGTCTTTACTTTCTTGTGACATTTTTACTCTCCTTCGTTATACTCATCCTCACCAAACAGGACAGATGTAACAAAAATATACAATATGTCAATATTTTTTAGGCCTTATACACTCGAAACCCTTAATAATGAACGCAATGCCAATATGGCGGGGCATTTGGGCATTACCTTCACCGAAATCGGGGAGGACTACCTGAAAGCCACCATGCCTGTTGATGCGAAAACACGGCAGCATTTTGGTATTTTACATGGCGGCGCGTCATGCGTTCTCTCCGAAACACTGGGCTCCGTTTGTGCGTGGATGTGCATTGATCCGGACAAGCAAAGCGCCTTTGGTATTGAGATTAATGCCAATCACACGCGCTCCGTCACGGACGGTCTTGTCACAGGGATTTGCAAGCCCGTCCATGTTGGCCGTACGCTTCATGTGTGGAATACAGAAATTTACCGCGAAGATGGCAAACTTTCTTGTATCTCCCGCCTCACCGTTGCGGTGAAGGATAAACGCAAATGAAAATAGGTGTTGCAGGACATCAAGGGCGCATCGGACAACTTCTGGTGAAGGAGATCGAACAGGCCAGCGATTTAGAATTTACAGGCGGCTTTGGTAAAGGTGACAATCCGACCCCCATTTTTAAAAATGCCGATATCGTTATTGATTTTACAACACCGGAAGCAACCATTAAAAACTTGACGCATGCCACAGAAAATAAAACCTCTCTTGTCATTGGCACCACAGGCCTAACCCAAGAACAAGAAGAGAAAATCAAAGGAACGGCGCAAAGCGTTCCTGTTCTTTATGCTGCCAATATGAGTTTGGGAGTGAATTTACTTTTATCCCTTGTGGAGCAAGCCGCAAGCCGCCTAGGCCCTGAATGGGATATTGAAATTTTTGAAACACATCACAGACACAAAATTGATAGTCCCTCTGGCACTGCCTTATCGCTTGGCCACGCGGCGAAACAGGGGCGCGGCGGTAAAGGAGACTTTATAACAGAGCGCGCCGGTAAACGTTCCAAAGGAGATATCGGTTTTGCCGTTCAACGTGGCGGCGAAGTTATCGGCGAACATGATGTCACATTTTTCGGCGGGTGTGAGCAACTTACCCTTTCCCACAAGGCAACAGACCGCGCCCTATTCGTCAAAGGCGCACTCCACGCCGCAAGATGGTTAGCAGGTAAACCCGCCGGATTATATTCAATGAAAGACGTTTTGAATTTGTGAGTTTTATTCCAGACCTAAACGACGTTTTACCCGGTACGTCATTTTCTTTTCTTTCTCTGCTTCTTCTTGCCTTTTTTGTTCAAGGTAAATGACATTTTGCGGATGGACACAAGGGGGAATTTCTTCACGCTCTTGCGTAATTTGTAAGAGATTTTCTTCAAATTCGCTATAGCTCATCGCCCTGAACTCGACAATTCGATCCTTCTCATTTTTAACGACCTTAATAACTTCACCCTGATCCAAAATTGCCTTTTGATTTTGTGAAGTTTCCAACGCGTCCTCTTTTGTTCCTACATAAGTTACAAAAGCTGTCTTAAGATCAGGAATAACAACACGGCGAAGGCCGTGCGATTCATCATAAAATGTGACATCATGCGCATTTAATCTAAACGCTTCCATCCGGCTACCTTCACGCACCGAATCGGTTGAAAGAAACCTGTTCAAATCATATTGCTTCGGTTCATCCTCGTGGATTTCCGCATCTAGCGGTACAAAATCATATTCCTGCCTACTTAAAGCACGACATTCTTTGATTTGTTCAGGATCTGCCTCCTGAAAACGCCGTGACATCACCTCCTCGTCTGTATTATATTTATAAAACGTATGAGAAACATCATCCATATCCGATAATGACATGAGGTGTGTCTTTTTTGCTCCTGATATTGTATTGGATAAAAACTGAACCAAAAAAATAGCCGCTGCAACAGATGCAGCAAACCCTAAAGCCGCTTTTTGCAAAACCGCACGAAAAATAAATTGACCAACCGCTCCAGGGACAGCTTTTGCCGCGCTTTTACCAAAAGTCTTACGAAATTCACGGATGATACCACTTATCATTAAAAAGCTAATATCCGCACTCTTCCGCTGAAGGAAAAACCAGTTTTTCTTACCAATATTGCTTTCTTTCAGGGTGACAACATTTTTTGAAAACTCGCTGTGGAAGTCGGACTTGTACGTCACATCATGAGGATTAAATCCTTGAATATCACGCGGAGCGCCTACTTCAAAATCATCTGACATCACATTATAGGCCCGCTCTTTTTTAAGAGCCATCGCATCCCATGTGACGCGTTTTTTGAAATCTATAAGCTTTTGCCTTCTTGTTTCATGCTCCGCTACATGGCCAGCCATAAGCCCTAAGCCATAACCACAGCGCAAGACATGATGCTGTGTGTCATTTTCGTCAAGTTTCACTTTCTTCTTCAGATTTTTGTCCGGATCAATCAGTGTATAGGTTCGCCCTTCCGTGCTCCATTCATCATCACCTGTACGCTTTAAAATCCCATGATAGGAAGTCGCACGTGACATCAGAAGGTCATGATCATCGACCGCACGCTCAACCCACGATTTGGGCAGGCCCTTCTTGTCACATTCACGCGCACCGACAACGATTAGGCCTTCTGTTTCACTTATCTCGGAACATTGGTATGTGTGAGAAGAATCAAGCGCTTCTTTCGTTACTTCCACCCGCCGGATTTTATCTGGATTATGATCAAAAATAACCGCGATCCTGTTATCAGGATGTTGAATAGCAGTATAAGCACCGCGATTAAATAAAATCGTTCCATCCTCTAAATAGACGGGGCGCATGTGATTAAAGCCTTCACGATGAAGCTTCAACATGTCGTGATGGTTTAGATTCTGTCTCTGTGCATGTCGCGCTAAAATGGCGCGTAACTGCGGAATTGGCCTTCCCGGTTCTACAGGCTTATCCGGCTTTGGCATTTCTAAAATAAGATTTGGTGTTTTAACGTCTGTCATAATTCCCTTCATACGCTGTTAGTCTTCTTCCCCTTTTCACAAAAAGGATGAACGGAAACGACAGATAAAAAAGAAAGATCGGGCTTTAACAGCCAACTTACGCATGCCTACCCATCAGCGTCACCGTTAACCATAAACAACGAGTGAACCCCACCTGTCTATGGCTAACAACACATATGATGCATAGCCTCTATGCGTTTTATGCAGGTAGCATATTAGGATATGGAAATGTTGATGTCAAGCGATTTTGGATAAAGCATGCTCTTTTTCAAGGATTCTTTTCTTCAACGCCGCGCCCCAACCGTAATTCCCTACCCCTCCACTGGCAGGCACCACGCGATGACATGGTACAATCAAAGAAACTGGGTTTTCTCCTACCGCCGTTCCAACGGCCCGCATGGCCTTAGAACGGTCAATGTCATTGGCAATCTCCCCGTAGGTTTTGAGAGTCCCTTTAGAAATATTTAATAACGCGCTCCAGACCTGCTTTTGAAAATCTGTGCCTTGCAAATCCAATCGAATTTTTTTCTCCTGTCCGTCTTCCCACGCCTTAATAATTTCCTTCATCAAGGCTTTGGTCCCCTCATTATCCCGAATCAAGTCCGCAGCAGAATAATATTTTTCCTGATACTGCTTCAGACGCGCCAGACCATCGCCCTTATACGCTCCCTGCTCAAGCCCCACCATAAAGCCGAGCCAGAACAAACCTTTTCCACTTTTGGCAATAACAACTTGCCCCAAAGAGATTTCATGAATTCCGTAGATGATTTTTTTCATGGAAGAGAGTATAAATCTTTCCATGAAAAAAGAAAATATAATTGAGTTTTTTACACGGCTTAAACAGCAAGATCCGGAGCCAAAAGGTGAGTTACATTATACCAACCCTTTCACTCTTCTCGTCGCCGTTGTCTTATCCGCGCAAGCGACAGATGTAGGCGTGAATAAGGCAACTCCCGCGCTTTTTGCCGCAGCAAGCACACCGGAAAAAATGGTCGCCCTTGGTGAAGATAAAATCAGGGAGTATATAAAAACAATTGGGCTTTTTAACTCTAAAGCCAAAAATGTCTATAAACTCTCGCAAATTTTAATTGATGAGCATGACTCTCTGGTTCCTCAAAACCGTGATGCGCTCATTAAACTTCCCGGTGTAGGCAGGAAAACTGCTAATGTTGTGTTAAATATGGCCTTTGGTCATCCCACAATTGCCGTAGACACACATATTTTCCGAGTTTCTAACCGCACGGGTCTGGCCCCGGCCAAAACACCAGACAAAGTTGAAGCAAAACTGGAAAAAGTTATTCCTGACCAATTTAAACTGCATTGCCATCACTGGCTTATTTTACATGGGCGCTATATCTGTAAAGCTAGAAAACCAGATTGTAGTAATTGTCTCGTATCTGATTTATGTGGCTTTAAAGATAAAAAATAATATTTCAAACCCGACACAGCCGAAGGCTGGGGTTGCGGGCTTGAATAAAAAAACACATAAAAAAAAGCCGCCCAAACAAGGCAGCTTTTTTAAACACTAAAATTGCAGTATGCGTTACAATTTAGATTAGTAAAACCTAATCGCTTTATGCAGCAGCAGATCTTCCTTTATCAGCAAAAGGAAGCTCCGCACCCTGGCTTATCTTTTTCGCCTTAGGCGCGCTACGCTTGCCTGACTTGGCAGCAGCATTCTGTGAACCGATAGGACTAACAGATCCGTCCATAATGGCACCGGCTTCAATCGCAAGCTCCTTGTAAGTGATAGAACCTACCACCACACCAGTTGACTGAATTGTCAAACGACCGCGCACGGTAATATCACCTTCAAAACGACCTGCAATATTGGCCTCATCAATTTCGATGGTGCCGTAAAATTCACCTGTCTCGGTAATGTCTACTTGGCTTGCGCCTTTCAAAGCGGCCTCGACCTTACCTTCAACAACCAAATGCTCACAAGACTCAATTTCACCCGCCATGGAAATGCCCTGACTAATGACAAGTGTCCGGCCCGTCACATCATTTGAACGAGACTCGGGCGTTTGCTCAGGTGCAGAAGGTGCACTCACCGGAGCAGAAGCTCCCGGATATTGAGCTCCCGGATATGAGGGGCGCCCTTGAAAATTATTTCCTGGAATATCAACGCGGGATTGTGCGTTATCCTTATCTTTTTGTTGGTTTGCTGGATTGTTCATATGTCCTCCGTTTTGTTGAATTTGAGATAGTTGATGGGTTGAACGAGTATCTTGCCCCTGTGCACTTTGCACAGGTTGTGTTTTCACAGGCCAAACACTGTTATTCTGGTTCGCATTCAGATGAGCCGGTATATCCGGCCCTGCATTGCGCTTCACCACCGATCTGGCAGAACCCGGATCGTGTTTTGCGTTTTGTGGCTGAGCTGGAGCGACCTTCTTCTGCTCCGCATTATTTTCTGCCCGAGATACAGGCTGTGCTTTGTGACCGTGAAACATGCGTTTAAACCTTTTCGCTTTCACTCCCTCAAAACAGATGAAGAAATGAAAGAATTTGTACCTACATTACCGTTAATGAATAAGCGGACGCTAACACTTCAAAAAATTTATCGCAAGTCCGAAATCGCGTTTTTTACAACTTTATTAAATATCTGGATTTAAAATCACTATATCTATACAATCCGTATCGCTATGAGCTTGAGAATAATTGAAATTTCCGCGCCAGAATCCGCCCTCGAGAAAATAAAAGAACTTTCGCAACGATACGAAGCGATTGATTGCTGGCAAGCGTCACGCAATAGTTGGCTTTACAAGCAAGAAGATAAGCGCGTTACCAGTCGAATTCTCGTTGATGTACAAAACCAGCAAGATTTACTGGATGCCCTTCAGCGCGCGGTCAGCCGCAACGAAGGATGGCGTATTACCCTGATCCCCGTAGAAGCCACCATGCCCAAACCGGAAGAAATCAATGCCATCAACGGTAACGGAAAATTCAAGGTACAAGATATTCTAAGAGGGTCCGTCACCCGTGAAGAGCTGGAAAGCGACATGGAAAAAGGCGCGAAGGTCAGCTTCGATTTCCTCTTGCTTGTTTTTCTATCCTCAATTGTAGCTGGAATTGGGCTTCTCCAAAGTGATGTGGCCATTATTATTGGCGCAATGGTCATTGCGCCCCTACTCGGGCCCAATCTGGCTCTGGCCTTTGGAGCAGCTCTGGGCAATAAAGAGCTGATCCTTAAGGCCATTCAAACAAACATCATCGGGCTTGGCTTCACTCTTCTTATCGCTGCCCTTGCGAGCCTTCTTATCCCCAATGATGCTATTTTGGAAAGCACAGAGATGATGAGCCGCACCAGCGTTGGCTACGCCAGTATTATTCTGGCACTCGCCTCCGGAGCTGCCGCCGTCTTATCCCTGACAACGGGGGTATCCAGCGCACTCGTAGGCGTTATGGTAGCCGTTGCCCTGATGCCGCCCGCAGTCACACTCGGCCTAACCTTAGGAAACGGGCAAATGGATTTGGCTTACGGCGCTTTTCTTCTCCTATCCACCAATGTTGTCTGCGTCAACCTGGCCGCTCAGGGCATTTTCCGCCTGAAAGGGATCCGTCCGCGCACATGGTATGAAGAGAAAAAAGCCAAAACAGCCTCGCGCATCAACACGCTCATCTGGCTATTGCTTTTGACGCTCTTGGCGGCGCTCATCTGGCTCAAAACGGAGTTGGGGCAGGGGTAAATCACTCGCCGTTAAAAAAGCCGTAGATTGTCTCGGCCATGGATTTCGAAATGCCCTCAACCTGCTGCAGGTCATCAATGCCCGCCGTGCTTACAGCCTTGGCAGAACCGAAATGAAGAAGGAGCGCTTTTTTCCGCTTAGCCCCAACGCCTGCAATTTGATCCAAAGGAGATTTGGAAATATCCATCTTCCGCCGTGTCCGGTGCGCCCCGATCGCAAAACGGTGAACCTCATCGCGCAAACGCTGCAAATAATGGAGCGTCGCGTCATTCACCGGAAGCTGAAAAGGCGCTTTTCCTGCTACAAAAAATTGCTCCCGCCCAGCATTGCGCTCTTCTCCCTTGCCAATCGCCACCACGCTAACATCATCATAAACACCCAGTTCTTTCAGGGTTTGCGCAACCGAACTCAATTGCCCTTTCCCGCCATCAATCAAAAGCAGGTCCGGCCAGTCTTCGCCCTCTTTGCCCGCATCTTCTTTTAAGGCCCGTCCGAAACGCCGTGTCATGACCTCACGCATCATGGCGTAATCATCCCCCTTAGCGGCCTCTTTGATATTAAACTTGCGGTAAGCATTTTTTTCAAACCCTTCTGCACCCGCTACAACCATCGCCCCCACCATGTTCGTGCCGGAAATGTGGGAGTTATCATAGACCTCAATCCGCGTCGGCATTTTGGGCAAAGCAAATAATTCCTGCACGGCCTTTAAATGTTTTTTCTCACTTGCCTTAGAGCTCAAATGACGTTTCAGCGCGGTATGCGCATTTTGCTGCGCGAACTCGATAACTTTGCGCTTTTTTCCGCGTGCAGGTTTGTGGATATGCACCTTTTTCCCGTCACGGCGAACGGACAAGGCTTCTTCCAATAGCGTCTTCTCTGTCGGCATCACATCCAGCATAATGACAGGCGGAACAGGCTTGTTTTCGTAAAATTGTGCCACAAAAACATTCATGATATCTTCCGGCTCTTCTGCTTTATCATGGCGCGGGAAGTAAGCCCGGTTACCAAAATTCTGCCCACCGCGAAAAAAGAACACTTGGATACAACTCTGCCCTTCTTGCTGAACCAGACTCATCACATCAGCATCCCCCATACCGCTCAAATTAATATCTTGAGCCGCCTGAATAGCCGCAAGCGCCTTGATCCGGTCCCGGTATTCTGCCGCCAATTCAAAGTTCTCATTCTCGCTGGCCTCTTGCATCTTTAGCGCAAAGTCATCCTGAATTTGACGGCTCTCCCCAGTTAAAAAACGCCGCGCCTGATTGACATCTGCCACGTAATCTTCTTTGGAAATTTTATCAACACACGGCGCGGTGCAGCGTTTAATATGGTACTGCAAGCAGGGCCTCGTCCGGTTGGCAAACACACTATCGGAACAATTTCTGAGCTTAAAAGCACGCTGCAAAATCTCAATTGTGTGGTTAACCGTTCCGGCAGAGGCAAAGGGGCCGAAATACTCCCCGCCGCCCTTTTGATTTTTTGTCTTGCGCGCCCCGCGATGCTTTTTCACCTGTGGAAAGTCGTGATCGCCCGTGATTAGAATATAAGGAAACGACTTATCATCGCGCAGCAAAATATTGTATCGGGGTTTGAGCTTCTTGATCAGGTTGGATTCAAGCAATAACGCTTCGACTTCCGTATGGGTATGCACAAACTCCATTTTAGCCGTCAAGGCCACCATGCGTTGTAAACGGATTGGAAGCTTTTCAATATGCGTATAGCTCATCACCCGTTTTTTGAGGGCCTTGGCCTTACCCACATAAAGGACCTCGCCATTTTCCGCGATCATACGGTATACGCCGGGTGTAGCAGACAATTCCCTGACATACCCCTTAATCACCGCCGCTCCGGCAGCTAAAGGCCCTGTATGAGGGGTGGTCTTTTGCGTTTCATCACTCATTACCTGTGGAATGTACGACAGGATGTGCCATATCGCAACTTGCAAGCGGCATTCAGGTGTGATTTATAGAGATTGGATCAAATGCGGCTGTGGCGGAATGGTAGACGCTGCGGACTTAAAATCCGTTGACCTTAGGTCGTGGGGGTTCAAGTCCCCCCAGCCGCACCACACACTCCGTGTGTTATTATTCTACACAATTTCTGGATTTTTATCGCCGCACCCTTCAACCATAGCAGCAACTTCGGCGACAGCCTGTTCAAGCAAGAGCTTATCAACACCGCGCAACACAAGGCTTGTAAAAAACTTGCCGTCCTGATATTTGGGATAGGAACCAATAGAAATATCAGGATAGCGCGCCTGAATGGCCCCTAGCTCATCGGCGACCACACTTTCCGGCAAATCACAAGTGACCGAGCGTGAGGTCATGGGCTTGCCCCCCTTTAAAGTCGGAGCAATCGCCTCAAACATAGATTGCATGATCTTGGGCACGCCTGCCATGATATAAACATTTTCGATTTTAATACCCGGCGCACCGCTTACCGGATTTTTAATCAGGCTTCCACCCGCCGGAATATAAGCCATTTTCTTGCGTGCAGGCGTAATTTCGTCCTCATCCTTATAGTAGCTCAAAAGCTCATTATAAGCCTCTTCATTCAGCACCAATTCCACCCCGAAGGCCGCCGCCATGCTACTCGCCGTGATATCATCATGTGTCGGACCAATACCGCCTGTTGTGAAGACGTAGTCGTGGCTAGCACGGAGCAAATTCACCGTTTCGACAATTTTTTCCTTTTCATCGGGGATCACCCGCACCTCCGCCAAGCGCACCCCCAGCTCATTCAGCCGCGCCGCAATCCATGAGGTATTTTTGTCTTGCGTACGGCCAGAGAGAATTTCATCCCCGATGATGATCAGCGCGCTAGTGTAGATTTTGTCCGTCATGTGGTATAAACCCTTGAATTCTCCTCTTAAGGATATAAGCTACTTCCCATGATGATACAAGCACAGCCGCAGCAAAATAAGCTCACAGCAAGCGGGATTGAGCTCCACGCCGAACCCGATTTTGAAGGCATGCGTAAGGCCGGAAAACTCGCCGCCGAGACCTTGGACATGATTACGGAACATGTGGTCCCCGGCGTCACGACGGAGGAACTGGACCGGATATGTCACATGTATATCACCAAAAACGGCGCTATTCCGGCCCCGCTTGACTATAAGGGGTTTCCCAAATCCATCTGCACCTCTATCAATCACGTGGTCTGTCACGGCATTCCGGAAGAAAAACACTTACGTGAAGGTGATATCCTCAATATTGATGTCACCGTCATTTTAGATGGCTGGCACGGTGATACATCGCGCATGTTTTATGTGGGAGAAAAAATTCCGGTGAAGGCAAGACGGCTATGCGAAGTCACCTATGACTGCCTGATGGTCGGTATTGAGGTCGTCAAACCCGGTGCCACCCTTGGTGATGTCGGGCACGCTATTCAGGAAATGGCAGAAAAAAACCGTTTTTCCGTCGTGCGCGATTTCTGTGGTCACGGGCTGGGGCGGACTTTTCACGCACCACCTTCCGTCGTGCATTTCGGTACACCCGGAAGCGGCGAAATTCTGGAGCCCGGTATGTTCTTCACCATTGAGCCGATGATTAATGCCGGAAAATATCAAACCAAGCTTTTGGCTGATGGCTGGACGGCTGTCACGCGGGACCGCTCCCTTTCCGCGCAGTATGAACATTCCCTGGCCGTTACCGATGACGGATTTGAAATCTTTACCCTCTCCCCCAAAGGCTACACGAGACCGCCTTATGGCTGAACCAGTTCCTACTAAACCTCATTATACCGGCCACCGCGACCGCTTGCGCCAGCGTTTTATCGAAGGCGGCGCGGATGCCCTGCCGGATTACGAATTGCTCGAACTTATTTTGTTCATGGCCATCCCCAGGCGCGATGTGAAACCCGTTGCCAAAGACCTGATTGATCGCTTTGACGATTTAAATGGTGTGTTAAGCGCAACGCCTAAAGAGCTGGAAGGCATCAAGGGAATCTCAGAAACAACAGCCATTACCCTCAAAGCCATTCAGGCCACAGGGCTTCGTATGCTCAAACAGGACCTCATGAGCCGTCCGCTTTTGAATTCGTGGCAGCGCCTGGTTGAATATTGCGAAGCCGGCATGGCCAGAGACTCAAAAGAACATTTTAGGCTCTTATTTTTAAACAAGAAAAATGAACTCATTGCCGATGAAATTCAACAAAGCGGAACCGTAGATCACACGCCCGCTTACCCGCGTGAAATCATGAAACGTGCTTTAGAACTTGGCGCTACCGCTTTGATTTTAGTGCATAACCACCCGAGTGGTGACCCCAACCCGTCACAAGCCGATATTCAGATGACGCAAAATATTATCAAGGCCGCGCAACCCTTTGATATTATTATACATGATCATCTTATTGTTTCGCGCAACGGCACCAGCAGTTTTAAAACATTAGGGTTGATTTAAGGCAAAAAAAGCCGCCCATAAAGGGCGGCTAGTTCGACTACTATGGGTACCAGACCGCTTAAAAGGAACCAAGCGTCCTGATTGAACGAAGAAAGAAACTGAAGCGAAAAGCGATAAACAGCGTATAAACTAAACTTTTGTAATGCGGATATGTCCCAATGGCCGCCCTTATATCAATGCCCCGATTTAAAGGCCGCAATCAAAAAAATCTCAATAGTCGCTGTGTTATGCCTTTCGTCAACAACCTTATATTTTCAGTATAGATAAAATTTTACGTAAAATGCAAAAAAGTGGGGATTAGGTCCGCAAGACTATGATTTTATTAGGCTTTTTAAATTCAATAGATCTTGAGGCAAATCGGATTTAAAGCGCATTTCCTCCCCCGATATGGGGTGAATGAAGCCTATTTCACTGGCGTGAAGCGCCTGACGCGGGAATTTCACGATTTTCTGCGCCGCATCCGCCTCATATCCAGCCTTTTTCAAAAGAGCCACTTGCTCTTGCGCGGGCAAACCATAAAGCGGATCACCAATCAGAGGATGCTTAATGGATTGCATATGCACACGAATTTGATGGGTCCGGCCACTCTCCAGCTTACAGGCCACTTGCGTTATCGCGTCACGGTAGGTCTCTTGCACATGGTAGTGCGTGAGCGCATCCCGGCCATTGCGCTGAATACTCATTTTCAAGCGGTGATGTGGATGGCGACCAATAGGGGCATCCACATGCCCTTTGATAAGAGTAGGAACCCGCCAGATAAAGGCGGTATAAATCCGGCTGAGCGTTCTGTCTTTTAACTGATCACTTAATCCCTGATGCGCCTTTTCATGCTTGGCAACAACCAACAAACCACTTGTTTCTTTATCCAGCCGGTGAACAATACCGGGACGTTTAACGCCGCCAATACCCGATAAGCTCTCACCACAATGATAAAGCAGCGCATTCACAAGCGTTCCCGCGTGGTTTCCCGCTCCCGGATGCACCACCATACCAACCGCTTTGTTAACCACCAAAAGGTCATCATCTTCATAAACAATCTCAAGCGGGATGTCCTGCGCCTGCGGCGTGTTATCACTGGCCGGAGGAACGGAAAGTGTGATTTCTTGCCCCTCACCAACCTTGTACGAAACATCTGTGAGGACGTGTCCCGAGACCTCGACATTCCCATCCAAGATAAGAGATTTAAGCCGCGAGCGCGACAAATCGGGATAAAGCGTTGCCAGCAATTTGTCCAGACGCGTAGGCGGTGTACCTTCCGGAACACTCAAGATTGTGGCGCTATATTCTTCGTCCATTTTGGCAAACTTTTAAAATTCAGGGTCCAGCGCACACGGGTCCGCATAGTCATCAATTGGCGGGGTTTGAAAAACCCAACCATCAAATATCGAAGAGGACAGTTTCTTAGGGTCCATACCATCAGGCAATTTATTCTGCACACTTCCAGCCACTAAAATACTGCCATAGATGTCTTTGACCATCGCCGAGGCATGCGCATGAACACCCGCAGAATAGCTTTGCACATCAAGCAAGCTCCCGCGTGGTGATAGGGATAAAATACGTGAATGCCCACGCGGTCTTTCCCCCTTTAATTTTTGGCTAATAGAAGAACGCACAGGATAAAAATCAATCAAGATAAACAAACGCCCGTCCGGATAATAAAACATATCCTTCGCAATCATGCGGTAATCACTTTCATAGTAGCGCTGCCACAAAATGTTCCCTTCCACGTCCATCACAGCAAGCCATGAAGATTTATGATTTGCCTTTCCATGCGGATCAATTGTACCAAGAACCGCAATTTCACCCTGATCATTCACAAGAGCTTTGGTAAATCTGGCGGCGCGTCCCCGATAATATTCCTTTTGCCAATTGAGCGCACCATTATCACGCATATGAAGAAGCCATGCGGCGGTTCGCCCATCTTCGCCTTCAATCTCTCCGGTTATGATATAACCGCCAAAATCTACCAGATGGATGTCATGAAACACAGCTCTTGGTCCCGGACTATAAACCCGCCGCCAAACAAGTGTTCCATCTTTAAGCACCTTGTATAAAACCGCCTTGCTCTGATATCCTGTACCTTTAGGGATAAGCTCTGCGGCCAGCACAAAGCCCTTTTTATCCGCCGTTTCAATAATTCCTCTGGCTTTTAAAACACCTTCGTCAGAAAAAATAGCACGTTCACTTATCTTTTGCCCCTTGGAGCCATAACGCGCCACATAAATCCCACCATATCTCTTGGTCTTTTGAATATTACCAAACAAAACATAGCTTGATTTCGCCTGTAAGAATTTTTCAACCGTTTGGTCTTTAGACCTCGTCGGGCGCACCTCCCAAACAGGCTTTCCTTTCTTATCCAGATGCACCAGAAGCGGGTTAAAAACTTCCCTTACACCGCCTGCCATATGTTCTCCGGCTGCCACAACATTCAAGTCAACTTTTGAGTCTTCCTTAATGCTCTCCCGACTTTTTGAAAAAGGTAAAGACAAGTCAGTAAATTGATCCAACCCATCCTTTCCATAGATGCTTTCCCACTGTTTGGGGGTTGTGAAGTCCGGCTCCTTCAACGTAACAATTTCCTCTTCGGAAATATCACATTCCTGCGCCCACACTTGGCGAAAACCAAGGCTCACAAAAACGATAGAAAAAATAAGGAAAATAATGAATAGGCGTTTGTTTCTCATAGTTCTCCAGTGTAGAGTGAGCGGGTAGAAAAGTCACGCCCTTAGGCTCAGGACCTATAAATTATGTTTATTCTGCGCGTATCAAATTTTTGATGAATGTTTGTGAAAATCCCGCAGGGCATAGCCGTAGCTACGTTCAAGGGATTTGAGCAAACAGGCACAAAAATTTGCCGCGCCCTTCGGGTTCCAAAATTATACGGCATTTGCTGCGTCAAGCAAGAACCTCCTATGCTACGGCATGGCAGAACCTTGCTTTTCTTGCATCTGCCGTATAATTTTGGAACAGTATGAAGCATAATTTATAGGTCCTGAGCCTAGCAACAAAAAGAACCAACCACTCTCATGAAAATCCTGATTATTAGTGATGCATGGCACCCGCAAATCAACGGTGTGGTACGGACCTACGAACATATCATCGAGGAATTGGAAAAGTCGGGCCATAGAACAAATGTCATTGGACCTGCTGACTTCCCGCAACGTGTAGCAATGCCCGGATATGCGGAAATAAAGCTTGCCCTGTTTCCTTATGGGCGCTTGAAACGCAAAATTGAAGCCTTTGCGCCCGATGCCATCCATATCGCTACAGAAGGGCCCTTGGGATGGGCTGCACGAAAATATTGCCTCCGGCATAAACGAAATTTTACAACCTGCTACCATACCCAGTTCCCCGATTACCTTGCCGAGCGCGTTGGTAAGTTTTTTCCTTTCCTCAAAAAAGCCACCAAAAAACTCGGCATTGCCTACATCAAAAAATTTCATGAGCCAAGCGCTACACTTTTAACTGGCACGCAAAGCATGAAAGAACAGCTCGAAGGATGGAAATGGAAGATAGCCCCCCCTATTCACACCTACACACGCGGTGTAGATTTGGATTTATTTACGCCGGGAGCAAAAACGCTCTTTGAAGACCTCCCCAAACCGGTTGCCTTATATGTCGGACGCATTGCGATTGAAAAAAACATAGAAGAATTTTTAGATATGGATTGGGAAGGAAGTAAAGTTGTTGTAGGGCATGGCCCTGATTTGGAAATGCTTAGGGCAAAACATCCAAACGCTATTTTTACCGGCAAGAAAACCGGCAAAAAC
This sequence comes from Alphaproteobacteria bacterium, assembly GCA_022763065.1. Lineage (GTDB taxonomy): Bacteria > Pseudomonadota > Alphaproteobacteria > Micavibrionales > Micavibrionaceae. Next base: position 41,792 of record JALEGH010000061.1, read on the forward strand.
CTCGCCAATCATTACCGCTCGGCCGATCTTTTTGTTTTCCCTTCGGTAACGGATACTTTTGGCATCGTACTTATTGAGGCGCTCGCTTGTGGTCTACCCATCGCCGCGCATGATGCCATCGGGCCGCGTGATATTGTGACAGAAAAATATTTGGGTAGCTTGCATGAGGATTTATCCATTGCCGCTACGCAGGCTTTAGAGCATGCCGATCCTCAAAAATGCCGTGCGCATATCATTGAGAACTATAGTTGGGAGTTAGCCGCAAGTCAGTTCCTTGAAGTTGTTCAGGGCACCGCCTCATGAATAAAACAAACACCCATATTATGGTTGTTGATGATGACAAAACCATGCTGCATTACCTCACCAAAGCGCTTGAGGAAAATGGATATCAAATATCCGGTTTTAACGACAGTTTAAGGGCACTAGAAACCTTAAAAACAGCACCGCCGGACAATCTAAAACTCCTCCTCACCGATATTATTATGCCGGGCATTGACGGCATGGAACTGGCCGATAAAGCACAAAAGCTATATCCTGACCTTCAGGTGATGTTTATCAGCGGATTTGCCTCTCATACCCCTCAAAAAGGAGAGACAAGCACCGCTCCCGTTATGATGAAACCCTTGCATATGAAGGCCCTCATCGAACAAATCGACACTATTTTATCATCCCAGATAGGAGAGCCTGCAAAAAACACTTGAAATCGGAACAAAATTTCTGTTTTGTAAGGGCCTGTTACCGCAATATCATATTTGCCTTTTTGGGGGCGGTTAGCTCAGCGGTAGAGCACTTGCTCGACACGCAAGGGGTCACTGGTTCAATCCCAGTACCGCCCACCATTTAAAGCTTTACCCAGCCTTCATTTTTTGTACTTCATTTTTCAATTCATCGAATCGTTTATGAATTTCGTTCAGTTCTTCTTTTGTAAATTCTTTAATTTCGGCTTTATCTTGTTCCCTGGGGTCTTTTTGCGCAACTTGCATGGCATCAACGATAATACCAATAAAAAGATTAAGCACAGCAAAACTGGTCACAATAATAAATGGAACAAAAAACACCCAAGCCCACGGAAAGATCTCCATGGTTGGGCGAACAATACCCATTGACCAGCTTTCCAGTGTCATAATTTGGAATAGAGTGTAAGCCGAAGCACCGATTGTTCCGAACCATTCCTGCATTTGTGGGTCAGTGTGTGTACCAAAAAGCTTCGTGGCCAATACTGCCGAAACATAAAATATCAGTAAAAGGACGCTTAACACCGACATCATTCCCGGAATTGAATATCCTATTGCGGCAATAACACGGCGCATTTGTGGAACGACTGACAACAATCTTAAAACACGCAAGACACGTAATGCCCTTAAAATAGAGAAAGACCCGCTCGCAGGTATAAGCGCTATCCCCACAATAACAAAATCAAATATGTTCCATCCGGACCTAAAGAAACTCAACCGATAGGCATAAAATTTTAAGGCTATCTCAATGATAAAAACACCCAAGATTATTTTATCGAGGAAAAGTATGATGGAACCATACGAATCCATAACCCCAGAGTTTGTTTCTAACCCCAAAGTGACCGCATTCAGCAAAATAAGAGCTGTAATAAAGGCAACAAAACGTTTACCTTCAACAAATTGGCTGACAATTTTTCTTTTACCTGTTAAGGGGGGATTAAAATCTGGTTCTACCATGGCGCTTCATCTATTGGCGTTTGTTTCAACGAGGAACGTAATCAACTATTTTTTTATTTTTCTTGAAAAATCTATTGTAGAAAATAAAACTAAGCGTAAATGCACCAACAGCCAGTATCAAATCTATAAAAGCCGTTATAAGCGCAGTACCTGACAAGAAACCCATTTCCCGGTGGCCCAATATCTTTGTCTTTTTATTCAAATAACTTCGCCTTAAAGTCCGGGCATAGGCTCCAAAAGGTTTTACATCAAACACATCAAACCCCACCTTTATCAAAATACCGATAAATACAGCCTGAGGAATGTAATTCATCAGATTTGCAAACATAATAGTGTTCAACAAAATAAATACTCCTGCTGCGACACCCGCAACTCTCATTGTTGCTCCTTCCTTCACAGTCAAGACAGATGGAACTGTCGACTGCGCACCAGGCACACCGCCAATCAATGCAACCAGCCCATTGGCTAACCCTTGCGCCGCTATTTCTTTGTTTCGTCTGGTCTTGGATGATCTTATTTTATCAACGATCAAAGATGTTAAAAGCGTATCTATATAACACAACGCCGCCAATTGAAGCGCAAAAGGGGCCGCCAATAACAAGATATCCGCACTTATCCGGTTTGGTATCTGGTTGCTCACCAATGTAACAAAATCGGAAAAACTGTTTAAAGTATTTGTAATCAATAAATATTCTACATCCAGTTTAAAAACGCCTGCAAGAACGCTCATGACAACCAAGGCAATGAGTGTACCGGGTAAAAAGCTAGCGCCCCTAGGAAAGAACTTCTTGATGAGAACCGGCACAAAAAAAGCCAAAATAAGAGTGATCGCAGCAATTAAAAAGTTAAGCATGCTATCCCCTTCTAAGGGAGCACGACCTACCCCAAAAAGAATTTCAACTTGCAAAATCCATATAATAATAGCAATGCCACACATAAACCCCGATACGACAAGGTTAGGAACATATTGAATAAGCCTGCCCAATCTAAAAATTGAAAATAAAAATAGAAAAATCGCAGACATAAATATTACAATATTCACAAAATGATCAGCACTTATACCTGCGACCTCGGCAGGTAGTTTTTCAAGGGAATACGCAACAATAACAGCCGTAATAGTACTCATCGGCGCTGTCAGGCCTGATCCTTGAATCCTCGTGCCACCACAAAGAGAGGTCACAAAAGCAATAACGGCCGCCGAAAGCATCCCGGCAAAGGCTCCTCTACCAGATAAGATACCTAGAGCCGCACCCAAATTGAGCATAACAATGCTAACTGCCAGACCAATCAAGATATTGGTTCCTATTTCGGGGAAAGATTTTGATATTTTATGCATGCCAACCCTCATTTTTATCCAGAAGTTCTTTCATTCCACCAAGCTCGTTATGATGCCTTCTTCAAAGAAGGATCATTTTCTAAAGCAAATATGATGTGGTCCGCCAAACGCTGAGCCGCATCAGAAGCATTTTGTTCATTTTGAATAAGTTCAATCTCAATCGCGGAAATAGCAGGTAGCCCACAATCCTGCCCTAAAGAAATAAGACCATGTGTATAGGAAAGCATTTCTTTGGGTATAACTGTAATACCTAAGCCCGCCCTGGCGGCCGCAATCCTTCCAGCCATACTGGCACTGGTAAATACAGCCTTCCAACGCATTTTCTTCTTATCCAACGCTTCGACAACTTTACTCCTGTAAACGCAAGGTACCGGAGATAAAATAAGCGGGACAGTGTCATCCATTTTAAACTTTTGTTTTTCTAGTCCTGCCCAGACGAGTGTCTCACACCATATCTTATTGCCGTATATTTTCGTTTTATTGTCACGTTTAATCAAAATGAGATCGAAGTTACCTTTTTCAAATTTATCAACCAAATGATGTGACAAACCACACTCCACTTCTAAAGCTACCGACGGGTGAGATTTTGAAAATTGGATAAGAACTTCAGGCAAGTGGTTTGTTGTAAAGGCTTCCGGAGCCCCCAACCTTACGGTACCACTAATATCAGGTTTTGATATACGACCAATGATTTCATCGTTAATCGCAATCATCTGTCTGGCATAGGACAGCAAAACCTCTCCTTCTGTTGTTAAGCTCACAGAACGATTTGTCCGTATAAAAACATCTTTACCCAAAATCTCTTCGAGCTTTTTTATTTGCTGCGAGATCGTTGATTGTGTCCGACCCAATTTTTCTGCCGCATGGGAAAAACTGCCGCCCTCATAAATCGTCAGGAAGGCACGCAATAAATCTATATCTATATTTCTGATCATTTGATAAATCCCAAAACCAAATCCAGCCATTTATACATTAGAAAAAACGATTATTGCAAGAAAAATAATTAATTTTATAAATATATGAGGGCTGATATAATGATCATATAAACAAATGGGAAGGGTCGTATCTTTCATGGCTAATGATCAAAAAGAACTGGATAAACATCTAGCAGACACAACGGATATTACAGCCAAAGATTACCACCCTATTTCCATCTGAGAAGATGATGGCGGATTAATAGAAAGGAGGCGATAAGGACTAATGTAGATACAGACAATGCTTTTGTTATAACTTCAACAAATCTGTAAAAAGGGAAAAAATGACCCTGAATAAATATGCACTTGATGAGGACAAGCGCCTCAAAAATTTTAAAATGAAAAAGCTTAATTCGGGTAGATTTAAGTAATCTTTTTTTAAAATCCCCGTCTTAGGGTCCTGACCCTAGTTTATCTAGAGCCTGCATGCCCCCATGGGGGCTCTTTTTTAATTTTACACAACCATCTCCGCTTATAAATCCAAACCATCCTTCCCGCCAATGACATTAATCATCTCAAATGGAAGTTTTTTATTTTTGTCAAAATCAACATCGCAAGAAAACATTTTTACGCTCTCCACTGGATGAAATTTTAATTTATACTTATCCAAAGACTCTGTTTCAGAACCGCCCAGATTGTACTTTTTCACACCTCTTTCATTTAGCATCTTGCAAGCCTGTACCACCTGAAACTCTGACAAGCCAGGAATTCTGCGTTGATTCAAGCCGGCTAAAGCATTCGCCGTTTCGCCCGACACATCCCAAACGACAAAACCAATGGCCTCTTTATCCGTTTTGATAGCAAACCCGTCAAACATTTCGGGGGAATGCTTTATATTCTCCAATAATGTCTCATAAAACATTGATGTATTTGCACCTGTTTCTCTTCCTATATAGGCAAGACTGGAAAGCCAATGAAAAATGGTAGAGCGAATAACTTTTTCAGCCTCAGGATCAGATAACGGAACAACCTGATACTCTTTATTGTTTGCAACTTTGTTAAATTTATTTCTTAAAGTTGCGAAGTCTTTTCCTTTCATTTCAAATGTTTTTTTAACATCCAGAATTCTGGACGGATATCTCCAATCCAAAATACCTTCTTCTTTGATAGTGATAGACTTGATAATTCTATCCCTATCTTTCTTAAGCGCCGCCTGCAGGTTTTCAAAATCTTTTTGCGTGTATCGCGCCAATTGAATATCAAAACCCGTCTTTGAAAGATGTTTTAAAACTTCCAACGTCAAATCACC
>JALEGH010000062.1 GCA_022763065.1 Alphaproteobacteria bacterium
CTTTGATGGAGGGGGATTGTGCGTGCGCCTGTTTCTGGATCAGCTGTGCAGCCAGCGTGAATTGAGAGTGTTTCTAACCCTTTAAAATCTTTGTTGTTATCTTGACTCATTGATTTTTCCTTTCCCTGTTTTCGCGAGATTTTAAACGGGGAAAGGGGTGAGGTCTAGTAAGCTATTGAAAAAATATACAACTTCTACACGGACGGGGAAGAAAATTGAGTGTTGGGTAATATAACACCCTACTTCTAATCTTCTGTTTTTTCACGTTTTTTCTTGACTGGGAGGTGTTTTTTGGTGCATAAAGCGGCAGTTTACAAAAACGAGAGGACATAAACAAATGCAGACTTATTCAGCAAAACCCTCAGAGATTGAGAAAAAGTGGGTTGTTGTCGATGCGAAAGATGTGGTTTTGGGCCGCCTTGCATCCGTCATTGCTATGCGCTTGCGTGGTAAGCACAAGCCAACTTACACGCCGCACATGGATGATGGTGATAACATTATTGTGATTAACGCCAAAGATGTGCGTTTGACGGGAAATAAACGCGATGGCGATAATTTTTACTGGCATACAGGCTATCCGGGCGGAATCAAATCCCGCACAAAAGGTCAAATTCTAGATGGTGATCATCCGGAGCGCGTTGTTGAAAAAGCAGTGGAGCGTATGGTTCCGCGTGGTGCGCTGGGTCATCAGGTTATGAAGAACCTATATGTTTATCCTGGTGCGGAGCACCCGCATGAAGCACAAAAGCCTGAAACACTTGATGTGGCTGGCATGAATCCAAAGAATAAGAGAGGCTAAAATTATGGCTGAAGTAAAAAAAGAAGAAACAGTAAAAGACCTGAAAGATTTGGGCGCGGCGACTGAAGGAAAAGTCGAGGAGGCTACGCCTGTTGCTACAAAATCGGATGAAGCGCAAGCAGATGACAAACCTGTTTATGAGCGCAAAGTCGATGACTTGGGCCGCGCTTATGCGACAGGTCGTCGTAAAGATGCCGTGGCACGTGTTTGGCTTCAAAAGGGAAGTGGTAAGGTTGTTGTGAATGGTAAGCCACAGGATGAATATTTCTGTCGTCAGACACATTTGCTTGTTTTGAACCAACCATTCTTGATTACGGACCGCGTTAATCAATTTGATGTGGTGTGTACCGTGAAAGGTGGCGGGCTATCCGGTCAGGCCGGTGCGGTGCGTCATGGTATTTCCCGTGCGCTTGTGAATTTTGAGCCAGAGCTTCGCGGTTCTTTGAAGAAGGCCGGTATGATGACACGTGATGCCCGTGTGGTTGAACGTAAGAAAATCGGTAAGCATAAGGCGCGGCGTTCCAAGCAGTGGGCGAAACGTTAATGTCTTCTGATCTCAAGACTATGCTAGATGGTGTGCAAGGGTTTCATATCCATGTTTACTTCAATAAGTTGCAAGAGCCGCTAGGGCGTCAGGTTTGGGAGCAGGCCAAAAAGGATTGGGGCGGTGATCGTGTAGGCCGTTTTCACACGAAACCTGTTGGTCCTCATACAACGGGTAGTTTTCAGGTATGGGTTAATCCTTCTGAGGCCCATAAAGCGCTCAATTGGACAACCAATAATAGGAATGGGTTGAAGGCAATGATACACAAGGTTACAGATGATGATTTTCATGACCATACCGAATCTGTGACATGGTATGGGGATGGCGGCCCACATATTTTGGACACAAGCATCTTTAAGCCTAAATAGATGCAGAGTTTTATCCCTAAGTTGTACTTTTAAAATTTGCCAAACCAGCCTATTATCAGGCTGGTTTTTTTTAGAGCTAATGTCATTCCGACCAAGCGTTAGCGCATGGAGGAATCTTAAAAGATCCCTCGGCTGCAAGGCTTTGCCTTTTCAAGGCGCGTGGCCTTTTCGCTCGGGATGACAAAAGGGAAATGAAGAATGCAATATTCAAAGTTGGGAAAAACTGGATTGGATGTTTCGCGTGTATGTTTAGGCACCATGACATGGGGGCAGCAAAACACCGAAGAAGAGGCGCACGCGCAGATGGATTATGCGCACGAGGTGGGGGTGAATTTTTTTGATACGGCAGAACTTTATGCTGTACCGACCAGTGAGGCAACGTGCGGCAAGACGGAAGAATATATTGGCACATGGTTTCAAAACTCAGGAAAGCGTAGTGACGTTATTTTGGCAACGAAAGTTGCTGGACCGGGTGTCCCGTGGATCAGGGGCGGTGAAGCACTGACGGGTGATAGTGTTCGCGCGGCAATTGAAGGATCGCTCAAACGCTTGCAAACGGATTATATTGATTTGTATCAGCTTCATTGGCCCAATCGTCCATTTCCCCATTTTAGTAATAATGCAGCTGGCTCTTTGAGGTTTACGGACGTACAAACTAAAGAGATTGTTGAGAATTTTCTCGATATCCTAAGAGCGCTTGATGAGCAGGTCCAAGCGGGAAAAGTGCGCCATGTCGGCTTATCAGATGATAGCGCGTGGGGGATTATGAAGTATCTGGAGTTATCAGATAAACATGGTTTACCACGTATGCAGTCTATCCAAAATGAGTTTAGTTTACTGCGCCGTGTGGATGATCCGGCGATTGCCGAAGTTTGTGTGCGTGAAGATGTTTCTTATTTGCCGTGGTCACCGCTTGCAACAGGGATGTTGAGCGGAAAATACCAAAATGGGACGATGCCTGAGAACTCAAGATGGTTTGTTGCTGATAAAATTGGAGAGCGTTTCGATCGTTTTCGTGATACGGAGCAGGCTTTTAGTGCCGTGGATCAATATCTCGCAGTTGCCCAAAAACACGGTCTTGATCCATGTCAGATGGCGCTTAAATTTGTGGATGTGCAGCCCTTTGTGACCTCTACCATTATCGGCGCGACATCAATGGAACAAGACGGATATTGATGCCTTTGATGTTGAGCTTTCTGGTGAGGTTCTTGCTGATATTGATTCCATCTACCGCCAATATCCGATACCGTATTAGCCATGCAGTTACCTTATAGAAAAATAATGCCCAAACTGGGTGAAAAGGTCTTTATCGCCGAAAATGCGGCGGTGATTGGTGATACCGAGATTGGCGATGAGAGCAATATCTGGTTCGGCTGTACCTTGCGTGGGGATGTGCACGAAATCCGCATTGGTAGGCGTACCAATATTCAGGATAATTCCGTTATTCACACAACACGCGGTGTTGCGGGAACCTATATCGGGGATGAGGTCACGGTGGGGCATGGCGCGATTTTACATGCTTGTACAGTTGGTGATTTGGCCTTTATCGGGATGGGGGCTATTATTCTGGATGAGGCGGTGATCGAGCCGGGGGCGATGGTGGCGGCAGGCGCGCTCGTGCCACCGGGAAAAACTGTACCTTCAGGGCAACTTTGGGCCGGTTCGCCTGCGCGTTATATGCGCGATCTCACTGAAAAAGATAGCTCTTTTTTTCCTGTTTCTGCTGATAATTACGTTCGGTTGGCCGCCGAATATATGATTTAAGGGATAATCCCTTATTTCGTGGGCTAAATGCTTGAAATAAGACTGTCTTGGGGGCAGGATAGGGACAGATTCATTATGTTATGGGAGTAATAATGGTGAAACCCCTAAAGCTTAGTTTTGTTGTTCTATTGTCTGTTTTGGTTGTTCCCTTTTTGGCGGGATGTGAGAAGGCCTATTGGGACGATGTGCGGAATTTCAGATTATTTGACAGCCAAGCCGAGGAACGCGCTTCTGCTTCCCTTAAAAATGTAGAGATGCGCGAAGATAATGGGACAGGTGTAACGCCTATGCCGTCTTCTTATGGAGGGCAGGCTAAGATGCCGCATGGTTATGGTGGACAACATGGAATGGGTGCGCAGACAGTCGGTAATGTTGATCTGTTCGATATGGGGCCGCCCCCCGTACCTGCACAACAGATGGGCGGATATGGGTATGGGGCTGCTCCTCAAAATGCTTTCCCTCAATATGGTGGGGGGATGGCTTCTGCAATCGATTCTAATGTGATGATTTATGATCTGGATGCACCGGCGCAGCCTATGATGGGAGGGGCTGGCATGGCCCAAGGAGGTTTTCAAGCTGGATATCAAGGGCAAGCTCAGATGAATAATTATGCTTCTGGCGGTTACGCTATGGGGATGAATGGAGCGCAAGTATATTTTAATCATGGCTCTTCCAATTTAAGCAGAAATGACCGGAATATCCTCTCTTCGGTCGCGGAGCAGGCGAAATTTGCCCCAAGCCGTATTACGGTTTCCGGCTATGCCAGCCGTCCAACACAAGCAGGGGTAGGTTCAACGCAGGTGCAAATTTTAAACTTAAAGCAATCGATGAACCGTTCGTTTGAGGTTTCAAAAGAATTGATTAAAAAAGGCGTACCCGCCGATAAAATTAAGGCAGTGGCATGGGGAACGGCGCATGCGACCGGAACGGACACGCAAGATCAACGCGTTGATATTATGGTTGGGGAGCGTTAGGCCTTGGGTATATCTGATAAGGCTAACTCTTTCAAAATCGGTATCGCGGGACTTGGTACTGTCGGTGTCGGGGTTGTCAAAATTTTGCAGGAAAATGCGGAGCTTGTAGCCAAGCGCGCAGGCCGGACGATTGAAATTGTCAGTGTAACGGCGGCAAATAAAGATAAAGATCGCGGCGTTGATTTATCTTCTTATGAGTGGGTTGAGAACTTAAACGATATGGCGACGGACGAGCGTCTTGACTGTGTAGTAGAGTTAATCGGTGGTTCTGAAGGCCCTGTTTTGGAGATGGTTGAAACAGCAATCGGTTCTGGCAAAGATGTGGTAACGGCCAATAAAGCGCTTATGGCCCATCATGGATATCGTCTGGCCGGTCTGGCGGAAGAAAAAGATAGCGCGATTGCCTATGAGGCCGGTGTGGCGGGCGGTATTCCCGTTATAAAGACGCTGCGTGAAGGTTTGGCGGCGAATAAAGTGGAGAGTGTATCAGGTATTTTAAACGGGACCTGTAATTATATTCTTTCTGATATGCGTGTGAGTGGCCGAAATTTTGATGAGGTTTTGAAAGAGGCGCAGGAAAAAGGTTATGCGGAAGCAGACCCGACCTTTGATGTGGACGGAATTGATACGGCGCATAAATTGACACTGCTGGCGGCGCTCGGGTTCGGAGCTAAACCTGATTTTGACGCGCTGGAGACGCAAGGTATTCGTTATATTACGGCGGAGGATATCAACTTTGCGGATGAACTGGGGTACCGTATTAAATTACTTGGCACGGCCAAGGTTCAGGGTGAAAAAATTATGCAGGCCGTAGAACCTTGTCTGGTGCCAACAAATAGCACGTTGGGCCGGACATCGGATGTTTATAATGCGGTTTTAGTGCAAGCTCAACCTGTTTGGAAAAATGTATCTGTTGGTCTGGGGGCAGGGGAAGGACCAACGGCCTCTTCGGTTGTAGCGGATATTATTGATCTGGCAAGAGATCACAAACATCCTATTTTCGGTGTGCCAGCCAACGATCTTGAAAGTGTGAAATGGGGTGGGTCTGATGATTTTGTCGCGCCGTACTATATGCGGTTTGAAGTTGAGAAGAGCGCAGAGGCACAAGAAGGAATAAAAGAGAAGTTAGAACAAGCCGGAGTAGGGGTAGAGAAAACTTTGATGAAGGATGGTTTTGTAGTGGCGATGAGTAAGGCTGTTTCGGGTGGAGATGTGCGTGCGGCTGTGAAGGATATAGCCGAGGAAGCTGTTATTTTGAGAATTGAAGAATAAAAAATAAAGGGAGGAAGGAAATGAGCGTCATACAAATGAAGGATAATCAGGACATGGTAGAGAAAAACAAGATGGATAGAAATTTGGCGTTGGAAGCTGTGCGGGTGACAGAGGCCGCAGCGCTGGCAGCTTCAAAAACTGTCGGGCGCGGTGATGAGAAGGCGGCAGATGCGGCGGCGGTTGATGCGATGCGTGAGGCGCTTAATTCCCTTTCTATTCAAGGTCGTGTAGTGATTGGTGAAGGGGAGCGCGATGAGGCGCCGATGCTTTATATTGGTGAAGAAGTTGGTGCCGGAGGACCGGAAGTGGATATCGCGCTTGACCCGCTTGAGGGGACAACGATTACGGCCAAGGGAGGGCAGAATGCTCTGGCCGTGATGGCGATGGCGGATAAGGGCGGTTTTTTAAATGCGCCGGATGTCTATATGCAAAAAATTGCCGTAGGGCCGGGGGTGCCGGAAGATGTTTTGGATTTGGACGCACCAATAGGTGATGTTTTGAAAAAAGTGGCAAAGGCCAAGTCTGCGCAAATGGAAGATTTGCTTGTGTGTGTGTTGGATCGTCCGCGCCATGATGAGGTTATTAAAGAGGTAAGAGAGGCCGGAGCGCGCATCTCGCTTATTCAAGATGGAGATGTGAGTGCGGTGATCGCGACAACAGAAGAAGAAACGGGTATTGATCTTTATGTGGGGACAGGCGGCGCACCGGAGGGGGTTTTGGCGGCAGCCGCGCTTCAATGTGTCGGCGGGAGCATGTTAGGACGGCTTGTGTTTCGCAATGATGATGAACGCGCAAGGGCGGAGCGTTGGGGGATTTCTGATTTTGATAAGGTTTATATGACGAATGACTTGGCCAAGCCGGATAATGTGATGTTCGCGGCGACCGGTGTGACAACCGGAAGCATGTTGCCGGGAGTGCGCCGTTATAGTGGTGGGGCGACAACACATTCGATTGTGATGCGATCAAAGTCAGGAACTATCCGTCATATCAAGGCCACGCATAATTTTGATCGAAAAACCGGATTTGATCCGCGAGATTTTTAGATAGAGTGTTGTGTTGTCAAACTTGAATTCGGCGATTAATCAGAAGAATGGCCCTGTCTTTGATGTTCAAAATTCACTAGGCGCTAAGCGCTGGTGTTTTAAAGAAGTGGATGAAAAAACGCTTCTTGAACTTCAGCAAAAGCATAACCTGCCGCATTTTATAGCCCACCTTTTGGTGCAACGTGATGTGAATGCGCAGAGTTTTGAGTCTTTTATTGCGCCGATATTGCGGGAGCATTTTCCTGATCCTTTTTCTTTTGCGGGAATGGAAGAATTTGCGAGGGATTTGGCGCAGGCCATTACACAAAAAAAGAAGATTGGAATCTTTGCCGATTTTGATGTCGATGGTACGACCTCTGCGGCTATTCTTACACGTTTTTTGCGTCATTTTGGTGTCGAGCCGTTTGTTTATATTCCTGATCGTCTAAGCGAAGGTTACGGGCCGAGCGTGTCTTCCATGCAAAAGATCAAGCAAGCAGGAGTTGAATATTTGCTGATGGCTGATTGCGGGACAACGGCCTTTGAGCCTCTTGAGCACGCGCATGATTTGGGCTTGCATGTTTCTATTCTGGATCATCATGAGGCAGAAGAAGAGCTTCCCAAGGTTGCTCATGTTATCAACCCCAAACGTAAAGACGACAATTCCGGTTTGGAGATGTTGGCCGCGTGCGGTGTGTGTTTTATGGCCTGTGTGGCGGTGAACGCTAAATTGCGCGAAAGTGGTTATTTCAAAGAAAACGCTCTCCAAGAAGCGCCGCTTAAATCATGGCTTGATTTGGTGGCGCTGGGGACTGTATGCGATATGGTGCCGCTTTTAGGTGTGAACCGCTTATTTGTAAAGTATGGCTTTGAGCAAATGGGCAAGCATGAGAATGCGGGGTTGGAGGCTTTGTGCCAAGTAGGACGTATCACCAATTTGCCGGAACCAAAGGATGCGGGCTGGTCCTTGGGACCGCGCATTAACGCAGGCTCACGGGTGCATAAATCAGATTTGGGCGCTAAGCTCTTATCAACAGATGATAAAGATGAGGCGCAGTCTATCGCTTGGGCCTTGGAGGAGTGTAACAAAGAGCGCCGCGCCATTCAGGCGGAGATGATAAAGGTTGCAACCAATAAAATTGAGTTCCATCAGGAGGAGCATAAACAGGCTCCCTTTATTTTGGTCGATGATGAAAGCTTTCATTCAGGTTTAAGCGGTCTTGTTGCCGGGCAGCTCAAGGAGCGTTATGGCCGTCCGGCGATGGTAGTGACTTATGTTGAAAACGCGGAAGGTGTGATGGAGGGGCGTGGCTCCGGGCGTTCTATTCCCGGCATTAATATGGCCGATATTTTTATCGCCGCGCGCGGAGAAGATTTGCTGGTTAAAGGTGGCGGGCATGCGATGGCGGGCGGCTTTACGATTGAGCCGGATAAGCTGGATGACTTTAGAAAATTCGTTGATAGCTATATCCGTCAGCAAACCAATAATCTGGAGCCTGTACAGGATTTGGATATTGATGGCTTTTTGAGTGTAAGGGGAGCGTCACAATTGGCGTCGGTTAAAATGATGCATGAGCAAGTCGGTCCTTTTGGCACCGGTAATCCGGAACCCATTTTTGCTTTGCCACATGTGCGGGTGCAGCGTGTGGATGTCTTAAAGGATAAACATATCCGCATGATGGTGGCCGATAGTGAGGGGGGAAGCTGGATGAAGGCGATGTTTTTCAGTGGGGTGGATACCGACTTAGGCACGGCGTTACTTAAAGATGCGCAAAACACCCTGTTTCATTTAGCCGGTCAGTTTCAGGTGAATAACTGGCAGGGTCGTGAGAGTGTCGAATTTCACGTGAAAGATGGCGCGCTCGCTATCTGATTTTCTACATAGAGGGAGGGGGAAGCTTTGCCGCTTGTTTTAGTTGGTTTTGAGGTTCGCTTGCTTTGTCGTTTGCTTCCAAGTCTCTATAAAGGAAAGGGTAAGTAGCTGCAGCGACCATAAAGGAACAGAATGCAGCTAAGTAGAAAGGGTCTACACCGATCACAGCATTATTAAAATCAAGTTTTGCTACGGCACTCGTGTCGACTTTAAGGGCGTTGGCTGCTACTCCCAATGTTGATAGCCCGAGAAGCGCGGTTGCAATTTTATCTCTTCCAAAATATTTGAAAACTCCGGCAAGACCGACCGTTGGAAAAGCGAGTATTTCCAGCGCGCCTGAGAACGCTGTTGAGCCCGTTTTTATTGCCTCTGAGATAGTATGAACGCCTGCGGAAGAGTACAAAACACCTTCGGCTGTAAAAATCCATGCTAGAGATCTGGGAGATTTATCTCTAAAATATATATGTAATGCCCCGTGGGTTAAGCTTGCAATGCCACCAGCCATTCTGAAAAGATTGTCGTCTTTTTGGCCAGA
>JALEGH010000063.1 GCA_022763065.1 Alphaproteobacteria bacterium
ACAAAGAAATTAAAAACCCTGATTATCATTGGGAAGATGAGACCGATATTCTGGTTGTTGGTGGAGGATCTGCAGGTGAGTTTTTAGAAGCCGTAGGAGAAGACCAAGGAGCACCGCGCATTAAACAATTCGTTGAAGATGGCGGCACTTATTTAGGGATTTGTTCGGCCGCTTATCTGGGGGCCAGTATGATCAAATTTCGCGGTGCCGAAATGATAAAAGAGCGCCCCGGCCTTGGCTTTTTTAACGGTATTGCGCGTGGCGGGCTGGATGATCTCATGGGGCGTTCCTATACCGGTAAAAGCGATAGTGCGACTATTATCGACCTGCTCCATTCTGACATGCAAACAACATATCCGGCGCTTTATTGGGGGGGACCACGCTTTTTATTGTCTGAAGCCAACAAAAATATTCAACCCTTAAGTTGGTACAGTGCGCCTGATACAGATGAGTCTTACCTAATGTCACTCAAAGCACAAGTTGGAGACAAGGGCGGTCGCGCTTTTTTGATCGGCACCCATATCGAAATCTCTCACCGTAATATCGAAAAATATGTTTATGAAGGTGATATCCCCCTTCAAAACCAACAAAATTCAAATATCGCACAAGGCACTCAAAAATACAAAGCTGCCGATTTTGACAAGGGTTTTGAATTGCTTTTAAAAGAGATGGGTTTGAAACAAGCGCTCACACGACGTTCGCGCCCCGAATCTTCTCTGCGACCCACCCTTTAAAGTCCCTTAACCCTTTTTTCACCTTCCTTTAAGGGCTTGTTCATTTTTTTGCGCTTTAATGAGCGTTAAGAGAGGGAAACACCTCCTGCAATCTTTATCTATTGGGGACATAAAAGGGGTTTTAAGGACTATGTCAGTATTTAACAAATTATCCGATTATCAAATCAATGAGCTGGAGCGCCACCTTATCGTGCCGCAAGCCATTGGTGACATTCTACATCACGGTCTGGAGGTGGAGCCGGACATGCAGTACGGGCTTCATATGGCTTTAAGCGAAATTGATCCTGATTCGGCCCTGCTTGCTATTGCCTTATGCGCGCAAAAAATTGCACAAAAAGCACAAAAAACTGTACCTATTGCGATGGCCCTTACGGCAGAAGCGGAATATGTCTTAAATATCTACGGGCCGACATGGTTGGCCGATCACAAAAAAGGACCGGGTGCTTTAAGCCGGGAGCATTATGAAGAGATTTTGCGCACCGTACCGGAAGATCTGGAAGGGTTGGCTGACCTTATGGACGCTCTAAGTGCTGACATGGAAGATCAGGACCCAGCCATTACGGACCTGACCAATTTACTCTCTATTCAGGCCAGAGCTCACATTCAAATTACAGAATTTGTTTTGGAAGAAATTGCCCGCGAACAGGAGTTGGAAGCAAAATTGAATCCGCCGCAAGTTGGCCAATCAAAACATGCAAGAGCGCTTGAACAGGTTCAGGCCGTTGCTGGCCGACCAGCCACAAGATCAGTGGGTGCACAAGAATTTGCCGGAGATAATGTCATCCCTTTCCCGACAAGCATTTCGCGTCACTAAAAACAACGCATCTCACCTCACAAAAACATACCATAATTCTTGCAAAAATCGTGAATTATGGTATATTTCCTGCCTAATCATTTGCTAACTTTGTGTATTGGTGTGTTTGATTATGAATATTCTTGTTAAAAAATCTGAAATTACAAACGATTCAGATGGCGGAAATTCGCTTCGTGCTGTGTCTCGTCCAACGCCTGAGCAAAAACAAGCTGCCTTGGCCTTTTTTGAAAATCTGTCTCACAAAAACGCCTCTTTGGAGCAACTTGAAAATGCCCTCCAAGTTTTTTCCAAGTCCTATTTTACGCTGGAAGAAAACATGACCATTATCCGGGGCCTCTTGAAACACATGAAAGGAGTTCTAAGTTCAAACGCACAAGCAGATGACGCAGACAGTTTTAAAAATATTACAAAGGCCAGAAATCTGGTTGACCAATATTGGGGTAAAAAAGGACAAGGCATTGTCAAGGCAATCGCCCGGAGCGAAAATTTAACAATAGATACTTTGGATCAGATACTTGAATTTCATTGCCTCTATGGTTTTCAAATGAATGATGATGCTATCCAAGCCGTAAATAAGAAAATAGAAAATGAGATTCACGGGTTACCATTAAAGAAACTAGGCTTTATTGCGCGGCATGCTGTGGCCATCAAACTACCCCTTTCTCCCGAATTTCAAAAAAGCTTGCTTGAAAAAATCAAACGCAGTTCACGTGCGCTGCGCGACCCAAGAACCACTGTTCCATTGGCCTGGTCATTAGCGGCACTGGATAGTATTTTTCCAACAGAGCAATACCGTAAAATTGCCAAAATGATACGAAAGCCTTGCGGACGAATTCCGTCACCTACTCGCATTCAAGAACAACAGCTCCGTGATATAGATTTTTGGTTTGGATGGGATCAAAGAGACTTGAAATTCAGAGCATCGGAAGTGAATTCCAAACAAGAGCGTGCGCTTGCCAAGTTTTTTAATGATGCGGGATATGAAACGACAAAGCTGGAGCAGGCAATACCGTTTTTTAAAAAAGCGATTGACTTCACCATCCTTGGGGAAAAAGAACAATTCGCTCAAAAAATCCATATTGAATTAGATGGGCCGAGCCATTATCTCATAAACGGAAATACGAATGATGCTTTTACGCAGCTTAACGGTAATACAATTTTTAGAAGCGGGTTAACAAATAAAGCAGCTCCTGATGAGCGTGTTGTCCGTATCCCGGCCAATATTGCCCGTATGATGATAAAACAATCCCAAAGCAGTTTGGCTAAACAGTTTATGAATCATGCCAGCCGTCTGGAACCCGGTGTATACCACCTACAACTTAAATCTGAAAAAGTTCAGGGCAGTAATGATACTCCTTTTGTTTTTGAGAAAATAGCAGGAGATAACTCCCAACGTCTCTGCCATTAAGGTAACATAGGACCGAGCTTTTCACCGCCCAACAAGTGCAAGTGAAAATGAGGAACTTCTTGTCCGCCGAAATCGCCACTATTGGCGATAGAACGAAAACCTTTTTCGGCTAAATTTTCATCTTTGACAATTTTTGCTACCGCACGGTGGAAGGCAACAATCTCCTCCGCGCTTGCATTGGCGCTAAAATTCTCGAACGTCATATACGCACCTTTTGGAATGACCAGAATATGAACGGGAGCCTGCGGCGCAATATCACGAAAGGCTAGAACATGATCATCTTCATAAACCTTGTCACATGGAATGTCACCGCGCAAAATTTTGGCAAAAATATTTTCTGAATCATAAGTCATGGGGAAATTCTAACGGGGAGGTAAAAAATGAAAACCGCAAATGCGGATAAATGCACATGAATTTTTGTCTTGTTATCGCCTTATATTTATTTCCCTACCATTATTTCGAGTAAACAAAAATACGACGTTATTTTGCTTTTTTCTTCCTGTAATAACGTGCGCAGGCGTCTTTTAGCTCCAGCATCAAAACTTGTCCATGTTCGCCACCATCGCCTGACATTCTTTTGGCAATAATTGCTTTAAGTGTGTCATGGTGGGCGCGCACAATTGCAATCGCGTCTTCATCAAGCTCTCTGATTGATTCCAAAAAGCTCAACATGACACCAGCCAGATTTCCGACCAAAGAATAATGAAAAATAGTGGCATTGGCCTTCAGCTCCATTACCGGATCGGTGAGCATTTTTTTCTGCTCAATTACTTTTTCAGGCGTCAGATTTCCACTCACATCGTTGATGGCTTGTTCCAACTCATTCAGGAATTGCAAACCCAAGGGAGTGAAATCAACTTTATTTTCTTCAATGGCCTTTTGCGCTTTAGCAACCAGTTTGGGATCAAGCGGTCCTTTGCCGATTCGTTGTTGTAATTCCAGGCTGGCCTTATAAATTTTGGCTTTATTTTTTTGTGCTTTCATTTGTCTCATTCTAGCATAGTCCTGTTTTTTTTAGGCATACGGGCCCTTACATACCGTTCGGAGAATAGGATTGTTGATCTGCTTCCCGGCGCAAGGGGCCTGTATATCCCGGATCGTTTCGCCGCCTTCGGTCGGGACCAAAAAATTCATTGGTCTCGATGAAATCACGGGGGTTGGTGATGACATGGGCTAAGCGTCTGGCAATGTCCTGAGCCGTAAAAGGCTTTACCAAAAATTCGGTAACACCCATGTCGCGCGCCGTTTCCACCCGCGACCATGCGCTATAACCTGTGATGAGAATAACGGGAACCATGCGATTTGGCGACAATGTGTTGGTTCGTACCTCCCGGGCGAGCTCCAGCCCGTCCATCGGGTCCATCACCCAATCCGTTAGAATAATATCATGATTGTCTTGCTTGAATAATTCAAAGGCTTGCTCTCCGTTTTCGGCGATTTGAATATTCCGGATGCCAAGATGTTTGAGCACGGTTGTCATGAGTTTTCTCATCGGTACCGTATCTTCTGCAACCAAGATGCTCAATTTTTCGAACCGGAAAGACATGGATAATGGCGGAGTCCTGATTTAATAATTGAATAGTTACCTTATGAAGCTTGTTAATTTTTAACAAAACTAGGTCTGTAAAGCAAACCTTACACGGAAAACCGATCGGGGAAAATTAATTAGAGGAAATCAAGGGTTACAAGCGTATTTTACCTGTCCATAAATCCAAAGACAGGCACGATATAGCCATTCCAATTAAAAATTATATCTTTTTACAAGCGACAGTCCCGCCGGGAGGGTTCATACCGGAATAAGTTTGCCAGCCTTGGGGGCACTTGGCTAGGTCAAAGGCCATAATACCGCCGGAGGGCATGGCCTGTAGCCGACTGGTGCCGATATAGGTCTCTGCCCGGTCGTCGAAATAATCGTTTCCGCCACTGCTTGAAGATAAAAGAGAGCTGATGAACGTCGAGTCGTTATCACAGTTTTCCCGTTCGCTGCTTGATAAAGAAGCATTGCATCCGCCTTGAATAATATTTCCTGATATTCCGCTATAACCACCTGATTGATTTTCGCCAAAGCTTAAGATGACGTAAGGCGCTTGGTTGGCGGGCTGAACAACTGAATTACCATTGAGATCTTCGACAGAGATGGCCCCCTTGGTAATGTCAAAGTTATCAGAGGAGGTTAGGGTTTCTGTGACGGCGTAAAGAAATCTTGTGCCGTAAGCGTCATAAATATATTCATCCAAAAGATTAAGGTTACGCGTGGGAATAGCCCCTATTCTTATTTTTCTACCACCGCTTCCGTTTACGCGGAAAGTACCTGCAACATTGGTGTTTTGCGTGCAATCATCCAGAGCTTCACGACCAAATTTGGTTGTATCTACCGCAGCGGTAAGCGGAGCAGGACAAGGAAAACGCCCTTGCGTTTCCAAAAAACGGTTTATTTCTTCCTGTACAAATTGGAAGCGTGTTTTATTTTGACGTTGTTTGACGTTTTCCAAGGCTGTCAGAACAAAGGTGGACAGCATGACCATGATGATCCCGGAAATAAGGATAACAATGGCGAGCTCTAAAAGAGTGAAACCAGAGCTGGACGATTGTTTTATTTTTTTCAATGTGTTAGGTCCTTTTTTGGGCTGATTTTTTACACTTATCACTACATTATAGTATAATACGTGGAGTAAAGGAAAATATATACTATGCGTGGCAACACATTATTTCAGATTCTTCTGTTTATCCTATTCGCTGGCCTGATGATGGTCGGTATCACAAAGATGGCCGACTTGTATTTTAAGATCGAAAAGCCTGAAATTACTGAAAATAATTTAGATTCTGCCTATAACGCGCTGTTGGCGTACTATGCCAAAAATGGTGAATATCCTTGTCCTGCGCCCATTAATGCGTCTGTTGATACTAAAGGGTTTGGAGTGTCTGCGGCGGCTTGTATATCTCCTTCGGCGGGTATTCAAATTGTGAAAGGGGCTAAAAGCAAGGACCCGATTGCCGTTGGGGCGCTGCCAACTAGAACTCTGGGTATTCCAGATGGATGGGGGTTTGATTCATATTCCAAGCGGTTGCTATATGTTGTGACGGCGGCGTATACGGATGCAAATGACGCACTCGAAAATGCAGGGGCGATTGACCTTGTTGACCGGAATGGTAATGCAGTGACCAATGACGAAGAAAGCATTATTTTTACACTCATCGGATATGGGGAAGAAAATCAAGGTGCATATAGCTTTGATGGTGTTTTGGTAGAGCCTTGTGATCCTTCTAGTTTTTTTGGAGAAAATTGTGATGGAGATGGTGTTTTTACCCATTCTGCTTCGGCTATTGATATCGGTAAAGAAGCCTATGTGAGCAAGATTCGTTATAAGGTCGAAGATGCCTGTAAGATGCAAAAAAATATTCCGCGTAAGGCCGGGTTTTTGCTTGATACGAGCGGAAGCATGAGGAAAAGTAGCCACTGTCCTCCGGAAGGTCCGGGTAAATGTACCCGTATGAAGCTTGCGCTTTGGGCGTTGCACCGGACAATGGCCGCAAGAATGCAGCAATTGGGAGGATCTTCAGACGATGATGCTTTTACCGGGTTCAGCGGTTTTACAGGTTCATCAAGCACATCAGGTGCTTTGGCGAAGATGAAAAGCAGGAATGTGGAAATCAAGGAAGAAGGGGATGTAGCAAAACAAATCTATAAATCTTGCCCCAAGGGTATGACCCCGCTTGGCGTTCATATTGAGGCCATGGCCAAAATGGTGACAGACGGGGATAAAGATAGACCCAACGTGATTACCGTCATTTCAGATGGATTTAGTAATCGGGGAACTGACCCGGTGACGGTGGCGAAAAGAATCAAGAAGGATATGCCTAATTTGAAGGTGAATATTGTGGATGTGCATGGAACGCCTTCTTTGAAACAAGTTGCCAAAATTACGGGAGGGGAGTATTTCAGAACAAATAAGCCAGATGAACTTTTAGACGCTCTTTACGTGACGATGGGCGTTTGTCCAGAAAAACAGTTCTCGGCTCCTAAGGTTAAGGATGAGACACACTGCCAGAAATAGGTTATGGGCAGGCTGGGTAATAAAGAGCTAAATGCGCAACAAAAAACCCCGACGCTTTATTGTTTTTGAGAAATCATTTTTAAGGCAAGCCTAAAAAGAACTCCAAAAACAGCGCCGGGGCCTTGTTTGGGAAGTTTGCTCCACCAATATATAAAGTAAACTCTATATACTATGCGGGGGGCATCTTGATCCAGGTCGCTGGGAAAAAATATGATGTACACCACAATTTTCCCAGTGCCTTGCAGATAACCCAATATCTGCCTTATTTATTGTGGCTGGTCTTACCACACATTGGCTCCTTCGCGATTTTTTATCCGTAGCCAATAATTCAGAAGTAAAAAATACACAATTTTGTCAATTCTGCGAACACTTGCAAACATTTTAACGTGTGCGATCACGGGTCTTTTTGGTTCGCAGGTGCAAATCATGCTATTTACTCCCTGTGAGCATCGGCAGCATCTGAAAAATTCATAAAGAATTGATCCGCTTACCGAACCCCGAATGCCGACCAAGGCACTCTATCCTTCCGAAACCATCTCATCGACGCTTTGTTCCAAAATTTGAAAGACAAAGTAGTGTCTCGGTGATGAATTCACTATGCCTCTGAAAAATGGGGGTGTCGAGTCTTTTTTGAAAAAAAATTTCAGAAAAAGAATATGATTTGAAACTATATTACAATACTAAAAGCCTGACTCTCCTCAAAAAATAGAAATAAATAACAAGAATACTCACAGATTTATCCCCGTTTAAAAAGATATAAAGTTTTAAGATTATGGCTAAATTACTGATTTAAAACAGTTTTTTGTTTACAGAATCGAGGGTGTTTGTGGTGAAATATGGGTGTTGTTGTCTTTATTCGAATCGATTTGAGGGTGGTTTTAAACATGATTCGCGAGCAACTCCATAAATTCACTACTTCTTCCGGCAAAATACAGTGGTGAAATTAAAAAATTGAAGGGTTGGGACAATATTTAATGATTTCTACCATTGTATTCACGAAACTTTAATTTTTTGATCGTAATCTTGAGAGTAGAGGGACAAGTTTTGGGGCACAAAATACATCCCATATATTGTAAATTATGTTAAAAGCGTTGAAAAGCTTGGAATATAGGCTTTTTATCGCAAAATTGGCATTTAGCAGATGGATTTTGGTAGAATAAAACATATCAAAAATTCAAGGTGAAAATGCCTTACGCAAGGAACGATAGCGTGTTTTTGGTAAGACTGAACAAATTTATTGCTTTATGGGGGACGATTTGATAGAACACATCACTTACGAAAAATATAATTAACATAATTGTTGACATAATTCAGAAAGTAGGGTAAAAAACTCTCTGCTCTTTGCTTTATTGTCGTTAAAACCGAGGAAATTAGTTTAATTAAGAGAACATATTTATTTTTGTATATAGGGCCAAATATTTTAAAACCAAAATTGAATTGAAAGCTTTATATTCTTAAACAGGAAATACAAATAAAGATTGGAATATACAGAGGAGACCTCCAATGACTTGTAACAATATTATTTTACCACAACCCAGCGCAGGCGCGACAACATCGCATGACATTCCAGACGATGTATCTGCGAGACTGAATTTCGGTCCGGAAGATATTTCGGGTTTGCGTTTAGGTGGTAACGGGGAACTAATTGTTTCTTTTGCCGATGGTGGTCAACTTAATATTACGAATTTTTCCGATCTTATTGACAATGGTAATCTCCTCTACCTTGAAGACGGAACGCTTGTAGATCCTGCTATTCTAACTGGCTCCCTTGGAGGTCCTGAAGATTTCAATTCGATAGAAGCGGCCGCTGGTACGAGTGCGGAGGCGATCAAAGTAGCGCAGCCTGAAGCCGGTGTGGCGCAGACTGTTGTCATGACTGAGGGTGGAAAATATGTTTGTGATTTTGATCCGAACCTTGCTGCCAAAGTTGAAATTATTGACGGTCAAATGGTGTTGACGTTTGCTGATGGCTCTCAGGTTATTTTCGACAATTACTCTGAAGCTATGTCGGGTGATCTTCCTGCTGAGTTAACAGTTGCAGATGGGACGGTTATTAACGAAGAAGAGCTTTTGACACAAGTCACAGAAGTTGAGCAGCCGACGGAAGAAGTTCTTGAAGTTGTGAAGGTTGAAGAAGATCCTGAACCGCAGGCAGAACAGGTTGCAAATATTGAACCTGCTGCTGGCGATCCTATGGACGCAGTAGCAGAGGCCTTGGCGGAAGTTGAGCCTGCTGCTGGTGAAACAGGCGGCGCTTCCAATTCCGGTTACGGGTTTAACAGTACGCCGCGGAGCTTGCCACTGGATTCTCCGGATGCGATTGGTCCCCTTGGTCCGACGCAGTTGCAATATCAGGCGCCTGAATTTAAAGACGAAAATCTTTTGTTGGATCAGCCGCCTCAAGGGCCACAGGATGATCGTCCGATTGTTACAACAGATTCTGAGATTCTGGATGAAACAAACTTGGTCAGCGGCAATCTTTTTGCGAGTGGCAATGTAACGGCTGATTACGGTAATGATGCGCCGGGTCAAATTTTACCCAATGGTATGTTTAACGCATCCGCCAACC
>JALEGH010000064.1 GCA_022763065.1 Alphaproteobacteria bacterium
CTGGCTATTGGGCAGGAAATAATCGCTATGTGGTTTTGCAGTTGCCGGAATAGTGGTGGAGCCGGTAATTTTTAAATTGAGGATTTCGCAAATATTTTGTGTCACAAAATAGGCGGTGAGAATCGCGTCGTTACCTGTTGTTTCGCTCCACTCGACATTGATGGAATTGTTGATGACCCATGCGGAAGTAAGATCATCACGGATATTGGGATTAAATTTTTCTATGTAATTTAAGCCGCCCCCTTCAGGATGGAAGACTTTGTGAATGTGGCTGCCTGTATCAAATCCGGTACTGGTGGGATTGACGAAGTTCAAATCTCTGACCTCTGATCCTGTCGAGATCATCATATCCACCACCTGTTGCGCGCTATTCATATATTCAATGAGTTCATTGGCATAAATTTCAAGAATTTCGTCATCAATATCTTGCCCGTCGCTTTGTTCGTTTTGGCTAGCAAGCGTCATGGTGAGTACGCCAATAAGTGCCAAGGCAATGAGAACATAGACAAGCGCGTTTCCTTTTGTATTTTCAGGGTTTTTGGCGTGATTTTCAGTGAAAGTCATTGTATCGGCTACTGTTCATGGTTTATTCTATTTTGCATGGATTATAACATAGATTTATCAAAGTTAAATATGGATGCGGTGTCATTGAACCAATTATCATTGGAGCCTATATCGCTTGTGATCGGCTTGGCAGGCGGGATTTTGCTAGGTGCGCTTTTTTACCTGTGGCGTTCGAGCGCATTAAAAGCGCAAAAGGCGGCGTTAGAGGCACGTATGGAAGCCGAACGCGCAAGCCTTGAGGATAGCTTTCAATCACTGGCGCAGCAGACTTTGCAATCCAATGCGGAGAGTTTTTTAAATATCGCGCAGGAGAAATTGAAACAGGCGCAAGGGCAGAGCGCACATGATCTGGATAAGCGCACACAGGCCATCTCGGCGATGGTACAGCCGGTGGAAAAACAACTAGGCGAGCTGCAAAGTGCGGTAAAGATTTTACAGGGCACGGATCAGGCCCTTCGTGAAGATTTAAAAACTCTATCCAAAGAAACCTCACGTTTAACCGGTGCGCTTAAAAATCCGGCGGCGCAAGGTAAATGGGGAGAGTTCGTGTTGGAACGACTTTTGGATAAGGCTAATCTTATGAAAGGTGTGCATTATCAAACCCAAGTATCGATTGAAACAAATGATGGGCGCTTGCGACCCGACGCGGTAATTTATTTGCAAGATGGATTTAACATTATTGTCGATGCGAAGGCACCAATCACCGAATTTATCAACCGCATGGATGATGTAGAAAATAATCAGGGTCATCAAGAACTACGACAAGGGTTAGCCAAGGCGGTACGTTCCCATGTTCGGGCGCTGGGTTCTAAAAATTATTGGGATCAATTAGACGGGCCGGATTTTGTTGTGTTGTTTTTACCATCGGAAAATATTTTTTCTACCGCGCTGGCGGCTGATCCTGAGCTTGTCGATTTTGCTTCCGATAATAATATTGTTATTGCCTCACCGACATTGATGATGTCATTGCTCCGTGTGGTGGGGTTGAGTTGGCGGCAGGTGGAAATGGCCAAAAACGCACAAGAGGTATCAAAGCTGGGTGCGGAGCTGTTTGAGCGGATCAATAGCTTTTCTGCGCATTTAGGCAAGGTCGGCGGCGGTATTAATGCAGCGCTTAACGCTTATAATAAAGCTATTGGAACTTTTGACGCCCGTGTTTTGGTGAGCGCCAGAAAACTGAAAGATTTACATGTGACAGATAAAGATGTAGTGGAGCCGCAGTTATTAGAAGGGGGGCCGCGCCCGATTTTGGCGCAAGAAGATATTGAAGATGATAGTGACGATGGAAAAGACAAGGCCGCCTGATGAGTGATGTCTATGAAATTATTAAAGTGCCTGACCCGGTTTTAAAACAATCTGCGCAAGCGATTGAGAATATTAGTGCGGATATCCAAACGCAGGCTCAAAAAATGGTAGATACCATGTATTATGGGGCGGGTATTGGTCTGGCCGCTAATCAGGTCAATATTTTAAACCGGATATTTGTCATGGATGTTCCCGAAGGGGCGTGGCGTCATGGCCCTGAGATTGACGGGGTGCTGACAATTGAGGCCGGATATAGAAGTGGTGAAGCGGAAGAGGGCCGTATACGCGCCCCCCGTGTTTTTATCAATCCGGAAGTTGTATGGGAATCGGAACAAAAATCGGTGTATGAGGAAGGGTGTTTGTCCATTCCTCTCCAATATGCGGAAGTTATCCGGCCCGCGCAGGTACGGGTGAAGTTTCAGGACCTAAAAGGTGATATGCATGAAGAGGAATTTGATGGGCTCGATTCCCATTGTGTTCAACATGAAATTGATCATCTAAACGGTGTGTTGTTTTTTGATTATATCTCTGCCTTGAAGCGCAATATGATGATCAAGCGTGTGAAAAAAATAACCAAAGAGGCGCAGGCTCTTTAAGTTTATGGAAGATACTAAACCACTTCGTATTGCCTTTATGGGGACACCGGATTTTGTTGTCCCGACCATGCGTATGTTACATATGGGAGCGCATGAGTTGGTATGTGTCTATACCCAGCCACCGCGAGCCAAAGGCCGCAAGCAAGAATTTCATCATACTCCTGTTCACGATGCGGCGGATGCTTTGGGAGTGGATGTTCGCCATCCGGTGAATTTCAAAGATGAACGCGATGTGAAAGCCTTTGAAGAATTGAATTTGGATATAGCCGTTGTGGCGGCTTATGGTTTGCTCTTGCCGCAATCTATATTGGATGCGCCAAAGCTTGGGTGCTTAAATATTCACCCCTCTTTACTGCCGTGTTGGCGCGGGCCTGCGCCAATCCAATATGCGATTTGGAAAGGAGATAAAGAAACAGGTGTTTCCGTGATGCAGCTTGAAAAGGCGATGGATGCAGGTCCGGTCATTGCACAGGAACGCGTGGAGATTGCGCCGAGGGATAATTTTACGAGCCTGAATGAAACGTTGTGGCAAAAGGGGAATGAATTATTGGCGCACACACTTGATAATATTTCTCATAGCGGGGAAGTACGTAGCGCAGCGCAGGATCATGACCAAGCCACCTATTGCAAGCTCTTAACCAAGGAGCAGGGACGGATTGACTGGAACCAGAGTGCGGTTGAGATTGACCGGCAAATTCGTGGGCTTAACCCTTGGCCGGGGACTTGGTGCATGGATGCGAGCGGCAGGAGGCTAAAAATTCTGGAAGCCAGAGTGAGTGATGAAAAACGAGAAGGCCTTGCTAGAACAATTTTACAAGATGGAAAAATTATTTGCGGGGAGGAAAGCGCTCTTCAACTTACCGAAGTTCAGCCTGAAAATAAAAAGCCAATGGATATCGTGGCAGCTATCAACGGCGGCTATATCAAAGAAGGGGAGAAGCTGGAATGAATGGAACATTAGCGGGCATTATTGCGATTCTTATGTGGTCATCTACGGGTGTTTTGTTGGCCCTGACCGGGCTGGTTTCCGGCCTCATGATGACGTTTTTAATTTTACTCATCGGGAGTATGACACTCACAGGATATCAAATTTTTAAAAAAGAGGATGTGGTTTCCTATTGGACACGGGAAGTAAAAGACTACATTTTTCTGGTACTTGGGGTTGGGTTTTACACATCGCTCGTTTTTATCTCTTTTAAGTTGGTAGCCCCCTTTGAGGCCAATACATTGAATTATTTATGGCCGATCTTGCTGGTCCTTTTAACTGGAATTTTACATGAAAAACATGTTTCGCTGCAGGCTATTTTGGGGAGCGTTCTGGGCTTTATCGGTGTGGTGACGCTCTTTTTCCCGCAAGGGGGTGATATGTTGTTTGAAAGCTTTGAATGGGGGCATCTATTAGCTTTCTTAGCGGCGGTTATTTGGTCAATTTATTCCGTTATGGCCAAAAACTGGCATTACCCGCAAGGGGTTATGGCACCGGCTTTGTTCTATTCCGCTTTGGTTGCTTTAGGTTTTCACTTGGCGTTAGAGGAGACAATGTGGCCGCAAGGATGGGAGTGGGCTTCGATTATTATATTGGGCGTTTTTAGAATTTCGTATTCTTTCTGGGATTACGGGATGAAAAAAGGGAATACGGTTTTGCTGGCGTCTTTGTCTTACTTCATACCTCTATTTTCTCTTGGCGGATTAATCCTAATTGGTGAGGGGCCTGACAGTCACATGATCGGGTTGGGGGCGTTATTCATTGTGATTGGCTGTTTAGTCGTCAATTATGATAGGGCTTTTCAGTTTTTAAGAAGTAAGATGAAAAAGCCATGACGAAGCGCTGGAAAATTGTCATTGAGTATAATGGTACCAACTATGCCGGGTTCCAGCGTCAGCCCGATATCGCGACCGTGCAGGGTGAAATAGAAACAGCGCTCAAGAAGTTTTCTAACCAGAATATTGAAATCACCGTGGCGGGGCGCACAGATTCCGGTGTACATGCTTGGGGTCAGGTGGCGCATTTTGATCTGGATTATAAAACGGCGTCTGGTCTCCCCCGCGATATTACAGGCTATGAGCTTGCCAAGGCGATTAACGCACATTTGCTGCCGCAACCCATATCTATTATTGATGCCGAGGAAGTGGCAGATGATTTTCATGCGCGTTTTTCGGCCAAGCAAAAAACCTATTGTTACCGCATCATTAACCGTCCTTATCGTTTGGGTTTAAATCAAAATCTGGCATGGTGGGTGAAACGACCGCTGAATGTGGAGGCCATGCAAGACGCCGCGCAAATATTGATCGGCCAGCATGATTTTACCACTTTTCGCGATAGCGAATGTCAGGCGAAGTCACCAGTGCGTACGCTCGACTCGATCCATATTGACACAACATCCATTACGAACGGGCAGGAGATTTTATTCACCGTGAGCGGCATGTCGTTCCTGCATCATATGGTGCGTAATATTGTAGGTACGCTTTCTTATGTGGGGGAGGGGAAATTTACCAAGCAAGATGTCATAGACGCGTTAGAAGCGCGTGATCGTACCAAAGGTGGCCCAACCGCTCCTGCCGATGGGCTTTATTTGGTCTCAATTGATTATTAAATCAGGAGCCGTAAAACGAAAAACCCGCATGGACCATAATGGGGGAGAGGTCACATGCGGGCGGTTCGGGGTTTTTGTCTTTGGAATTTCCTTTTTGATCTGCGTTATTCGGTGCTTATGTATTGTTTATACATGGCACACCTCATGTCTAGTCAAAAAGATAAATTTCTTCGACAATAGAAAAACACAAAATATAACACAGTGTTCTTCATCTCTCATCTTCGTAGGATAGATTTGATTTGTTACCAAAAAGGTACAAAAAAGTGATTTTTTGGTGATAGTTTACGGCGAAATTGTGGTTTAGGGTTTAAATGTATTTTCCAAAATGTCGCGGTAGATCGTCACAAGCTTTTCAAGGTCGGCTATTCGTAAATGTTCATCCACTTGATGAATGCTTTCATTGGTCAGGCCAAATTCAACTACGGGGCAATAGGGAGCGACAAAACGTGCATCAGAGGTTCCACCGCTAGTGCTCAATGTTGGTGCCATATTTGTATGTTTTTTGACATTTGCCGCGACCAGATTTGTCCACTCGCCCGGCTGGGTGATAAAGGGGTGAGCATTACCGCCGGCGGTCAGGGTGTAGTCATCCGTTATTTGTTCGATAATCTCGCGTAATTTTTGGTCCAGTGTTTCCATGGTCCATTTTGTGTTAAAGCGGATATTAAATTCCGAACGCCCGCTTGCCGGAATGACATTACGTGCGCTGTTGCCGACATCAATGGAAGTGATTTGCAGATTGGTCGGCGGAAAGTGTTCCGTGCCTTGATCAAATTCGTAAATACTCAGTGCATCTGCGATCTTTGCCAAACGTGGTAGCGGATTATCCGCCATATCGGGGTAGGCGGTATGACCTTGCGTTCCATATATTGTAAGCTCACCACATAAAGAACCACGCCTTCCAATTTTTATTGCCTGTCCTATTTCTGTCGGGCTAGCCGATTCACCGACCAAGCACATATCCGGAATATGATTATTGTCTTTCATCCACTTTAAAGCACGTACCGTGCCGTTGATGGCTTCGGCTTCTTCGTCACCTGTAATAAGAAAACTGATAGAGCCGTCAAAATCGGGGTTGGATTGTAAGAATTCTGATACGGCTACAGTAAAGGCGGCGTTGGCACCTTTCATATCCGAGGTACCGCGCCCATACATGATGCCTTGTTCAATAACGGCGTCAAATGGAGGGTGTTTCCAGCTTTCTTCATTTCCCGGCGGGACCACATCCGTATGTCCGGCGTAGCAAATATGGGGAGAGCTGCTTCCAAGACGTGCAAAGAAATTTTGAACGGGATAGGAACCATTGCCGTCAAAAGGCAGGTCAAAAATTTCAAAGCCTATATCCCGCAACGGTTTTTTTAAAACCTCTTGCGCGCCTGCATCCTCCGGTGTGATAGAAGGGCAGCGGACCAGATCCTGGGTTAAAGTAACAACATCAAGTTTCATCACATCATGTAATCATAAAAATAAAACGAATTCATCTGGTTTTATTTTTGATTTTTTGGTACAATCGAGGCAGAAGTTCATTTAAGCCAAGGGTTCTCCTTGAAAAATTTATTATATTATTTTAAAAACTTATTACCGGGTGACCCCGATATCCGGAATATCCGACCTTATTATTGTACCAAGCCGTGAAGATTGCCCTCACGGCTTTTTTTACGTGTTGATTTAAGTATTACTGACATCTTTTTTCACCTCTATGCAAAGGAGCTTCTCATGTCCAAGAAATCCCGCCACAAACAAAAGCAAGCCCATTATAAAAGAGGAGACCAGAATATTGTCCACCCTATGTTTGACGAGGGTCACGGTTCTGCTCATGGATCTGGCCACCGGCATGACTGGCACCCGCTTGATAGCGAAATTGATGGTCGTCGCGACAAAAAATATGTGAAGAATATCAAACCGCGCTCCGAAGGGCAGGCGGAGCTGATCAAGGCTATTGATGACTATAATCTGGCGATGGCCATTGGTCCGGCGGGAACGGGTAAGACCTATCTGGCTATTGCCAAGGCGGTGGAAGCGCTGGAAGCAGGTCATATTGAACGGATTATTCTCTCCCGTCCTGCGATGGAGGCTGGCGAATCGATCGGTTATCTGCCCGGCGGGCTTGATGAGAAAATGGCCCCTTACTTAAGGCCGCTTTATGATGCGTTGGGGGACCGGATGGGCGGTAAAAAAGTACGTCAGCTTTTGGATGACGGAACAATTGAAATCGCACCTGTGGGTTTTATGCGCGGGCGCACGCTCAATAATTCCTTTGTGGTTATTGATGAGGCGCAAAACTGTACTTATCAGCAAATTAAAATGTTGCTTTCGCGTTTAGGGTGGCACTCCACCATGGTTGTCACAGGAGATCCTGACCAAAGCGATTTACTGGAAGGGGTGTCGGGTCTGTCCGATATTGCGCGGCGCCTTGAAAGCTCTCCCAATATTGCCGTGTGCCGTTTGGGCTCCAAGGATATTGTAAGACATCCACTTGTGGCAGAGATGCTGGAGGTGTTGTAGGGCTTAATAGGGCTTGTAAAAAACTTTCATCATGGTCTATAAATTGGCCATGATAAAAAAACGCTTCTTTCACATTGTAGTTGCTTCGCTCATTGGCCTGATGTTGGCAGGCCTGATTTCTTTTGCGCAAATACGGCAAGAGCGCAGTCAAAGCGATGTTGTTGCTCACAATTTCGGCGGGCGGTTTGAGCTGGTGGACCATAATGGCCAAAACGTTACCCATGAAGATTTTGAAGGGACATACCGCCTGATTTATTTTGGTTTTACCTATTGTCCGGCGATCTGTCCGACGGAGCTTCAAAAGATTGCAAGCGCGCTGGATATGTTGGGGAATAAAGCCGAACAGATTACACCCATTTTTATCACCGTTGATCCGCAGCGCGATACAGTGAGTGTCATGCGTGAATATGTGGAAATGTTTCATCCGAATCTTGTTGGTTTGACCGGTACGCCTGCTCAGATAAAGCAGGCGATGGATAGCTACAAAATCTATGCGGCCAAAGTGCAAGACGACAGCATGAGTGATTACACCATGGATCACTCATCTTTTATCTATTTCATGGGGCCGGATAACGCGCTTTATAAGATTTTTAAAACGCAAGATACGGCAGAAGATATTGCGGCAGAGATTGGGAAACGGATTTAATCCTCAATAATAGAATTGAGCTTCATGGCTAACCCCATAGAGCCGTCAACTTTGAGCTTGCCGGTCATAAAAGCCATGGTGGGGTCCTGCGTGCCATCCATGAAGCCTTGAAAGGTTTCTATAGAGCATTTAAGCGTGCAGTCTGCCTCCGCGTTTACATCATGTGAAATTTCCGGCGGGTCTTGCGTGGCATCCACAAAAATAACGCCCTCTTCATCGAAATCAAATTTGACTTTGGCATCTAAGCCTGTGGCCATTGCCATTTTTCCCTTAATGTTTTCAGTTATGCTTTCCAGTGACATGTGAGTTCCTTTGTTATGAATGTTGAAATTATTTTACAGCAAGCATCGGCATATTATCAATAAGGCGGGTCTTGCCAAGCCAAACAGCTGCCAATATATGGTTGGGGTTTTCCGGTTTTAATGTTGCGGAGTTGCGTGAGCAGCAATAATCAATTTTATCAAAGTCTGCCTCTAATAATTTCTGGTGGGCTTGCTTTTCATCTATTTGACCGTCTGCCATTTCTTTCATAATTCTATTGAGCTGAATGGCAATTTTATACTCCTCCACACTCAAATAAGCGTTGCGTGAAGACAGCGCCAAACCATTTTCATCACGAATGATGGGTGCGCCGATAATTTCAATAGGAAGCTTTTGCGTTTCTGCCATATGGCGGATAACTTGCAATTGTTGAAAATCCTTTTCGCCAAAAATGGCTATATCAGGCTTCACACATTCAAAAAGGCGAGCGACTACGGTTGTAACACCGTCAAAGAAATGAGGACGAAACTCGCCCTCTAACGTTTTCGCGATCTCACCGGCATGAACAGTGATTTCAGGACCATTGGGATAGATGTCTTGAGTGTCTGGGAGCCAGACAGTCTGCGCTCCCACCTCTTTCAGTTTTCGAATATCATCCTCTATTTGACGGGGATATTGGTCAAAATCTTCATGCGGGGCAAATTGTGTCGGGTTCACATAGATGCTTACGATTACTTGGCTTGCGCGTTTCAATCCCTCTTTTACGAGCGATAAATGGCCATCATGAAGCGCACCCATTGTCGGTACGAAGGCGAGCTTTCCATCAAGGTTTTGTCGCCATGTTTGTAGTTCATCCAGTGTTTTTATTTTTTTGAAAGCCATTTAAGTAGAAATCACAAGATGATTAAAAGTTGGCTGCTTCAAGTTCCATAAGCGGCTCGGCTCCGGCCATGATGGCTTTAAAGCGCCAGTCGGCCTCTGGTAACATGCGGGTGAAGAAAAAACGTGCGGTTTTGATTTTGCTTTCATAAAATTCTTTACTTTGCGCACCTTCATCGCTTGCGAGCTTTTCCTGAGAAATCACAACCATTTGCGCCCACATATATCCCAAAGCGACTAAAGCAAATTGGCGTAAATAATCGGTTGAGGCCGCGCCTGCTTCTACCGGATTTTTGAGGCCCTTTTGCGCGGTTATGGCTGTGCTTTGTTGCAGCTTGGCGAATGCTTTGGCTAGGGGGAAGATAAATTCTGCCATATCCTTATTCGCCTGATGCGCTTCAATAAATTCACTCACTGGATGGAAGAAACGGCGCAAATAGCGCCCCATATGTGCGCCCATTTTGCGGCCTACAAGGTCGAGCGCTTGGATTCCGTTTGTACCTTCATAAATCATGGCAATGCGGGCATCACGTGCATATTGCTCCACCCCATATTCATGAATATAGCCATGTCCGCCGTGAATTTGCATGGCTAGCGAGGCGACCTCAAACCCCATATCGGTCTGGTAAGCTTTAATGATCGGCGTCATAAGGGCGACCAGATCATCGGCGGCTTGACGCTCTTGCTCATCTTCAGACTTAAGCGATAAATCGAGATTCATACCTACCCAATAAGACAGTGCGCGTGCGCCCTCGCAAAAGGCTTTGGAGGTGAGCAGCATCCGCCTGACATCCGGATGAACAATAATGGGATCGGCTTCTTTATCCGGTTCTTTGGCGCCATCTAACGCGCGCATCTGGAGGCGCTCTTTGGCGTATTCAAGACCATTTTGGTAAGCCACTTCGGCAATGCCCAGCCCTTGCATGGCCACACCAAGGCGCGCCGCATTCATCATGGTAAACATGGCGCGTAAGCCCTTATGTGGCTTACCCACGAGCCAGCCTTTGGCCCCTTCCATGTTCATCACACAAGTGGAGGAAGCCTTGATGCCCATTTTATGCTCAAGTGAGCCGCAATGAATGTCATTTCGGCCCATATCATCTGGTAAAAATTTAGGCACGACAAAAAGAGAGATACCTTTGACGCCCTCAGGCGCATCCGGCAAGCGGGCTAGAACGAGGTGAATGATATTTTCGCTTAAATCATGCTCTCCGGCGGAAATAAAAATTTTCGTACCTGTAATATGGTAGGAGCCATCTTTGTCCGGAACTGCTTTGGTACGGATCAGTCCGAGGTCTGTGCCGCAGTGGGGCTCGGTCAAACACATGGTGCCGGACCACTCTCCGGTTACAAGCTTGGGCAGGTAAGTTTGTTTTTGTTCATCTGTACCGAATTGATGGAGCGCTTCATAGGCGCCTTGGGAAAGACCCGGATACATGCCAAAAGAAAAATTGGCGCTGCAAATCATCTCCTGCATAACGGTGTTAACCAGTTGCGGCAGGCCCATGCCACCAAATTCAGGATCGGCGGAAATGCCACACCACCCGCCTTGTGCGAAAGCATCATAGGCTTGCCTAAAACCTTTTGGAGTTGTCACCTCGCCATCTTTTAAAGTGCAACCCTCTTCGTCACCGCTCTGGTTAATGGGAAAGAGTATTTCTTCACAGATCTTCGCGCCTTCTTCTAAAATTTGATCGACCAAATCAGGAGAGCTTTCCGCGTAGTCCGGAATTTTGGTCAAGGACTCGGCCTTCAAGACTTCATGCAAAACAAATTTGATGTCGTTCATCGGGGCGGAATATTGAGGCATTGGTTTTTTCCTTTGGCGTAAAAGATAAAAAAATGACAGGAGCGATTATAAGGGAAAAGAAACGGGGTTTCTATTTTTCATTTTACTTCTCGTCCAACCAAAATCTTATGTTGTCGCGGACTTTATCTTGATTGGCTTGGGCAATTTGACGCTTGGCTTTTTCCAGAGGTGAGTTCTTCCTTGCCATAATGGCACTCCGGATTTCATTCAACGTGTCCTCGCCAATTTCTGCACGTTTGTCGGCTGCGATTTTTGAGGCTTGCGTCCGGATGTTTTTCTTCTTTTCTGACTTTTTCTTTTTCCAAAACATTGTTTTATCTTAAAATTTTTTCATTAAATCATTCTTAACTTTGTTAAGAGAAGATATACTCTTGGAACGTGCGTACTACTCAAGGAAATTTTCCACCTTAAAAATATTATTGGGGCCAAATTCATGAACGATACTGCTGGATTAAAATCCGTTTCCGAGCCTGCCAAAGGCTATAATGATCTTAAATTCTATTTTGCCAATTTGAATACGATGTTTTCGATTCGTAATACTTTGGCGCTGGATATGATGACTGTGATGCCCTCTGGTGGCATGCAAAGACGCATGAATGAAATTTCGTCTATTACCAAGCGGATTTACGCAGAAACGACAACACCAACAGTTACCAATTTGTTGCAACAAGTGGAATCAGAAGCACAATCTAACCCGGATAACTGGAGTGCGTGGGATTTGGCCAACTTAAAAGAGATGCGCCGAATTCATTCCCACTTATCAGCCTTGCCTGCCGATATCTATATTGCATCTGTGAAAGTCATGAATGAAGGGCGCAAAATTCACCAGATTGCACTGCAAAAAAATGACTGGAAAGCGGCGCAGCCCTATTTGGAAAAAGCCGTTGATCTGTACCGGAAAATTGCAGAATTAAAGCAAAAGAAATTTGAAACGCGTACGCTTTATAAGGCGCTTCTTTTGGGCTATGCCAGCGATATATCCGAAGGGCAAATGGATACGCTTTATAATGACTTGCTCGGGCCATTGAAAGACTTACATGGCAAGGTACTGGAAAAGCAAAAGAAGCAAGATCAGCCTGTGCCTTTAGAAGGGGATTTCTCCCGCGCCGATCAAATGTGGTTGAATAAGACTCTTCTTGAAATTATGGGTTTTGATTTTGAACGCGGAAGTCTCCAGATCACCAATTTAGGCCCGATGACGGCAGGTCACCCGGAAGATGTACGTATTCTAGTGCGTTGCGGGGATAGAACAACATTCCTTGATTCAATGGAAGATACGCTTTATCAGGGTGCGCGCGGTCTTTATTATCAAAACTTGCCGCAAGATTGGCACATGCAGCCCGTTGGACAAGATCAGGGGGTTTTGATCCTCAATTCTTTAAGCTTGCTCTATGAAACAATTATTGGACGTACACCGCAATTTTTTGATTTTGTCTCTGTACGTGCCGAAGGTGTGTTCCGCCAATTTAGCAACAAGTCATTTGAGCCGGAAAATCTCTACCAGCTGAGAAAGGTGATGGCAAAGGGCGCAGCGCGTAATGAAGCAGATGAGCTCAGCAAGATTTTCCACGATATCTTAAGGTTTAGAATTGAACGTGATCTGATCAATGGTGATTTGGAAGTGAAAGACTTGCCGGAGCGCTGGGCGCAGGAAAGCAAGGAGCTATTGGGGCAAGAGCCGAGCAACCCGGCAGAAGGCCCACTTCAAAACCCAGACTGGTTTACAGGCCGCTTTGGTTTTATTTCGACCAATACGCTCTCCCATATTATTGCCGCAGAGCTGCATGATGCTCTTTATGATAAAATAAATGATCTGCCAGCTCAGATACAAAAAGGAAACCTGAAAGAGGTTGGTGCCTGGGTTAAAGAAAATATTCACGATTATGGTCGTCAGGTAAATGCGCTGGAGATGATTAAAAACATCACGGGTAAAGAGCTCGGCACCGCAGGGTTGCTTAAACATCTGGAACGGCGATATTTAAGCGATAAGCGATAATTCCGGTATAAATTTTCACCTAAAACCTGCAATTTCTGCCTTGTCTTGCTAAAGAGACGGATCTCTTGTATGATGGTGCAGATTTTCCAACGCATGACATATAAGGATTATATGATGAATAAATTTACCGGATTTTTGGTTGTATCAGCCTCGGCATTGTCTTTGTCGGCTTGTAGCATGAGTTTACCCACTTGCGGGGAGGAGCTGGATAATTGTGGTCGTGGGTCGGCCTATACGGAGGAGCGTACAGTTCGCGCGAAGCCAAAACTTGTGCAGGCTAAGACGCCTGAACCGGTTTTTGTGGCCCCCGAGCCTGCACCGCAACCGCCGCCTGCCCCTGCACCGGAGCCCATGCCTGTGGTTGAGCCAGCTCCTGTTGTCGATACACAAGTCATGACAACGGCAGAGCCGCACTTTAAGCATATTTCGAAGTAAGGTGAAAACCGGTAACAGTTTTTTTAAAAGGCCTCATCCGGGGCCTTTTTATTTGATTAATTTCTCAGTGGTTTTCCTTTTTCAAGCATGTGTTCGATGCGTGCAAGCGTGCCGTCTTTTCTGACAAGTTTCATGAATTCGGCGTGCTCTAACTTGTAGAGGTCATCTTCATGAAGCGGCTTGGTCCAATCGGCCTTGTCGCCGCCACTTAGGACTTTGGCAACCGCTTCGGACACGACCACGTCATAGGGTGTTGCCTTGCCGGACTTTTTGAAATCCGCCACTGCCATATCAAGGGCAAGCTTGCCGGAAGGGCCGGGCAAGCGAATTTCTTCCACCGGTTCGGGTGCGGTGTAGCCAGCCTTCATCAATTCAAGCGCCTTTTGCTTGGCATCAAAGAGCAAGCGGTCCCGGTTCATGGTGATATCATCACTATCTTTGAAATATTTTGCCTCTTTGGCTTCTTGCGCGGATTTGGCAACCTTGGCCAGACCTATCGTTTCAAAGGCTTTACGTACGGCTCCCATAGGCGTGTTTTTAGGCGAAAACCACACCCGTTGGGTGTTTTCGGATTCTTCCTGCAAATAACGAAGGACCATCTGTACGCATCCGCCCCAACCGGGAATGAGGCCAACACCGACCTCAACCAAGCCAGTGTATGTTTCCGCATGGGCTTGTACGTGGTCGGCATGAAGAAGGATTTCACATCCGCCGCCTAGTGCCATACCACTAGGTGCCGCCACAACCGGAAAGGGCGCATATTTGAGAGCCTTGTAAGTTTTTTGACCGGCAGAAACAAGGCTGTCAATTTGTGGCCACATGGCAATATTAATCGCAAAAAGCGCGAGCCCCAAATTCGCCCCGGCGGAAAAATGCGTCCCTTCATTATAAATCACGAGCGCTTTGTAATCTCCTGATCCATCGCCAATTTTCTTGATGCAATGTTGATATGCCTCAAAGACCTGTTCATCCAGCGCATTCATCTTGCCGGTAAATTCGACACAGAGCACGCCATCGCCAATATCCCACACACTGGCGCTCGCGGTTTTGAAGACAGGCTCGGAGCCAAGTTTGATATCGCGGAGTAAGAGTACACCTTTGGCACGTACAACCTCATGATATTTCCCATCTGTACCAAAGTAATGAAGTTTGCCGTTTTCAACTTTATAGAAAGTATCGTTGCCAACGGCCTTTAGGAGGTCAGGAACTTCCACCCCCTCTTCTTCTAATTTGTCGGCAAAGTATTTGGGGCCGAGCTGATCCATCATCTCGAAGGGGCCAAATTTCCAGTTGGTCCCCAAGCGCATGGCTTCGTCAACGGCCGCAATATTATCGGCAATTTGCGGCACAAGGCTGGCGGCGTAAGCGAGCGTTTGTGAAAGCACTTTCCAGGCGTACGCTCCACCGATATCATCTGTTTCGATAACGGCGCGCAGCCCCTTTTTACCGGCAGAAACCGATTCCAACTTGGGCTTATCCGCCTTTTGATATTGGGTTTCATCGAATCTATCAGCGCTCAGTTGAAGTGCTTGCTTTTCCCGTACGCCTTTTGGTGCATCGGGGTTAAGACGGTAAAACCCGCCCTTGCCTTTGCGGCCATTATAGCCCGCTTCAATCATCTGGGAAACAAAGGGAAAATCCTTATAAATTTTTCTGTACGTGTCGTCCTCAGGCAGGGAAGAAAGCATCGAATTTGCCAGATAAGGCATAAGGTCGACACCAACCAGATCAATCAGGCCAAAGACGGCCGTTTTGGGAACACCGATGGGCTTGCCCATCACGGCGTCTGCTACTTCAATGGGTACGCCATCTTCAATCGCCGCATTGACGGCGGCTTGCATCCAAAACACCAAAAGGCGGTTGACAATAAAACCGGGTGTATCTTTACATTCCACCACGCCTTTTCCAAGACGTACATCACAAAATTCACGTACGGTTTTTACCGCATCGGCGCGGGTTTGATCACCAACAACCAGCTCCAGCAAGCGCATATAGCGCGGCGGGTTAAAGAAATGAGTGATCATGAAGTCAGCGGCAAAATCTTTGGGTTGTCCTTCAAGGAGTTTGGTCAAAGGGATGGTGGAGGTATTGGAGGTGACAATGGAGCCTTTTTTGCGGTGTTTTTGGATTTTTTCATATGTGGCGTGCTTGATTTTAAGGTCTTCTAATACGACCTCAACGATCCAGTCACACTCGCTTAGTTTTTCGAGATCATCTTCCAGATTGCCAACCTCGATGAGTTTGGCATTTTTCTTGGACATGAAGGGCGCAGGATCGGTCTTTAGCATTTTTTCAATCGCACCCTTGGCGAGGGCATTTTTGTCTTCTGCTCCATCTGGAACAATATCCAAAAGCAAGACAGGTACACCCGCATTGGCAATTTGTGCGGCAATTCCGCTTCCCATCACGCCTGATCCGATAACGGCAACTTTATTGATAGTCATGGTCTATTATTCCCTATTATTTTTTTGCCAAAATTCTTTGAAGTTATTTGCGCCATCGAACCAGTTTGCTGTCTTGGGACAAATCCATGAAATTAAATCATGTGCATTCTGATAAGCTTGAATCAATTGCGGCTCATTTTTAATGATTGGTTCCAAATGCGCTATTTTGTTTCTTAGTTTTAAAATGGTCTTTAACCTACTTTCGATATCCTGACGAACTGGTGGTCCTAGCTTTTTAGGAAACGCCTTGGATAAAACAGGTACCCAAAATGTTTTCTCATAGGGTCTATTGACCAAATGAACCCAAAACCCGAAGCTCAATTCTGATATTAAATCTGGGATTGTGTAATTACCTCTTTTATTTCGTGTCAGTTTTTCAATGGCAGTATCAATTTGCTTTTTGTGGTGTTTCAGAAAAACTCCATTTCTCATACATAATGATAACCAGTCTTCTCGTTGGTATTTATGTGCTAAATTGTTGTGAAATGTATTCCTGATGACGACTTCGACTCCCGATAAAATGACATACAACTCCTTGCTATAAATTAAATTTCTTTTGTACAATTCATTTGCGGCTATCTGATTGGTATTGCTTAGTTTTTCGTAGGTGGCCCAACGTTCTTTTGATAGTTTTTCTATAAGGAAATCTGTCATTTTTATATTGACTCTTGTTGCATTATGAGTCCGTTTTGTGTAGAATCGTAAGTGAAGCTCCCCGGGATGTCCGATGCTAACTTGGTATTAGTATGACCCCGGGGCATTTTTTACACACTCTCCAAGACGATAGCTGTTCCCTGACCGCCGCCGATACACATGGTGGCGAGACCAAGCTTACCTTTTTCGCGTTGCATGAGGCTGGCAAGCTTGCCGGTGATGCGCGCTCCTGATGCACCAAGCGGGTGACCAATGGCGATCGCCCCACCATCTAAGTTGAGCTTCGATTGATCAATTTTAAGATCATGAATGACAGAAAGCGATTGAACCGCAAAAGCTTCGTTCAACTCAATAATATCCATATCTTCAATTTTAAGTCCGGCGCGCGTTAAGGCTTTGTTGGAGGCTGGCACAGGCCCAATCCCCATGATGGAGGCATCACATCCGGCAACACCGACGGATTTAATCCGGGCCATGATGGGGAGCTTGTTTTTCTTGGCGTACTCTTCCGAAGCGACAAGGACGGCAGCCGTTCCATCTGTTAATGGGGAGGCAGTTCCCGCCGTAACCGTACCGTTTTCGTCGAAAGCAAGCTTGAGTCCGGCGAGGGCTTCTTTGGTTGTGCCGGCGCGGATGCAGCCATCCTCACTTACCTCGCCGATGGGAACAATTTCATCTTTGAAATGCCCTGATTCTTGAGCCTTGGCGGCTTTGTCTTGTGAGGTGACGGTGAATTCTTCCTGAGTATCACGATCAATTTTATATTTCTTGGCCAGATTTTCTGCCGTTTCACCCATTCCGATATACGCGGCCTTATTGACTTCCATCATTGTCGGATTAGGCATCGGGTTAAAGCCGCCCATCGGAATTCTGGACATGGATTCGACTCCCGCACATATAAATAAATCTCCCGCCCCCATTTGAATATAACCTGCCGCCATTTGAATGGTTGTCATGGAAGAGCCGCAAAAGCGGTTCACGGTGGCCCCAGCCACGCTATCAGGAAGTCCAGCCAACTGGGCTACGATTTTGGCGAGGTTAAAGCCTTGTTCGGCTTCTGGGAAGGCGCAGCCCATTAAAATGTCTTCGATGTCATCTGCTTTGGCGCCCGTATCTTTGATAAGCGCGTTGATCACAGTTGCGGCCATATCATCGGGGCGTACACCCGCTAGTGCGCCTTTATTGGCAAAAGTGAAAGGGGAGCGTTTATAGCCACATATGACAACTGGGGTTTGCATGAAATGCCTCCATAGATGAAAGAGAGGGTGTATGATTTTAAATACCGAGGCGTAGTTTACCTTGTCTGTGAAAAGAGGTCTATGTCTTTTCCGTTTTTGTATGGACATAATATAAAGACAGGTTTGCTGTGAATATTTTTTTGA
Source organism: Alphaproteobacteria bacterium (assembly GCA_022763065.1). Lineage (GTDB taxonomy): Bacteria > Pseudomonadota > Alphaproteobacteria > Micavibrionales > Micavibrionaceae. The sequence continues at coordinate 18,072 of JALEGH010000064.1, forward strand.
CACAGACCTGAAAATAAGGCACGTAGGAACCTGAGATTTTATTGATTGTTGGAAAGCATAAATTTAAGGAGCACAAGAATATGTCCAAAGGATTAAAACGTATTTGTATGAATTGCGGCACACGGTTTTATGATCTGGATCAAAGCCCGATCATTTGTCCGTCTTGCGGGACAGAATTTACAGGAGAGATCAAAGTGAAAACGCGTCGTGGGCGACCCGCTGCGACACCGGAAGAAAAACCGGTAAAAGAGGCTGAGAAAACCCCTAAAGAGACAGAAGAAGATGAGGATGTTGCTGATATTGATGCGGATGACGATATTGTCAGTCTGGATGATGTTGATGAGGATTTAGGAGATGATGATGAAGACGATTCGGGCATGAATCTGGATGACGACGATCTGGATGATTTGCCGGATGACGATGATGATTTAGATGATGACCTCGATGATCTGGAAGAGGAGGATGACGAAGAAGAGGACAAATAATTTCTTCTTTATATCAAATTGATTTTATTATTGAGGCTGATCTGGCACATGAGCAGGTCAGCCTTTTTGCTGGGGCGTTTCAGGATTATTTTGAAAGTGTGACTTATGCACAAACAAAGAATAAAAGCTGGAAATTTGCCTGCTTTACGAGGGAAGAAATCACCGATAAAGAAGCACAGGGTTTTATAAAGGATGTTTTAGAAGATGTCCGTTCCACATCTTTTGCAGTAAATGTTCTTGATGTCGAGACAAACTGGCTGGAGAAATATTATCAACCGTCTGAAATCTTGGAGCTGAAGTATTTTATTATTGCCGAGTCCCAAGAAAATATTGCCAATATTAAAAACAAAGCGCCGCTTTATATTCGGGCCGATATTGCCTTTGGCTCCGGTGGTCATGGTACGACTTCTGGCTGTTTGGAGGCGCTGGAGTGTTTATACGAACAAGGCGAGAATTTTAAAAACATTTTGGATTTAGGAACTGGATCGGGAATATTGGCTATTGCCTCAGAAAAACTTTGGCCGAAGGCAAAAATACTGGCAACAGATTGCGAAGAAGACTCAATGCAATTGGCCCGGAATCATATTCAAATGAACAATTGTAAGAATATTGATTTAGAGTGCTGCTATGGGTTTGAAGGGAGTTTAGTTGAAGACCGTCAATTATATGACTTGGTTATTGCCAATATTTTAACGGGTCCACTAAAGGAAATGGCAGAAGATATTTTACTGAGTGTCCGGAAAGAGGGACATATTATCTTATCCGGCATGTTGTGTGAACAGAAACCTGATGTTTTAAACTGCTATGAAGTACAAGCATCTTTGCAACAAGAAATCCAAAAAGATGGGTGGAGTACGCTTGTTTTGAAGAAAAGGTAGGAGATGCCTTACCCCGTTTCATCTTGTGCATAAGGCAATCCGCAATAAAGCGAATCAGAGCGGATAAAATCCGGTTCATGTATTGCTTTTTGTGATTTGTGAATTTTGTATATCTTCAATATTTGTTCTGTATCAGGCACGTTCCCATCATTAATTTGTTTGATGAGAAAAAGGGATGACATGAGCGCAGAGCGCGCCGATTTAGGCGTGGCCTGAATACCTACATTTCCCGATTTGATATTGGAGATGAAAAAATCCAGAGGTAATGGTTTTCGCGTATCTTGTGTGCGTTCTTGTAAATTATAGGACAGAATCTCATATTCCTGAGAGTCATTATTGATTGTATATTCCCATCCGGTGATTTGAACATGATAGAGGTGGGATTTATATTTGCCTTTGTGGTAGACAGGGATAGGCTCAATCACATATCTCAAGCCGTTTACAATGCCTGATACAGGTTTTTTGGAAATGGCCTGCCCGCACGGTGTCTGGATTCCACTAAATTGATTCCAACCATTTGGCGGCCATGAAACACCCAGTGTTTCAAAACTGTCCGTCATACACGTGACCCCATCTTCACTGTAGCTTTTTATCTAGGCGGCCTTATATGTGCCGCTGCTACTTTTTATTATTTTTTTTGTGTATAAGTTGATTAAAGCCAATTAATGGCATTGTGGCAAGGAAAAAGACTCTTTTTATGGGGGAGGATTTTACGAAGCACTTTTTTTTCGCATAACATTTTTACGCAACCAAAAGACATATAATGTAACGAAGTAAAAAATGTATAACTCCTGAACCTCGCTATAGCGCGCAAATAAAGCGATATCAAACAGTTCGAATATTTTTTCAATAATTTGAGGCACGATAATCAGCCCCGCAACAAGATAAAGTTCTTTGGGAGGAAACAGTTCGCTAAATTCTACTGGAAATATAATCCATTTATTTTTTTGTAAGAGAGGAAATACGAACGTACCCATCAAAATACCGATTAATAGGACAAGCCTTGGTTTTTGATCCAGCCACGATGTTGTGTTGTGGAGGTTGGTCTCTCCCTGATCATTGAGCGCGCTCCAGTTTTCCGGTGTGACCCAGCCCAAAAGATGCTGGCCCCAGCTAATTTCTTCTCCGGCAACATAAAAGCAGCAAAGCGCAGCCAGCCCGAACCATGTTATCAAAAGCGGGGTTTTAACTGTATTCATAAAGAAATAGGACAGGGCGATCCCGCAGGACAGGGCCATCAATAGGGCTTGCAATGTTTCATGCAGGCTGTTTTCCGAATGTAGTTTGGAAAGGGTGGGGCCAGAGAGAAAAATTTCCATCAGGATTTGCAGCGCAAAAGCCACGAGCGGAATCCAGAGAGCCAGAGATGAGGGTAAATTATAAGATTTCATGTTGGGTTATTACGTTTTATTGACATATTTTTGTATGTGGGCTACAAGATGGACTATATGTCATATTTTGCAAAAGATAAAAGGAAATAAAAATGTCAGGTGGGGCGCAGGAACAAAATACCGGCAAGAAAACGAAGAGCGTTGGTGCGACGATTGTTGATACAATTGCAGTAACGGCTCCGACGGTTTTTTGTGCGGCAACGGCTGGTGTTGCTTTGACATCTCCACTTCCCTGGACTGCCGAGAATATTGCAAATTTTGCTGTTGTTACGTCACCTGTTGCGCTTGTCTCTCTCGTTGCGGTGAGTTTAGGGAGCGTGTTCGGTGCAGCCGCCGGAGCCGTTGTCGGCAGGTGTTGGAAACAGGCGAAAAAGGGGGCCAAAATCGGAACAATGGTGTTGGGTACTTTAGCCGGTGTTTGGGGTGGTGTGGCAACCTATTATGAAGGATATAAACGCACAGACGGTTTCAGCTCTTTTAATCACCGGGGCAGGCTCGATAATCTCAAATTTCCGGGCCGTATGCATAATGACATTTATTACGGGCCTTCCCAAAAAATATAAGAGAAAGTTAGCTAACTTTACCGCCGAGCATCCGGCGTAGCGTAGCGTCCTTGCTGATAAAATGGTGTTTGAGGGCACCGGCAACGTGCAAGACAAGGGCGCCAATAACCACATAGCTGACCCATTCATGTAAAAAGCTGCCCAGTTTTGCAAGCTCTGCGTTATGCGGGATGGCCTTTGACGGGTCGAGCGGATCAAAATTTCGCGCAGCAATTTCCAGTCCGAAAATGGCTGCTCCATGTCCGCCCATAATCGACATGATCATGCCCGATAGGGGAATGAGGACGGAGCCGATAAGCAAAATATAATGTATAATTCTGGCCAGCATATGTTCAATTTTTTGATATTGGCTGACAGGTTCCGGCCAGCCATTTATAAGGCGCCAAATTACCCGTGTGATGATGATTAAAAATATCGTTATGCCGATAGATTTATGGAGGGGATAAAACCCGTAATCACTTGCCTGCGACATATAAATTCCAAGGGCTAATAGGCCGATAATGGTCAGACCGACGATCCAGTGGAGTGTGATTGTCAAAGGACTAAGCTTTTCTTTTGTATCTTTTGTCATGTTTTACTTATTTTCCGATAATATGAACCAGCGTGATAATATCACCTTCAACTTATCAGAATCTATGGGCTTATCAAGATAATCATCCATACCCGCCTTCAAACATTTCTCGCGTGTTCCGGGCATGGCGTCTGCCGTTAAGGCAACAATGGGGATATGCGCGCCCGATTTTTTTTCTAAATCTCTGATAGCGTCTGTTGCCTCGTAACCGCTCATTTCCGGCATGTGGCAATCCATTAAAATGAGGTCATAACTCCCTTTCTTAAAAGCATCTACAGCCAAGATGCCATTTTCCTCTATATCGTAATTTTTAAAACCAAGCCTATTTAAAATCTTCTTTATAAAAATCTGGTTTAATTCATGGTCTTCTGCGATCAAAATTTTTCCCTGGTCCGCGGGAATTCCTTGGCTGGTCTTTTCAAAGGAGGGAATTTCTTCTAATTTCGGTTCTGACTCGTTATCAACGGATTGTGTAATTTCAAAGGGGATCTTGACCCAAAAGGTTGATCCATGTCCTTCTTTGCTGGTTACCCCAATCTCTCCCCCCATCATTTCAACGAGGTCTTTTGTGATGGTTAGCCCGAGTCCTGTTCCGCCAAATTGTCTTGTGATTGTCTCATCAGCCTGGGTAAATTTTTGAAAAATAGCATCCAATCGATCTTCGGGGATACCAATGCCTGTATCAATGACGGAGCATTCCAGCTCAATAGAGTTTTGTTCTTTTTTAGTAAATGCAATAATGATGTCAATGCTACCCTGTTCGGTGTATTTAACTGCATTTCCAACCAAGTTCATGATAATGCGCGACATTCGAACAGGATCACCTTTAACAATGGGCATGTTAGGAGTTTTAAAATTACAGTTTAAGGAGAGCCCTCTCTTGCTAGCCTTAGGTGCGAGCGTTTCAACAACACTATGTATGACTTGTTTTAAATCAAAGCCGACATTTTCAAGAATCATTTGATTAGCCTCAATTTTGGAAAGGTCCAGAATGTCATTGACAGTATTGAGCAATAACATCCCGGATTTATAGATCGTTGAGCTCATTTCATGTTCTTCACTCCCCATAGGGGATTCATCGCATAGTATCTTTGTCATTCCGATAATGCTGTTAAGCGGTGTACGTAATTCATGGGACATGAGGGCAAGGAATTCGCTTTTCGCCATATTGGCCTGGTCAGCCTGTTTTTTGGCATGTCTTAGGGCGGTTTCATTTTTCTTTAAGTGATATTGCCAGTCTTTGAGGTGTTTTATCGTTATAAGCCATACCGCCACGATGATGGCGATAATAAATATGGCTACCATGGATGTGTAGTAAGCTTTTTTTACTTCGTGCTCAATATGCTCTGAAACGTTTGTTGTAAGTAGAATACTAAATTTGTTCATGCCATCGGCATAGATTTTTTTTTGTGTTCTATATTGGTCGCTGAACAAGATTTTCTGTGCTTCATCGCGTTTGCCTTTTTCAACAAGATCTAAAGCTTTCTCTTCCATGGAAACCAGCACCTTGTTGGCATCATCAGTTTGATGAGCCGCCGCATCAGAGTATGCCTCCGGGGCCAATTTAATGGCTTCTTCAATGGCGTTATCAAGAAGCCCCACATATGAATGATAGCGCTTTGTCCATGCCATATCTCCGGTTGTGGCCGCCATATATGACGACATGGTGAGAACCTCATCCAGATATTCGATTTTTCCTTGCAGGTGCTCAATTCGAATATTTCTGTCACGAAATTCTTCCAGAGTTTTGTGAACACTAAAGATATAGAACAGATTCCAGATCAGAAATACAAAGGTTCCTATTGCTGCGACCGATAAAACAACAACGGGAAAATTTATATTTTTTATTTCCTCATATTCTTGTTCTATGGCCTTCTCCTCTTCGTATTGACGTATAGGATCAGTATCTTTTAATCGCGCGTAACTAAAAACAAAAAACTGTTAAAGCGTCCTACTAATGTATGTAGTTTCTTTTAGGAGATGTGGTTATTCCACTGTGACAGATTTGGCAAGATTGCGAGGCTGGTCAACATCGGTGCCTTTGGCCACAGCCACGTGATAGGAGAGCAGTTGCATCGGGATGGTGTAGAGAATAGGAGCAACAAAGGGATGAATATCGCCGAGCGTCACGGACCATTGTGTGATATCTTTCATGCGCTCAATGCCTACTTCATCGGAAAAAAGCATGATTTTACCGCCGCGTGCGACGGTTTCCTGCACGTTTGAAAGCGTCTTATCAAAGAGCGGATCATTGCCAGGCGCCACAACGACGACCGGCACATTATCATCAATGAGTGCAATGGGTCCGTGTTTCATCTCACCTGCGGCGTAACCTTCGGCGTGAATATAGGAGATTTCCTTGAGCTTGAGCGCACCTTCCAGCGCGATCGGGTAAAGGCTTCCGCGTGCGATATAGAGCATATCGCGCGCCTTAAAGGTTTTTTTGGCGATTGTCCGAATGGCCTCATCATGATTTAAAATATCGGAGGCGATTTTAGGAAGATGGCGCAAGGCGTCTCCATAAGATTTAAGGGTGGCCTTATCGATAGTTTGTTTCTTGGTGGCAATGGCCAAAACCAAGCATGCTAGCGTGGTGAGCTGAGTTGTGAAAGCTTTGGTTGAGGCGACACCGATTTCAGGTCCGGCCAAAGTGTGGAGGACCAGATCGGATTCCCGCTCAATCGTACTTTCAATAGTATTGACAATGGAGAGGATCTTCTGATTCTGTGATTTGCAATATCTAAGGGCTTCCAGCGTATCGAGTGTTTCACCCGACTGGGAAACAAATAAAGCAACCCCGTCTTCGGGAAGCGGCGCTTCGCGGTAGCGAAATTCCGAGGCGATATCAATTTCACACGGGATGCGCGCAATTTGTTCGAACCAGTATTTGGCGACCATACAGGCATAAAAGGCCGTGCCGCAAGCCACCAAAGTAATGCGCGGCGTATTTTCAAGGGCCTCGATAATTTCAGGGGTAATGGCAATGTCACCTGTTGCGGGGTTGATAAAAGAGTTGAGCGTGTCGCCAATCACGGCAGGTTGCTCATAAATTTCTTTAAGCATGAAGTGTGGATACTCACCCTTACCAGTGGTGGCACCAGATTGTGCAGTGATACGAATGGGGCGTTTCACATTGTCATTATCGGCGGTATAGATTTTGACGTTATCACCAGTAAGGGTGACGCGGTCCCCGTCTTCAAGAAAACATATTTTTTGCGTCAAAGGAGCGAGCGCATAAGAATCAGACGCCAAAAACATTTCTCCTTCGCCGTAACCAATGGCCAGAGGTGTGCCCTGACGCGCACCGATCATGAGATTATCCTGACCTGTAAAAATAAGGGCGATGGCAAAGGCCCCTTCCAGTCGTGCGAAGCTTTTATTGGCGGCATCTTGCGGCGTTTCGCCTTGGTCCAGATAATGGGTGACGAGCTGTGCGATCACTTCGGTATCTGTCTCAGTCTCAAAACGATATTGATGTTTTTCAAGCTCTTGTTTGATTTCCGCATAATTCTCAATAATGCCGTTATGCACGACGGCGACTTTATCCGTGGCATGGGGATGCGCATTATTGGTGCTGGGGCTGCCATGCGTGGCCCATCTTGTATGACCAATACCAATTTTTCCGGCAAGTGGCTCATCTTTTAAAAGCTTTTCTAAATTAACAAGCTTGCCTTTGGCGCGCCTACGCTCAATACGACCTTCATGCAGCGTGGCGATACCAGCAGAATCATACCCGCGATACTCAAGCCGTTTCAACCCCTCCAGAATTTGAGGAGCCGCATCATCCCGACCAATAATCCCGATAATCCCGCACATCGAAGCCCTCTCTTTATTTTACAGCCTTTTTGCCAAGCTTGTTTTTTTGATTTTGTTTCATCTTGCGATATTCACTGGCCCATCCGTTGTGATTTTCTTGACGGGAACGGCCAATACCCATCGCATTGGCGGGCACATCCTTATTGATGTTGGAGCCTGCGGCAATAATCGCGCCCTCCCCGATTACGACCGGAGAAATCAGGGTGGAATTGGAGCCGATAAAAACATTCTTACCAATCTCACTCTTATGTTTATAAAAACCGTCATAATTGGCAATGATGGTACCTGCGCCAATATTAGTACCTTCACCAATGGTGGTATCTCCGATATAGGAAACATGTTTGGATTTGGCTCCCGCTTTAATGGTGGAGCGATTGACCTCAATAAAGTTTCCAATGGCCGCGCCCTCCTCAATAGATGATCCGGGACGCAGCCGTGCAAAAGGCCCGATTTTTGTGCTCTGACCAATTGTCGTGCCTTCAATATGCGAAAAGGCACGAATGGTTGTGCCATCACCAACCGAAACGCCGGGACCGATAAAGACATGGGGCTGGATAATGATATCTTGTCCGAAAGTCGTATCCCATGAGAGGGTCACGCTGTCCGGGTCAATCATGGTGACACCATTTTGCATCGCACGCGTACGCAGCATAATTTGCGCCATGCGTTCATGCTCGGCCAGTTCCAGCCTTGTGTTAATGCCCCAGACATTCCGCGCTCCCGCCGTGATAACATGGGTTTCAACTCCATCTTTGGCGGCAATGGCCGGAATATCGGTGAGATAATATTCTCCGGCCTTGTTGTCATTGTTCAATTTTTCGAGCCAGTCTCCAAGATGTTTGGCCGGGAAGCAAAAATTACCCGCATTGCATAAGGTAATGGCGCGCTGCTCATCACTTGCATCTTTTTCTTCGACAATTTTATCAAGCGTACCGTTTGATTTTAAAACCATACGGCCCAGCCCGTGCGGATCATGGGCTTCAATAGCCATGACGGATAAGCCGTCCTGAGAGATCATATTTTGAAGATCGGCGAGATCCAAAAATGGTTCATCCCCCATCAGGACGAGGATTTTGCCGTCGAAACCTTGGAGCTCCTTCATGGCGGGTTTGACGGCGTCACCCGTACCAAGTTGCTCCTTTTGAATAACGCATTGATGGGGGGCGACGGCATCTTTTACATCACCCATATCAGGCGCGGTGACCACAATAATTTTTTCAGGGTTCAATTGTTCAACCGTTTCAATAAGCCAGTTGATCATAGGCCGTCCTGCAATTTCATGCATAACCTTGGGCAGGGCGGATTTCATCCGTGATCCCTTTCCGGCGGCCAGAATGATAACAGCCAAAGCAGAATTTGAATTGGGAAAGTTTTGATTCGTCATTTCCCCATTTTTAAAGAAATGACGCTCACAAACAAGTCACAACATGTAACGCGGTGTGACAGATATGAATAACTTTGAAGTAAAGATTACTCCGCCAGTGCCAATTGCTTATTATGGCTGTCATATCTGGTCATATGCATAAACAGCGTGCCGTAGGAGGTTTTGACGCGGACCTTGACCGGAATGGCGGGTTGATTTTCATCCATTTGTGCCATCCAGATGGTGGGCATGGTGCCGCGCTCCTTACCTTGTTCCTGAATAGACATCCAGCCGCGTGGCTTTTCATACCATTTACCGGCGAGGGGTTGTACCTCTACCGTGCATTCAATGGCGGGACCTGCATAGACATTCCAGCGGGAGGCCTCAAGAACGTTTTCACCTTTTTGCTTGAAAATCAGCTTGTAACGGCGCTTGCCATCAAAAATCTCGCTTGCGCCTTCGCATTTTCCGTTTTCGGTAACATTTTCCATCATATTCAGTGCGGCGGTGAGCACATCGCTGGTATTTTCGGTCAGCTCCGAATCGACTTTACGCGGTTCACCGTTGCTGTGTTCATCCTTGATACTATATTCACCGAAACTACCGTCTTTACGGTAGGTATATTTCTTGATCTCCAGTTCATCACGGAAGGTTGTGGTGGACTGATGTAATTTTGGCATATTGGTTTTGTTTTTGCCCTTAGCTTTCCAGCCGTGACTTTCAAAAGTGCCGTGCCACGGCGCAAGCTTACCTAAAAGGCCGTAGGTGCGGGCCGAAAGCTCAAGGCTGTAATCATTTTTTTGTGCCAGATCAATATCGAGATTGGCCTGAAGCGCGTGAAGCCCTCCGGCATATACGTCATATTGTATAGCCTGTTGATCGGGTTTAAGGCTTTGGGCCGGCGTTGCCGGGCTTTCGGCATTGGCGGTAAAGGCGAAAGTGATGGTGCTTAAAAAAATCAGGCTAAGAATACTGACCCACCAGAATAAAAGGTTCAGCGTTCGTACCATGCTTGAACTTTTTGATGCCTTGTGCGGTTTCGTCATTTACGCCTCCCAGATCTAATGTTTCAACGCCGTAGCTTGTTAATATATGCCGTGCCTCCCAGACAAGCAAATGATGTGCGCAGTTTTTCCGTCCCTCTTCAGACGTCCAGCCAATCTGGTAAGTCGCGCTGCGTCCATGCCTTATCATTAAAATAGCGGCAATTGCTTTATTATTTATTAACGCCCTGCCAATAATGATAGGGTTTTCTGGTGTCGAAAATGTGACCAGATTATCCAAAAACTTGGGCGATGGGCCGGGGAACCCTCGTTTTTGTTTATCCAGAGCGTATTTTTCTCTTAACCAAGGGTAAAAAGCATCCTCGCCGTCCCATTGAACGCTCAGATTGCTTTTGAGGGCTTTGTTGAGGCTGTTTCGCCATTTTTGTTTGAGCTGCGCGCGCGCGGTTTCTTCCGGCACGGTGATATCCCACCACAGAGTTTGGTAGGCAGGAATATCTGGATTATGTTTAAGGCCGCAATTGAGCAGAAGCGTGCGTGCCGCCGGACCATCTGCAATTTCGGGGATGATGCGGCGCTTACGGCCAAAGCGCGGCGGGAATTCTTTATTGAATGCTTGAAAAAATCCTTGGATATGGGCGGCGGAGCCAAAGCCGTCAAACCACAAGGGGCCGCGATCCAAAATCACGCCGTGAAAAAGATTGCCTAAAAATCCAGCCTCTAAAATCTGGACAAGGCCTGCTTCTTTGCCATCAATTACAATAAGACCCCAGCGCGCCTTTTGATGATTTGCTGCGCACATTGCACGGGCATAAGGATAGCTTTGCAACAGGGTGGAGCGTTTGATTTGTGAAAAACGTTTTTCCCACTCGTCTAAAGATAAGGTATTCCAGATAATTTCTAGAGAGATTTGCATGTGCATGACTGGCGTTGTGTTTTGGTCATGTTCTTGAAGTCCAACATGATATCATGCAACGTGACATAGAGATGATGATCGCGCAACTTTTTGTTAAAGCGAAAATTTTTTAAGTAGGGGTTTATTAGGCAATGCAAGATATTATTAACAAGGCATGGGAAGAGCGTGGGGACATTAACACCGACACACATGGTGATGTGCGTTATGCGGTGGAAAAGGCGTTGGCCGATCTTGATAGCGGTAAGGAGCGCATCGCGTATAAAGTTGATGGCAAGTGGCAAGTGAACCAGTGGTTGAAAAAAGCGGTCCTGCTTTCTTTTCGCCTGAATGAAATGCACTCTATTCCCGGTGGGCCGGGGGCATCCTATTGGTGGGATAAGGTGCCGTCCAAATTTGATGGCTGGGATGAGGAAAAATTTAAAGAGGCTGGCTTTCGCGCCGTTCCGAATGCAATCGTTCGTCACTCGGCTTATATTGCGCCGAATGTTGTCTTGATGCCCTCTTTTGTGAATTTGGGGGCTTACGTTGATGCAGGCACGATGGTTGATACATGGGCAACAATCGGCTCTTGCGCGCAAATTGGTAAGAACTGTCATATCTCCGGCGGGGCAGGGATTGGCGGTGTGCTGGAACCGCTTCAGGCCGGTCCTGTCATTATTGAGGATAATGTTTTTATTGGTGCTAGGTCTGAAGTGGCCGAGGGCGTGATCGTGGAAGAGGGCGCGGTACTTTCTATGGGTGTTTTCATCGGGGCGTCGACCAAAATTATCGACCGCGAAAGTGGTGAGATTTTCCAAGGCCGCGTCCCGGCCTATAGCGTTGTGGTGCCGGGGACATTACCGGGCAAGCCCCTGAATGACGGTTCACCGGGGCCAAATCTGGCCTGCGCGGTTATCGTGAAACGTGTGGATGCCCAGACCAGATCCAAAACAGCCGTCAATGAATTATTGAGAGAGTAGATTATTGAATTAATTTGTAATAGTTTTAGGCAACGATGAGGGTCTCATTCGTGAGCATCATATCAACATCCATGCCGGTGACGCCATTGATGACGGCGATATCGGTATAGGATGAACCACCTGCGGTTCCATTGGCATCAATCGCAATTGTTGTGTTGCCACCGGATTCTGTGAGCTGGACAAAATCATTAATATCACTGGTGCCAAGAACAAATCCGATAAGAAGATCGCTAATGTCCAAGGCATCCCCGTGCGCTTCGGAGAAGTAATTGATTTCATCGACGTCATTAAAGGCATTGGCAGAATCAAAAACGAAAATATCTGTTTCATCACTTCCATAAAGTGTGTCCAAGCCGTCCCCATCAACAAGCGTGTTGGTATAAGTTGTCGAGGTCGCGACGATGTCGGCGCGCGCTTGAATATCTGTTGAGGAAACAACACTATTATAAAGGGCAAAATCGGAAATTTGACCGTCGAAAAAGTAATCGGTACCAGAGGCAGATTTTCCATCATGAAAATGGGTGCGTCCATTGACATTACCGATACCATTGGCTCCACTGTGCGAGCTTAAGCCGATTGTAATTGCTCCCGTGCCTACAACACCACCGTCTAGATATCCGGTCAGGGTGCTGTTAGCTTGATCTAATACGAGGGCCGCGTGATATGTTGTGCCTGCCGTGATGGCCGTATTGATTGTAAAGGGTCCCCAATCTCCAGAATCTACACCATTAAAATAAAGATTACCGCTGTCAATATAGATGACAAGCGTGTTGGACCCGCCACCTTCTTCAAAGAGAACCTGACGGCCAGTTGTAGAATTTGCGGTAAAGACCATTTCTATTGTACGGGCGTTATAGGGGCCACTGGTGTTGATGGCGGCATCATTTGGAATGGATAGCAGGCTGGAACCTTCGAAATCTATGGAGCTAGAGCTGCTCAAATATTGGTCCGTATCATCCAGAGTATAGGTGCCTGACAGGGTACCATTAACTGTAGCCCCTAAGGAGCCGTAATTGGTGATTGTCGTGCCGCTTGTTTCGTCCATTTTGTAATAAACAATAGGGTTGTCCGCTAATATTTCCGTGGAAAGGCTGTTCACGCTTGTACCTTGAGAAGAGGCTGTATCAGCGTAAAGTGTGTCATCGCCTGCGCCGCCATGAAGTTCATCACTACCGCTTCCTCCATTTAAAACGTCATTATCTGTATCACCTACGAGGATATCATCACCGTCGCCGCCATCTATGATGTCGACACCACTACCACCGTAGAGGATATCGTCACCATCGCCACCATCAAGTGTGTCCGCTCCTGCACCGCCAACAAGCTTGTCATTATCCGCATCGCCAAAGAGATAATCAATACCGTTGCCACCATGCAAAACGTCGTCACCATCACCGCCTGTGATAATATCATTATCATCATGACCATTAAGCTTATCGTTTCCGGCACCACCATGAATTTCATCATCTCCGGTGCCGCCGTGAATCCGGTCATTCCCCGTTCCACCATAAAGACGGTCATCGCCGCCTTGACCCTCAATTTTGTCATTATCACCTGCACCATAGAGCAAGTCATCGCCATCACCGCCAAAGATTCGGTCATTTCCTGCACCTCCTGTGACCTTATCGGCTCCGGAGCCCAGATGAATCCGGTCATGTCCAGCCAACCCATCCAGTACGTGGTCAGTACCATCATAATTGCGGTAGGTATCACCACCTGCAGTTAATGCGGTTGTAACGGGTGTGAACTCGCTAGCTGCCGGATCGGAAGCATCAAAAATGAAATCGCTATTTACAATATCAACTGTTGCGCTTGCGCTTTTGAGCAGGCTATCACTTGAGAGATAATTTCCGGTATTAACGTACTTGTCATTAATTTTCACGGATTGAATTTCAATCGTACGTCCACCTTCGGCAAGAGCATCGTTGAACGTAAAGGAAAGAGATGTTGGAAGAGACCCTCCGTATGAAATAGTCACAGAAATTGTCGAGCCCGAGCTTGTAATGGAGTGCGTTGAATCCAAAACGCCATCGGCCCAGATTTCCAGTGACGGAATGTCGGTGCTATATACACCGAAGGCTTCTATATCTAGCGTATAGCTTGGCAAATTGTGTATCCCTCTAACGTTTTCCCAAAAAGCATTTCTTTAGGACTTCCCCACTATTCATAATATCAGAATGATATTGATAAAATATTAAGGTGGTAAGGCAGAGGGTGTGTTATTTAAGGTACTGATTTATAAGAAAAATATGAGGTGAGGAACTTCAAATTGACTATTAAGCCCGAAGGGCAAGGGAGCGAAAAAATGGGGCCGAACGGAATCGAACTCACTATACAACCATTTGTTATTCAATAAATATATTGGTAAAGCATTAAAAAGTACCCCCGATAATACCCCCAAACACATAAGTCACCTCTATTTTTTCTACAGTAACATCCCAAAAAAGGGTGGGGTAGTATTTATTTTAAGGCTACCCCCTACCCCGGAAAATGCCTCAAGTTTTTTAATAATGGTATAGCTAAGAAATTATACTGTTGCGTGTGTGAGCGTTCGTATTTACCTTTCCAGCTCTTTCGAGATGTAAGCGTCCATTAGATCATAAATCGCTTGTTTTTGTTCTTCTTTGTCTAAATTCATTAATGCTTGGACAGAGTTTTGTAAGACAGTTAGGGAGTGTTCGGTTGAATAATCCATTATTTAAGACCTTTCTTCGTTATTAAGTCGAAGAGAAGGGTATTGCTTCAAGAGTCTTGATGTCAATTAAAAATTGATCTAACATACTGAAATACATATATAAAATGCAATTTTGCATTTTGTATTCAACATATTTTTATCTGGAATTGAGATGTCTGTTATTGCTGTTAGTTACGATGATATAGCTAAAGCACAGCTTGAAAAGTCTATTGACCTTTACTATGAGGGAGATTTTATTTGTGCCTATACTTTATCTGCGGCATCTGCTCAAATCCTTGATGGGATACTTAAAGAAGCTGGTCAAAAAACAATATTCGAAGACTTAAGACAAAGTATCGCCTTTCAGTTAAATCAATCTGAGAAAGAGGTGGGTGATAGTTTGCGATTCCACCGAAATGCGTTAAATCATTTTACGCAAGATACTGAAAACTTTTCTCTTAATTCATTAAATACCTCAGTGGCGATCTCTCACGGGATTTATAGCTATTATCAGATCACTCAAGAAATGACTCCTAAAATGGAGAAGTTTAAAAGTGTAATAGCTGAACACGCTGAAGATTTATAATATTTTTTTCATTAAGCTTTATTTTTTAAGAAACTGATCTTAGTTCATCAACTTGGATGTTTTCTTTTCCAATTTCTTCGCCAAAGATACCAGTAATGTAGAAATCAAGAAGTGCGGCTAGGCAGCGTGTTTGCTCTTGGCTGATATCATTGCTGTATCTCATAAGTCGTAATGTTCTTCTAACTGTTAAGATTTCGTGTTCTTCCATTTGTTTGCCTCCTATTTTCTCTGACGTTAGCAAGGAGTTTTTTTTCGTCAATGGAATAAAAAATAAAGAGTAATTTTTCTACTATTTTAAATTACTTGGAATATCCAAAGTATTTCTTCTCTTGGCTTTTGCCAAAGCAGCGTTCAAAAGTGGTTTTTTGAAATTTGGATCGTGTGATTAAGGATTAACTTTGATGTGAATAACTTTCGCTGGCGTGGTCGATGGAGATAGATTTTACATTCATCACTTCACGTTTTTCAGATAAGTCCCGGAGAACATTTAATAGGGCTCTTGTTGAACAAGAAGCTAATACCCTGGTTGTTCTTCGTTTATAGTTCCCGGCAGCATCTTTGTCGATAAGCCTTATCGTAACATAGAATGGAAACAGTTTTTTTCTAGCCATATGGGTTTCTCATAGTAAAAAGCACATATTAATGTTTAACGGATTGATTTTACTCATTTTTAACTTGCTCCATAGGTTTTGGCTTTAGAGAAGACGTGTTGTACGTGTCAGGTATTTTAACGAGTTCTAATCTTCTACAAAGTCTATCTGCCCAACAGTATAGAGCGAACATAGATGGGTTTTTGGTTCCACATTCCCATTTATTCAAAAGTCTTTCGGCAAATCCTAGTTGTTCACCTAAACGCCTGAGTGAATAATGATTTTTCTTACGCCATTTGGCCAAAGGTATAATCAATATTTCGGCGTATTCTTTGTATCTATTAGGATGGGTCATTTATTACCGTTACTAGATAAAATCCAAGGGCTTTAGCCCATTTAAATAATAGAGTGGAATGAAAAACCTTTTTCGTTTCTTCATATCTTTTAATGGTACTCTCGCTTACCCCCGACCTTTCTGAAACACACCTGATAGACAAATCTTGTCTTTTTCTCTCTTCAATAAGTGTATTAACTAAATTTTCTACGGTTTCATCGTATGTCATAAATCATTCTCCAAAACTTTTTAAAGTTTGTTCTGCCCAATCTTCAATCTCTTTTTTGTCGGACGAAGTGTACGGCTGTACGGATAGGATTTCTTGCCGTACATTATCCGTACAAGCTGTGTTTATTGCTGGATAAGGCTTGTCATTGTTTCTGTACGGCTGTACGGATAGATTGGAAGAGGGGCTATCTGGTATATATCTTTCAAACGCCTCTGCAAAATCTAGTTGGTTATAACCTTTTCTCCTTTTTCCAAAGCTGTCAGTGATATTCGTTGGTGAAATTCCAAAAGGTTTTAACTTATTTGAAAGTTGTCTAGCGCTCAGAGGCTTGCCTCTATTCCATTCCATCCAGGGTCTTTCTTCTATTTCTACCAAGTAATAGAGTAAATCAGATGTAGATATTTGACTTTGATTTCTTTCTTCCAAGATTAACCTAATGTCAGTCAACAGCATTTCACCTGCGCTTCCTTCGTCTTCATCATCTTTATAAGCCAAAGCAAGTGAAGCTTTTCTTGCCAAATCAGAGCACTCGCTACCTATACAATCAGCTATGGCAAACAAAGGCCTCCAGTTGTCGGTTGCTCTATCATTTAGCTCTTTGGGAGTTTTAGGCTCTGCTTCTGAAAATGCATCAAAGTGATCATATATCCATCGGACTATTTTCCGCCTTAGGATTTCAAAGTATTTTTCTGTTTTGTGGATGACAAAACGTTCTACCATCTCATCTGGTTTTTTACGCCGCATTTGGATAAGGATCGATCTGTCAACAATTGTATCAGCAGGTTTTCCTATCATTCCAATTATTGTAGCAGCCCAGGTGCTAAACTGTTTTGGTTCGTGGTTATCTCCCATAAGGCGAATAACGTAAGCAGCACTTTTCCTATGGCCAGAATTGATAATTCCTGTCATCTCACTATCAGCTTTTAAAAATGTGTCAGCTTCATCTATAATTAAGGTAGGATTAACAGCTTCGATGGTCCTATATACGGCTGCCGGTGAAATATTAGAAGCGGGCAAAGGTTTACAAACTAAACCAATAAGAACATCAATGAGGGTTGTTTTTCCGCAGCGTTTTTCAGGGCTATATATGAGTAGTTTTGGAGCTATGTTGTTGGCATTTATACAATAACTAAACAGCGCCCAAAGCGCTAAAACTTCAGCTTGGTAATCAGATAGGATTAAATAAGTTTTGAATATAGTTACAAGTTCGTCAAAGAGTTCCACACCATTTACAGGTTCTTCCCAAGGTTCTGCAACTTCGAAATTAAGGCTATTTTTCTCTTTCGTTTCTTTTTTATGTACCATTGGTTTGTGTGCTTTATTTATGATTGTTTTGACAGATTCAGGTCCCTCTGAATTGTAGAGGTCGTTAAAATCAGTGATTTCAGCGCTTTTATTAATAGTTGCTAAATATCCATTAACAGCCTTAGCTGCTTTTTTAGCCTTATCTTCTCCGACTCCGTGAGAATCGTTGTCTGCACATAGTATAATTTTTGAGTTGGGGAATTTTTCTCTCAAGGTCTTAGCAACAGATTTCATATTACCACTATCAAAGGAAATGGCTGTATAAGCCCCTGTGGACTCGTGAATACTTGCTGCGGTGGCATATCCTTCCGCAATACAAATGATGTCTGTATGACTCCCTATGGCGAAATAGGCCCCCTTTTTCTTACCTCCCGATAAAAAGCGTTTATTGCCACTGACATCTATAAATTGAAGGCTGTGAATTTCTCCCTGTGCGTCTAATAGGGGGATAACTAATCTGTTGTTGCTAACCTTTAATCCATAGTTTTTAACCCTTTTTTTGATTAAATAAGGATGATTGTCAGCATAGGAAGAAGAGTTAGACCATATAGATTGTGCTTTAGACTTAGCCTGCTTGTTTATGTTTGCTCGTTCAATCTCATCTAGTTTTTTTGCCTCTTCTATTTTTTGGCTGAGTTTAATTTTTTCGGCTTTGGTTAGGCTTCTATTTGATTTTTCACACCAGTTTTGTTTGATGTCTCTTTTCCAGCACCCGAATGCGCCTGCTGAAATTTCACCGCTAAAAAGAATATACCATCCGTTTTTGCTTCCTGCCTTATCTCCTTCAACTTGAAATCGATGGAGTTTTCCATCTGGAATAATCTTATCTTTGGTGCTAATGCCTGTCTCTGATAAAGCTTTTAAGAAGCTATTTTCTAGCATACTTGATTCCTGCTAACTGAGTGTAAATCAAGCGTGAGCAGTATATCTATATATTCCCCTAATGTGAAAGTTCCTTGTTGATAGCCAAGGTCAATAAGGTCTT
The DNA here is from genome assembly GCA_022763065.1 of Alphaproteobacteria bacterium. Lineage (GTDB taxonomy): Bacteria > Pseudomonadota > Alphaproteobacteria > Micavibrionales > Micavibrionaceae. Next base: position 36,721 of record JALEGH010000064.1, read on the forward strand.
TTTGGCGCTTTTGGGTTAAGGTAGGTGTGTGAACTTTACTATTGATTGAATTAAACCATTCAATAGTGGTTTTCATATCCATACCCCTGTCAAATAGAGCTATAGTTATTGTATCAAATCCCGTATAGTTTCCATCCGGACCTTGCTTATACCAATCTGCGCAATCTGCCCCTAGGGAGCATTGACAGTTTTTTCTGATTGTATGCGCTTCTTGTGATTGGTCATCAATGTCAACAAAATGAATATTGTACGGTTTGCCATTTTCATCAAGATTCCAAAGGACTTGGGTTTTTTGTGGGTAGAGCTTTTTAGTCATTGCCAAAATCCTCCATATTACGAGATGGATATGTCGGAAGATCAGCAAGAAATTGCTCTAAGTCTTTTCTTAATATAATGGTTTTTCGACCAAATTTTTTGGCAGGAAGTTTTCCTGAGTTTATCACCTGGTAGAGTTTAGTTAGCCCAAAAGGCACAAAATCAATTGTCTCCTGGATTGTATATGCTGGTTTCATAATAACCTCCTATGGTTTCATAGTTTTTCACGTGAAGTCACGTGCCATAAGGGCTATTAAAGCATAGAATATTTTCTCAAAAAGATTACTGAATCAGACTAATTGACACGAAACTGGTGGGAATACAGTCTGGATTTATTATCCGGCGGGCTTACTTTTGTTATTAATTTTTTCAATTGAACTTAACCAAATATTTTGAAGGTCTTCTTGTGGTATTTTGGGATAAGATTGTGTTCCCCAACTTTTATAATCACCGTAAGAGAATTCTTTTTCGGATAGAATACCGTTTACAAACTCAAGAAAGTGGTCTGCGAACCGGTAGGATACTTCATAGTTTTTAAAGTAATGCCCTCTTGGATACCCGTTATTTTCTTGCATAAAAACAATTGTATCTTTTGTCAGTTCTTTATACAGCTCTGCTAAATTATCAAAAAGCCCTTGTGTTGCCGGATATGATCTTCTTCCTTTTTGCCGCTCTAGTAAAGAAATAGTGCATTCAATTTCTCCTTCTAATTCTTCCGGAGTAATAGATTGCGGTCTAGGTAAGCAGCTATAAATAAGCTTCATAAGTCTTTCATCCTCAAGACATACTTTTGGATTATTCACCATACCTCGTGATTTTTTTAAAAATGCTATATCTGACTGCCTCGCGGCCCTAGATGAAATAAGTTTGTTTTTCCGCCGAACTTTTTGATCATTTTTGTACTGTTTGTGTGCATCGCATATGACATCATCAATAAAAAACCACACTTGAGAATCGGATATTAAGCTTAGAGAGTCAGGATTTTCTTTTTTTCCAACAATTTTTGCCAACTCTTCAGCTAGCTTGAGACTGAAAATGCGATATTCTTTCTTTTCGCGGCCCGCGGATTCTATAAGTCTCTCTCTATTTCGCATATTTTAACCAAACTGACCAACTATGACTTTGCCGTTCGTTTGAAGACTATCTAAATAGTCAGCCCATATTTGCATCATTTTTGTTCGCTCTTCAATGAATTGTGTTCTGTCATATGCTTCTCCCAATGGTCCAGAAGCTTTGTGCGCAAGTTGGCGTTCGATAATTTCGCTGTCAAATTTTAACTTTTCTCGTATTGTTGTTCTGGCTAAAGCCCTGAAGCCGTGGGCGACAAGAACATTGCCAAATCCCAGCAGTTTGATAGCCTTATTTACTGTTCCATCACTCATTGGCCTCTTTAAGCTTATTTGGGAAGGGAAAACCCACTCAGTTTTCAAGTAACCAATTTCTTCTTTTTGCTCTTTGAATATTTGTAAAGCTTGTCTGGATAAAGGAACAATATGATCTTTTCGCATTTTCATTCGTTCTGCTGGAATACGCCATATAGATTCTTCTAGACTCACTTCTTCCCATCTGGCCATTCTAATTTCTATGGGACGGCAAAACGTATAAAGAGATAACCAAGTAGCTCGTATGGTCCTATCATAGAGGTTAGCCTCATTTCTGTTTAGAGCGCTTAAGAGTTCCGGTATTTGTTCTGGCTCTAGAGTTCTAAAATGTTTTGTTTTCCGTGTTTTTAAAGCCCCCTTTAGGTCTACTGAAGGGTCTCTTTTGCACTTCCCAGTTTGAACACCGTATCTAAATACTTGTCCACATATTTGTTTGGCTCTTCCCGCGATATCAAAAGCGCCCCTTTTCTCAATTTTGCGTAAGCATTCTAACAATTCAGGAGGCTCTATTTCTGCTACTGGTCTATTGCCTATGTAAGGAAATATATTCATTTCCAAGCATCTATTAACCTTTTGAGCGTATCCTCTTGTCCATCTATCAACTTGGTTGTTGTGCCATTCTTTTGCTACTGCCTTGAATGTGTTTTGTGCATTCTTTATCGCATTCAGCTTTACTTCTTGTTTGTGAAGCATTGGGTCTTGGGGTGGGTGCTTTAAGAGAAGTTTTCTGGCTTTTTCTCTGGTTTCTCTAGCCTCTGCCAAACTTATTGTGGGATATGGTCCAATGGCTAATAGTTTTTCTTTGCCCAAAAACCGGTATTTAAAGCGCCATAATTTTGATCCGTTTGGCTTTGTAAGCAAGTAAAGCCCTCCCCCATCAAATATTTTGTAGGGTTTTTCTCTTGGCTTTGCATTTTTGCAAGCGGTGTCTGTAAGTTTCATTGATACCCCCAGAAATTAGACAGTACCCCTGAAAAGTACCCCTAAATTTTCCGGCTGTAAACAATCTAATATGAAAGAAAGTGCAAGAGTGTGATATCAAAACCCTTTCTTTACAAGGGTTTTGAGGTTGTTAACGAAGGTGGGTAAAAGTTGGTGATAGTGAAGGTGGTGGAGCCGAACGGGATCGAACCGTCGACCTCTTCGCTGCCAGCGAAGCGCTCTCCCAGCTGAGCTACGGCCCCATAACAATGTTGAATTGATAGAGGGATTGGCATTTTTTTTCAAGTTTTAAATCACTCGTAACAAAAAAGGCCCTGTTTTCAAGGGCCTTTTGGTGTTTTTTGGGCGGCCAACAGCTTATTTTTTCAAAAGGTCACGGATTTCCGTTAAAAGCTTGATATCTGCCGCAGGCGCGGAGGGTTTTTCCGCTTCTTTTTTCTTAAGATTATTAATTTGCTTAACCAGCATGAAAATAACGAAAGCAACAATCAAGAAATTGATAACGGCATTGATAAACAAGCCGTATTTTATGACGGTTGCGCCTGCCTCTTCGGCTTCGGCCAGTGTTGCATAGGTTGCGCCATCAAGGGCAACAAAGAGACTTGAAAAATCAATGCCGGCCGTCACAACACCGATAACAGGCATGATCACATCACCGACCATTGAGTTTACAATGGCGGTAAATGCAGCACCAATAATAATACCAACAGCCATGTCCATAACATTTCCGCGGGCGATAAAATTCTTGAATTCATTAAACATCAAAATATCCTTCTTACTAATTGATTGAACGTTGTTTGTTTCAAAACTAACGCGCAAGTATAGTGAAGATGAGTACTCGGTCAAGCAAAGCTTAGGATCTGACTCTAGCCAGAAAGGGAGAAGCTATTTTTTCTTCCACCCCTGAAGTTTGCGGTAAATGGTTGAAGGGGCAATATCCAATATTGCGGCGGCTTGTACGATATTTCCGTTACAAAATTCGATCATATGCTCAATGGCATTTTTTTCAATTTGCCACAAGGGAATCGACATGACAGGCACTGGAGAATGCTCTTGGTCGTTTACAATATCAGATGTTTCAAATGAATGGAGCGTTTCAGGAAGCATATCGGTGGTAATATATTTGCCGTGATTGAGTGTGACAATCTGGCTTAAAATATTTTGAAGTTCGCGTATATTTCCCGGCCAGTGATAATTGCTCAAAATATTTTGTGTATTATCCGTCAAGCCGATAAATTTTTTACCAAAATCCTGATTATATTCGTGAAGGTAATGATGAATGAGGCTCATGATATCGCCTTGCCGTTTGC
>JALEGH010000065.1 GCA_022763065.1 Alphaproteobacteria bacterium
AACGCATTAGGTGTTGATTTTTCAAAAGAAACCGGAGGACGAAGAGTCGTTCCCGGGTATTTGTCCGGCGCATGGGAATCCGCAATCAGCATGTGGCCAGTGGAAAATGAGAAAAGAGTGTTGGAAGTCTATAAGGATGTACGGCGGATGGTAGACAGTGCTTATAGTCACAATATGAAATAAACTTCTTGCAAAAGCCCTTCAAACCTCCTATAAAACCTACAAATACCTGAGATTGAAGTCTGGGTGGGTCCAAAAGACCCGCCTTTTTTGTTACTTAAGTCTCAACAGAATAAGGAATAAAAATGCGTCTAAGCGCACTTGAACAAAGAATATATGAGATAGCCGCTCCGGTTCTTGAGGGTCTGGGCTTTGACCTGCTGTGGGTGGAATATAAGAGCGATATTTTAGGCATTTTTGCCGAAAACCCGCAAACCGGCAAATTAACCCTTGATGAATGTACAGCTATTAGTCGGGAGCTTTCCCCTACCCTCGAAGTGGAGGACCCGATTGAAGGCGCTTACCGCCTTGAGGTCAGTTCAGCCGGGATTGACCGCCCACTTTTGCGTGAAAGCGATTATGAGCGCTTTAAGGGATTAGAGGCGAAAATCGAAATTGATCCCCCTTTGGAAGAAGGTCAAAAACGCTTTCGGGGGCGCTTAGAAGGGTTTGAAAATGGCCTTATTCAGCTCAAAACAGATCAGGGAATGGTAGACTTACCCTTCAATGACGTATATAAAGCAAAGCTGGTCATGAATGACGCACTTATGGAGCATACGAAAGCTTTGGAAGAGAACGCTGAAAACAAGGTTCATATAATTTAAGATTTTAGATTAAAAAACTTATTTAACATTTTGAAAACATAAGGAAAAATAGATCATGGAAATGTTACAAGTGGCCGATGCCGTTGCCCGTGAAAAAAATATTGATCGCGAGATTGTTATTGTCGCTATGGAGGAAGCCATTCAAAAGGCCGGCCGTTCCAAATATGGTTATGACCATGATATCCGCGCCCATATTGATCGCAAGAATGGTCAAATTGACCTGAAGCGCTACCGCGAAGTTGTGGAGAGTATCGAAGAAGAAGACGAAGAAGAAGTACGTAAGCTCACATTAGAGCAAGCACAGCGCGAGAAAAAAGACGCCAAAGTGGGTGATTTCCTGATTGATGAGCTTCCACCACTTGATTTTGGCCGTATTGCTGCCCAGACCGCCAAGCAGGTAATTGTGCAAAAAGTACGCGAGGCCGAACGCGCCCGCCAATATGAGGAATTCAAAGACCGCGTTGGTGAAGTCATTAACGGCGTTGTTAAACGTGTTGAGTACGGCAATGTGACCATTGATATCGGTAGCGGTCGTGCAGAAGCGCTTTTGCGTCGTGAGGAATGCCTGCCGCGTGAGCATTTCAAAAACGGAGAGCGCGTGCGCGCCTATATCTATGATGTACGCGAAGAGATGCGCGGACCGCAGATTTTTGCCTCCCGCTCACACCCTGACTTTTTGGCTAAACTCTTCACACAAGAAGTACCTGAAATTTATGACGGTCTGATTGAGATTAAAGCCGTTGCCCGCGATCCGGGAAGCCGTGCAAAAATTTCTGTTTTGTCCCGTGATGGTGCGCTCGACCCTGTTGGTGCCTGTGTTGGTATGCGCGGAAGCCGTGTCCAAGCGGTTGTGAATGAGCTTCAGGGCGAAAAAATTGACATTATTCCTTGGACAGAAGATTTAGGGAGTTTCATCATCTCCGCCCTTCAGCCTGCTGCTGTGGCCAAAGTGGTCATGGATGAAGAGAAAAAGCGCATGGATGTGGTGGTGCCGGAAGATCAACTCTCCCTCGCCATTGGGCGTCGCGGTCAGAATGTCCGCCTTGCCTCCATGCTGGTAGGTTGGGAAATCGACATCATGACCGAAGAGGAAGAAGCCACCCGCCGCGCCGAAGAATTTCAGACCAGATCCGATCTATTCATTGGTGGTCTGGACGTGGATGAAATGATTGCACAGCTTTTGATCGCCGAAGGCTTTACATCCATTCGGGAGCTGGCTGAAACCCCGCTTGAAGAGATGACCGAGATTGAAGGTTTTGATGAAGATATCGGGCAAGAGCTGATCAACCGTGCCGTTGCATGGGTTGAAGCACAAGCCAAAGAGCTGGAAGAAAAACGCACAGAACTCGGCATTCAAGATGACCTCATGGAGTTTGAAGGCTTAACGCCTGAGATGATTATGAAGCTTGGTGAGAATGAAGTGAAATCGCGCGATGATCTCGCTGATCTCGCCACAGATGAGCTCATGGAAATTATGGGTGAAGGCTTTATGAAAGAACGCGAGGCCGAAGCCCTCATCATGAAGGCGCGTGAACACTGGTTTGCCGAAGAAGATGCCAAGAATGATAATGCGCAAGAAGAAACAGCAACAACTGATGAAGGAGCAGAAGGAGAAATGCCTACTGAAGCTGCTTCCAATGGATAGTTAAAACCAAATCCTGACTTCACTCTTTGCTTGGAGGTTCGGATTTGGTGCAAATAGCAAAAGGTTCAAAAGAGCCGAATGCGATGAACACAAGCAAAACCGAACCGAAAAATAAAAAGGTAAAGCGGAAAAATGAGTGAAGAAAAAAAACAAGATGAGTCTCCAAAGAAGAAAACTCTGGGCTTGAAAGGCGGAACCTTAAGCCTTAAAGGTGGCGCTGCGGCAAAGACAGCACCAAGCGGCGGAGGAACAGTCGTTGAGGTACGGCGTAAACGCTCTGCTGGTCGCGGCGCGGTTCAAACACCCGATCACGCCGCCCCTACAACTCCTCTTGCCAAAGAGCAAAGCGAGCTGGAAAAGCTCACCTCCGAAGAACGCGAAGCGCGCGCCAAAGCGCTGAAAGAGGCACTTGCCAATGATGGTGTCAGCGATTCCGCTTTGCCGCCTCCTCCTACCAAGGGGCTATCCAAGGTCGAGCAGCAAAAAGAGGAAAATATTCAGGATGCGCGCGCGCGGGAGCTCGCCGAACTGGAGCGCATTGAAGCAGAAGAAAAAGCGCGCGCCGCCGCCGCAGACGCAGAAAATCAACAAAGATTTAGGCAACAACAAACAACAGCTCCGGCGCTGAAACAAGCCGAAGAGCGTGATAAACTTAAAAAGCCTACACGCACGCCTCGCACATCTGAGCGCCGCCGCGGCGGTAAAATTACTGTGACGCAAGTGCTCAATAATGAGTATGACCGTGATCGGGGTATGTCCTTGGCCGCGCAAAAACGCGCACGGGAAAAAGCTCGCTTGGCCTCACAAGGCCCTAAAGAGCCTGCCCAAAAAGTCTACCGTGAAGTGACCATCCCTGAAACCATCACGGTTCAAGAACTTGCCAACCGGATGACGGAGCGTGGCGCCGATGTCATTAAGACGCTTATGGGACTTGGTGTCATGGCCACTATCAACCAGATTATTGATGCCGATACGGCGGAGCTTGTTGTTGAAGAGTTCGGCCACAAAATCAAGCGCGTCACCGAGGCTGATGTTGAAGAAGGACTGGAAGGAATTGAAGATAAAGCAGAAGACCTCAAACCCCGCCCCCCTGTTGTGACCATCATGGGGCATGTGGATCACGGGAAAACCTCCCTTCTTGATGCGCTGCGTCAAACCGATGTTGTGGCTGGAGAAGCCGGAGGCATTACCCAACATATTGGAGCCTATCAGATCGAAGTTGAATCAGGTGATAAGGTTACATTTCTGGATACGCCGGGCCACGCCGCCTTTACTGAAATGCGTGCGCGCGGTGCCAATGTCACGGACATCGTTGTGCTGGTCGTATCAGCTGCAGACAGCATCATGCCCCAAACCATTGAGGCAATTAACCACGCCAAGGCTGCGGAAGTGCCGATCATAGTTGCGGTCAACAAGATAGATTTACCGGACGCGGAACCTTACAAGGTGAAACAAGACCTCCTACAACATGAAGTCATCCCTGAGGATATGGGTGGTGATGTGCAATGTATCGAGGTTTCTGCCATTCAAAAAACCAATCTTGATAAGCTGGTTGAAGCTATTTTGCTTCAGGCGGAATTGCTGGAGCTCAAGGCCAATCCGGACCGCGATGCACAAGGTGCAGTCGTTGAAGCCAAAATGGAACCGGGGCGCGGGTCTGTCGCCACTATTTTGGTTCAAAACGGTACGCTTAAAGTCGGTGATACATTCGTTGTCGGCTCTGAGACCGGACGTGTGCGCGCACTCATTAATGATAAAGGCGAGCAAATCCAAGAGGCCATTCCGGGTCTCCCTGTCGAGGTTTTAGGGCTCAACGGCACACCGGATGCCGGAGATATCCTCAATGTTGCAGATGAATCGAAGGCCCGCGAAATTGCGCAATACCGTCAGCGCCAAAAACGCGACATACAGGCCGTTGCTGCCGCCTCAGGCCGCACCATGGAAAGCATGCTGGCCGCCGCCAAAGAAGGTGAAAAGCAAACGCTTTCTGTTGTGATTAAGGGGGATGTTCACGGCTCCGTTGAAGCTATCATCGGTTCCTTGAACAAACTCACCGAAGATAATGACGAGCTGGCCATTCAGGTCCTTCACTCCGGAGTTGGAGGAATTACTGAGTCTGATGTCACACTGGCCGGAGCCTCAAACGCTCTTCTCATCGGCTTTAATGTGCGCGCCAATGCGCAAGCGCGTGAGCAAGCGCAGCGTGATGCTTTGAACATTCGCTATTATAACGTGATTTATGATGTCATTGACGACGCGAAAGCCATTCTGGGCGGCATGCTGGCCCCTGAAGAACGTGAAGAATATCTTGGTCACGCCGAAATCCGCGAAGTCTTCCATATCTCCAAATACGGCAACATTGCCGGATGTATGGTCACAACAGGCATGGTCAAACGCGGTGCCAAAGTCCGCTTGTTGCGCGATGATGTGGTGATCCATGAAGGCACACTCAAAACACTCAAGCGCTTCAAAGACGAAGTCAAAGAAGTTAAAGAGGGTATGGAATGCGGTATGGCCTTTGAAAATTACGACGACATCAAAGAAAAAGACGTTATTGAATGCTATGAAATCGTCGAAGAAGCGAGAACATTGGAATAAATCGTGCTGTCATCCCGTTGGTATGAGCGAAGCGAATTGACACGAACGGGATTCAGAGAAGAAGTTCAGCAAAGCTGAACACACATGGATCCCCGCCGTTTATATTTTCTACGCAAATCGCGGGGATGACAGACTTAGGTAAACGGGTATTAAATTAAAAAACAAAATGCAAAATAACGGTCCATCACAAAGACAACTCCGTGTCGGAGAGCAATTGCGGCATATCATTGCCGAGACGATGAGCCGTGGGCATTTTCATGAAGCAATCCTGTTGGATGCGGGCAACAATATCACAGTGACGGAGGTGCGCCCCTCCCCTGACCTCAAACAGGCCACAGCCTATGTCATTTCACTGGGCGGGCTTCAAATGGATGAGCTTTTACCCGCGCTCAATAACAGCGCCAGCATCTTTCAAAAAGACATCAACGCCAATTCTAATCTGAAATTCACGCCGAAAGTCCGGTTCAAAGAAGACACCTCCTTCGAAAATGTTCAAAAACTCGATGAAATTTTGAGCAATATCCAATATTCAGATCAAGAAAAATAGTTTTTCATATTTTTACTTGACATAGAACGCTCCCCTTCGTAGCCTTCGGCTTGAATTCAATTATTTAAGGCAAAGGGAAACTACTATGAAACATGTATTCAAGGCTGCAGCATGTATTGCTGGTGCTACAACTTCTGCTCTTTCCGCTATTTTTCTGCATAGTGCATTACCGGGTAACTGTGGCGGAAGCTGGATAAATCTCTGCCCAAGAATCTCAGATATGAGTTTTACCGTTCCTACAGTTACAGTTTTTTTCGTCGGAGCAGCGTTATTTGCAATTGGTTACCGGAACCCCAAAGAGGGTGAAAAAACCGTTCGTGAAAAACTGGCCGATTATTTGGACCCGCAAAACCCCCCTCCGCAACCCTAAGAGCAAAAGGAAAGAAAATTATGAGTACTGTATTTAACTTCGTTGCTGCCTATGTCGGAGCCGCAACTTTTGGAGCAACGGCCACAGCCGCATGCCTTGCACCTCACTTAACACTGGAAATGGGTGCCTATATGGCCCTCGGGTTTGCTTCTTTTGCTCTGGGCTATACGCGATCCTTTGGCAGCGGAAACCTAAAGAAAACAGTAGCCAAATTTTTGAGAGCAACGTTATGAGCGAAATGAAACATGTATTCAAAATTGCAGCTTGTATTATAGGCGGGGGCGGAGTCGCCTTAACTTCTCTGGAAAAAGTGTGGAACTCCATTCCCGGCAATTGCGCTGGTACGGCCTGCCCTGACCCTACTAATAAGAGCCTCTGGCTCGGCGCTCTCGTTGCTGGTGTTTGTATATATACCAAAGGGTTGTATGATATTTACAATACCAAAGACTATAACGCAGAACAAATACGCGCAGAAAAATCAGACGTAACCAAACCTCCTTCCCCTTAAATCAAATCTGCCTCAAATCATGGCACGTCGTAAAAAAGGTCTCAAAATCAATGGCTGGATCAACCTGCATAAGCCGGTTGGAGTAACGTCCACGCGGGCCGTTGGCAAGATACGGCGCGCCTTGAATGCGCAGAAGGTTGGTCATGGCGGCACGTTAGACCCCCTTGCCTCTGGCGTTCTTCCTATTGCCTTGGGCGAAGCAACCAAGACGGTCAATTTTATTCAAGACGCGTTTAAAACTTATGAGTTCGAAGTTACGTGGGGAGAACAGCGCAGCACAGATGATGCCGAAGGGGAGGTCATTCATTCCTCCGACAAGCGGCCAAGCGAAGAAGAAATCACCGCCATCCTCCCGCGCTTTATGGGTGAGATAGTACAAACTCCACCCCAATTCTCCGCCATTAAAATCAATGGAGAGCGTGCCTATGACATTGCCCGCGATGGTGAGCAAGTAGAGATTAAATCACGAAAAGTATATATTGAGAGCTTTTCTATTCTGCCTCAGGCGGGCAGGCCCGCTACGGCTAGGCAAAATAAAACTTCGTTTCGTATAACATGCGGAAAAGGCACCTATATCCGCTCTCTGGCGCGTGATATGGGCGAGATTCTGGGCTGTTATGGCTATATTTCCAGCCTTAAACGCACAAAAGTCGGCCCTTTAGAGCTTAAAAATGCGATTTCACTGGACATTTTCCAAAAAATGATTGATAACCCTTCCCAAGATGAAGACACGCGCAGCGTTGTCCTCCCCCTTCAGACCGTCCTGGACGACATCCCGGCTCTGGCCTTGAAGGATCAGGAGGCATCATCGGTGAAGAATGGAAACCATATTTCATTTCTTTCCAAGCCCGATCTTAACCGCCTTGAGGCCCTTGGGATTGATTGGAAATCGGATGAAATCACGACCGCTTTGGCAACCTATGACGGAAATGCCCTAGCCATGGTTGAGATAGAAGGTGCCCAAATTCACCCTGTTCGAGTCTTCAATATGTAACTTTTTTGTTCAAGCCCACAACCCCGGCCTAAAGGCCGTGTCGGGTTTGAACGGAACAATTTTTCAAACTCGGGCGGCCGAAGCGACGGTTGCAGGCTTGAAAACAAATAAAGAAGGAGATTACGATGTCGATTAGCACTGAAAGAAAAGCAGAAGTTATTGAAGAATACGCCACCAAAAAAGGCGATACAGGTTCCCCGGAGGTTCAGGTAGCGATCCTGACAGAGCGGATTAATAACCTGTCTGAGCACATGAAAACCAACAAAAAAGATTTTGGCTCCCGCCGTGGTCTTTTGGCTATGGTCGCGCAGCGCCGTAAGCTTTTGGATTACCTGAAAGAAAATGATGAAGGCCGCTATAGCGACCTTATCAAACGCTTAGGCATCCGCCGTTAAAGAAAATTCGAAGAAATTACCGAAAAAACCGGCTCAACCGGCCGGTTTTTTTATTTTTTGGCGCGTTCAATCCCCTCTTCAATCAAACGCCGTGCTTCGCTAGCGTCACCCCATTTGCCAATCTTGACCCATTTATCCTTTTCAAGGTCTTTATAATGGGTGAAGAAATGCTCAATCTGTTCGCGCAAAATCGGGCGAAGGTCCGTATATTCCTCAACATCTGCGTGATAAGGGAAAAGCTTTGATACCGGACGCGCGATAATCTTTTCATCCAGACCACCATCATCTTCCATCATCATCACGCCAATAGGACGCACCGAAATCACGGCACCGGGCATTACGGGCGTATTTCCTACCACAAGCACATCTACCGGATCTCCATCTTCGGAAAGCGTATGAGGAATGAACCCATAATTACCCGGATAGCGCATCGGCGTGTGTAAAAAACGGTCCACAAAAATAGCACCGGATTCCTTATCCAGCTCATATTTCACTGGCGGTCCCCCCATCGGATTTTCAATGATGGTATTGACCTGATGCGGCGGGTTATCGCCAATAGAAACCCTTGATATATCCATGTCTAAATCCTTTTATTGAACGAACAAAAGGTATAACCACCAAGACGCCAAGACACAAAGAAATTTTTAATAAAATCTTGGTGACTTCGTGCCTTGGTGATTTAAATATTATTTAAGCGTATAACGTTTGAGAATCTTGCCGTTTTCAATTTCAAAAACTACGGGAACGCCAGTCTCCATTTCAGCAGAATTAATTGTTTCAGGTGTTTCGGCACCAAGGATAATCAGCATCGCGCGAAGAGAGTTTCCATGAGCAGCAATAAGGACATTCTTCCCCTCTTCCACCATTGGTTTAATATGAGCTTCGTAATAAGGGCGCACACGCTTTTCCACCACATCTTGCAAGCATTCTCCGCCCGGTGGCGGCGTGTCATAGGACCTGCGCCAGATATGCACTTGATCTGCCCCGAATTTTTCGCGCGTTTCATCCTTGTTCAGCCCTGTGAGGTCGCCGTAATCGCGCTCCCGCAGATCATCATGATAAACCATACTTTCCAGCAATTCGGCCTGCCCGGCTTCTTTCAAAGCCAATTCCGCCGTTTCATTGGCACGTTTGAGCGTGCTTGTAAAAACCTGATCGAACCGGATATTGGCGTCTTTAAGAAGTTTTCCGGCATTTTTGGCCTCCTCTATCCCCTTTTCGGTCAATTCGACATCCTTAAAGCCCGTAAAACGGTTGGCTAAATTCCATTCAGACTGGCCATGACGCAGCAATACAAGATAGTTAGGCATAAGTTCCTCTTCTCATTAAAATCTTTGACTTTCCGGCGCAATCATGCCATTAAATACGCCGTGTGAAAAGCGCCTTTGGTTGTTTTTAAAGAACATCATCGGTTGACTGTTAAGCGTTTGAGGGAACTTAAACTTTTAACTGTCCACCGACATTCTCTTTAAGAGCTTTTTCAAGGCTACTTCTCGTACATAAATTTAACCGCTTTAAGACCTGCGGAACCTTTATGAAACTCGACGGAGCGCAAGCGACGGATGACGGCTTCATAAAAGAATCTGCGGGCTTGAAAATAACAAACAAGGAAAATAAATGTTTAATATATATCGTAAAGAAATTGAATTTGCAGGCCAGACATTGGTCTTGGAAACTGGAAAAATCGCCCGTCAGGCTGACTCATGTGTCATGGCCACTCTTGGCGGAACAACAGTGCTCTGTGCTGTGACTGCTGCCAAAAGCATTCGCGAAGGGCAAGACTTCTTCCCGCTGACGGTTCATTATCAGGAAAAAGCTTACGCCGCCGGTAAAATCCCAGGCGGATTTTTTAAGCGTGAAGCACGCCCCTCTGAAAAAGAAACTTTGACGGCGCGTCTTATTGACCGCCCGATCCGTCCTCTATTTCCTGAAGGCTTCCTAAACGAAGTTCTGGTGATGTGTACTGTTGTCGCGCATGACATGGAAAATGATCCGGATATCGTGGCGATGATCGGTGTCTCTGCCGCCCTCACTATGTCCGGCATTCCGTTCATGGGACCACTAGGTGCGGCGCGCGTTGGATACAAGGACGGTGAATATCTTCTTAATCCAACATTGCAGGACATGGAAGGTTCTGAACTGGACCTCATCGCTGCGGGAACAAAAGAAGGTGTTCTCATGGTTGAATCCGAAGCTTCAGAGCTTTCAGAAGACATCATGCTCGGCGCTGTTATGCACGCATGGAACGGATTCCAACCTGTTATTGACGGAATCATTGAACTCGCCGAAATGGGGGCGAAAGAGCCTTGGGATCTTCCTGAAAAAGATCCTAAAGTCATTAAATTAGCTGAAGATCTTAAAGCTAAGTATGAAAAAGATGTAGTAAAGGCCTATGGTCATACAGATAAAATGGAACGTTATGAAGCCAAAGACGCTGTGAAGGCTGAGGCGGTGGAAACTTTCCTTGATGAAGAAAACGGCATCACGAAGGAAATGATTGCGGCTGAGTTCAAAAACCTCGAAGCAGATGTGGTGCGCGGCAGCATTTTAAAAACCGGCAACCGTATCGATGGACGTGATACTAAAACAGTGCGTCAAATTGTCGCGGAAGTTGGTGTTCTTCCTCGTGCGCACGGTTCTGCTCTGTTCACACGTGGGGAGACACAAGCTCTTGTGGTGACCACCCTTGGAACAGGTCAGGATGAACAGATCATGGACTCACTTGAGGGTGAATACCGTCAGCGCTTCTTGCTGCACTATAACTTCCCACCCTATTCTGTAGGCGAAGCAGGTCGTGTAGGCCCTCCGGGACGTCGTGAAATTGGTCACGGGAAGCTCGCATGGCGTGCGATTAACCCGCTTTTGCCGGAATCAGAGGATTTCCCTTACACCATCCGTAACGTATCAGAAATCACAGAATCCAACGGTTCTTCTTCTATGGCGACTGTCTGCGGAAGCTCTCTGGCCATGATGGATGCCGGTGTGCCTTTGGCCCGCCCGATTGCGGGTATCGCCATGGGCTTGATCAAGGAAGGTGAGGACTACGCCGTTCTTTCAGATATCTTGGGCGATGAAGATCACCTCGGCGATATGGACTTTAAAGTGGCCGGTACTGAAGACGGGATTACCTCCCTTCAGATGGATATCAAGATTACCTCCATTACCGAGGAAATCATGAAAATCGCGCTGGCTCAGGCCAAAGACGGGCGGATTCATATCCTTGGCGAGATGGCGAAAGCCTTGACCGAGGCACGCGGTGAAACGTCCGAGTACGCGCCGCAAATTGTTTCCATGCAAATCCCGGTTGATAAAATCCGCGATGTGATTGGAACAGGCGGTAAGGTGATCCGTGAGATCACCGAAACCACAGGCGCCAAGATTGATATTGACGATGATGGAAGCCTCAAGATTTCTGCAGTTAATCAGGAATCCATTGATCAGGCCGTCAAATGGGTCAAGGACATCACGGATGAGCCGGAAGTAGGCAAAGTCTATGACGGTAAAGTTGTTAAAACCGTTGATTTTGGAGCCTTCGTGAACTTCATGGGTGCCAAAGACGGTCTTGTTCACATTTCTGAGCTTGCTGATGAGCGCGTGGGTCAAACCACCGACATCGTCAATGAAGGCGACGAAGTTAAAGTGCTTTGCATTGGTATGGATGATCGCGGCAAAGTGAAGCTTTCCATGAAGCGTGTAGATCAGGAAACTGGCGAAGAACGTGAGCCCGCCAAGCGTGAGCGTAAACAACGCGACGAAGACGCGGCTTAAATTTTTCTCCCTCTCCCCTTGGGAGAGGGTTGGGGTGAGGGCGTTTTGAGATGCGAAACCATATCGTTATTCCCCTCACCACTCGGCTATAGCTTTCCCGTTTGGGAAACCTAAGCCTCGTTGCCTCTCCCTAAAGGGAGAGGAAAATATTGGAGAAACAAACAAAAACCCGCCTTGATAGCGGGTTTTTTATTGACATTTTTTGCATTATTCTTTAAATTTACATAAATAAAAAAGTGTGAGGAAATCGAATGCAACGTATCACCTTCAAAGACGAGGATTTTAATCCGCTAAATCTATATGAGCGTTTAGGGATTGAATCCAACGCAACGGCACCAGAAATCACTCGCGCATACAAAAAGCGCGCTTTTGAGACCCATCCCGATAGACATCCTGATGATCAAGAAAACGCAACGAAACAATTTGTTGCTGTAGGACGCGCCTACGATATTTTGAAGAACCCTGCCGCAAAATCAGCCTATGACCGTGAATTATCAACCCGAGATAATAGACAACACCAGACATATACACACTCATCAGAAGATGAAAAATCCAAAGCGAAACCAAACTATAAAAACTCTGACTTCTATACTGATGTTGAATACACTCAAGAGGAATTAAAAAGATACAAAGAGGCCTTAGATCGCCTAAAGGCAAATTGTGCAAAAAGTGGAGATTTTAGCACTGTATTTAATCATTTAGCAGGATCGCCCTCCCCTCAACATAAGCCGCACCTTGAAAGCCCGTCAGACAAAAAAGCTCTTCCAAGCCCATTAAAACGGCTCGCAAAGGATGATTAACCCTCTTCCTCATCAAACCAGATGTCGCAGGAGTAATCCCACGTTAGCTCTTCTCCAGCCTTAATATCTCTTATAGCATAAGAGGTTACGGTCATTTCTTCATAATTATTCTCAAGATACATGGTCGGGTTTTTGCTGTGGTTGGTCATCATGATATAGCCACAGACCATGCAGTGTTCCTCCCCCTCTTCATCCGGATCCCAATCAAGTAAATATCCATCGGGCGCACCGCCCTCTTCAGGTATAGCATCGGCCGCTACAGGAATAACCGGTCCAACCTCAATGATCGTGCCTTTGGGAATATCTTCGAGCGCGAACACCCCGCGTCCCTTCTCCCCGCCACAATCACGCCAGCCGATTTTGGCACCAATAGTTCCATACATGTGGTTGGGGGCCTTCTTTTCTTGTTTAGGCGGCACGAAATCATTATCCTGATCTTCAGCCATCTCATCAATTTTTATCGCGCTTGCGCTCATTTTCTCTATCCCTCATCTCACGACCATGCTATTAACTCCGCATGGCACTTACATTACCAAAAGTCATCGGTCACCGTGGCGCGTGCGCCTATGCCCCCGAAAACACGCTTGAAAGTTTACATGCTGCAAGCGACCTCAATGTGACGTGGGTTGAGTTCGATGTCAAGCTGACAAGCGATGGTATTCCCGTTCTTTTTCATGATGATACGTTGGAGCGCACAACAAATGGTTCGGGCAATATGGCCGACACGCCGTACGCAGAGCTTCAAAACCTCGAATGCGGAAGCTGGTTCGCCGATAGCTTCACCGGCATTAAAATCCCTACCCTTGAAGAAGCGGTTGAGGTCTGCCTTCAACATGATCTGGGCATGAATGTGGAGTTTAAACCCTGTCCGGGCCGGGAAAAGGAAACAGCCGAGATCGCGCTCGACCATCTTTCACAAATCTGGGATGAAAATGACAAGCTGCTCATTTCCTCATTCCAGCATGTTTGCCTTGAGGCCGCACGAGATATGATGCCAGATTGGAACCGGGGATTACTGCTCGGCGGAGAAGAGCTTGATCCAAAATGGAAAGATCTCGCCGATTATCTCGATGTTAAAACCGTGAATGTAGGAAGCAATCTGGCCAAGCGTGAGGTCATCGAAGATATTATTGATGAAGACCTCCACCCGCTTATCTATACCGTCAATGACCCTATGGAGGCACGTAAATATCAAAGCTGGGGCGTGGCTTCTATGTTTTCCGATTGCCCAGATGTCATCGCCGAGAATTTACTGACGGTGCATTAAAGCGCCTTCCCATCATATCCTTAATTCGGTGTTGGAGCTTTAGGTTTAGGAGCCAAATCTATGTCATGCCGTTTGGCAAACGACGTAAGTTCCCTCAACGCTATTTTGGAATAACCTGACATTATACTGTCCCCGTCATTTGACAAAGACTTAAGCATTACAAAACATTTTGGAATCAGCTCCTTTGCCAATTCTTGATGTGAGGCACATGCATTTAACATAGTACTCATCGCTGCGGCTCGAAGGGTCGTAGGCATTGGGTAACCAGATAAACCAGAAAACCGAGTAAGCCCATAGACAGCGCTTGAATCAACAACCCACTGTGCAATATATTTATCACTTTGAACCATTGGAGCAATTGCACGTAGCGCCGCAGTAGCACGTTCCGCAGCCTTATTGCTTCCAATAATACCTTCTTTAAACATAACTTTTTCTAATATTGGCCATACGAGATCTCTTTTGTCTTCGAAAGCTGCCCCCATGATACCAAGCCCCTCATAAGTGACCCAAGAACCCGGATTCTTCGTATATTCTGCCATCAATTCTTGCCAAATCATTTCTTTTTGGGCCGGTTGAACGACTGCAATCCATGCCATACTTTTGGCAGCCTTTGAACATATATCTTCGCTTTCAGTCTCACTATTTAGCAATTGAGCTAAAATACTGTGACCTGACACTAAGTATTTCCCTTGATACTTAGAACCCAGACTTGCGATACTTAACACCGCTACACCTCTAACCATTTCAGATCCATGTTTTAACTTATCTCGTGCAATATCCCAGGCTTGGGCGGCCCTGCCTTCGTCTTCCGCCCCCATTTTAACAACTCTACCAAGCGCCATAGCCGACGATACTTCTGGTACGTCATCACGCTCAACAAGCTCTACCATTACATTCCATAGCCCAGGAATGTGCCTTTCATATCTTTCAAGAAACTCGGATAAAACATAAGACGCGTGTGTTTGAAGACCTTCATCATCATTGTTATTCATCATAGTCACAAGTTGGTTGAATATTTCAACTTCACGTCCCGACAAGTTAGTTTTGTTATCCCTTATAGAAACAGAAAGACGGGCAAGAGCTGTTCGACGCTTTTGGGCATTTTCACTTTTTAAATCCAACACGATCTCCAAACTATTAAGGCGTGCATTTAAATCGCTGTGTTTATCTGGAATAGCTTCAGTAAAATGATTATCAGAAGTGTTTAACAAGCCATATGCCCCAGCAGCAGTAAATGCTGCAAGCAATGTGGCTATAGTTTTTTGTTTCGTTGAAAATTTCACGAATGACATTTCTTCCTCCTTACAAATACGTAATATCTAACGGATGTAAAGAAGGCATGTTAATATGTCAATAGTTATTATAGTTACTTTTCCGAAAACAGTGCATTAATCAAAAGGGAAATGCCTAATTTTTGGAGGATTACGCAATTTCTCAAAATAACCTTTTGTCACATCATTTTCACAAATCACTTTTACAAGCTCTTCGTATTTTTTAGCATCCTTATGAGCAAGAATCCGAAGTGTTTCTTTACTAAAGGATGAACCAAACTCCTTAAATGTGTTCCAAATATCCTGCTTATTCTCTTCGGCAGACAAATCGTAATTTCCATCCAAAATAACATCGGCATGAAGCCTTGAGGCATTACAAAAACCGATCCCCGGCTCTCCTTCATATTCGCGCTGACCTGCCCGCGCAGCAATATAAGCATGAGGTTCTTCAGATGCCAATGCCCGCTTAAGATGTTCTTCTTCCGCTATTCGCTCTAACCCCATAAAATCCAGATTTGGTGTTTTTTGTTCAGACATGGATTATCCCCGCATTTTGAATTCATAGGCAAAATAACACAAATTATAGAAAAGTTTTTTAATTATGTCAATATTTTGTTGGGTTTACAGCTTGAAATTATTGAATAAATTAAGATACTCTGAAATTTGGCAAATAATGCTATAATGGAGGGTGGAAGCGCGTTTTCTTGCTCTTCCCGCAAAAAATAATAAACAGGAGGTATAAAGTTATGGTTTCAGCATATTGCGTGAAATGTAAAGAAAAAGGCGTGGAGATGCAAAACCCAGCCATTCATCAAACCAAAAAAGGTGGCTTCATGGCCAAGGGTTCCTGCGGCAAATGTAGCACAACCCTGTGCGCCATCATGTCAAAAGACAATGCCGAAAAAGCCATTCAAAGTGGTGTGACAAAAGCTTATTAAACGAAGTGGATAAATACCAAAACCACTCCGGCTAGCCAAAGCGTTTCCACAACAATAAGAAGTATGGGACGCAGGCCAACGCTTACTATTTGCTTGAGGTTTGATTTTAGGCCAATTGCCCCAATAGCTACGATCAAAGCGAAGCGTGAAAAGTCACTGACGCTTTCCTTCATGATTTCAGGTATCTGGAAAAAGCTGTTCATCACCATCAAGGCAATAAAAACCAATAAAAATGGCGGAAATTTTACGCTACTTTTGCCGATTTCCGTGCGCTCTTTCAAGTAAAAGGATAGAAACACCACAACAGGCACAAGAAAACTCACCCGTGCAAGCTTTGTTAGAGTGGCAATATCTCCCGTTTGGTCAGAAACGGAATACCCCGCCCCAACAACTTGCGCCACGTCATGAATTGTTCCTCCTAAAAAAACACCACTATCACGTACATCCAATGAGAATATCTCCGCGATAAGCGGGTACAAAACCATCGCGACCGTAGATAAAAAGGTAATCCCGATGATAGTCACACTTAGATCACGGTCTTTATCTTTATGATCAGGTAAAATACTGGAAATGGCCATGGCCGCCGACGCCCCACAGATCGCAACGGCTCCACCTGTCAACACACCAAAATATTTTGCAATACCTAGTACTGGGGCCAAAAGACGCCCCACAAAAATTGTGCTTACAATTGCAATAAAAATAAGCAGGGCACTTTCCCACCCTAGTGCGGCAAGATCTGCAAAAGAAAGACGCAAACCCAATAAGGCAACTCCCATGCGCAACACAAAAGAACCAGCCCATGAAATACCAGGAGAAAAACCCTCACTCTCATATAAAAATGAAAAAGCAATGCCAATAAGCAAAGCAAAAAGCATCGGCGGTGCGCCGTAATTTTGTCCTAGAAATTGAGCGAACGCTCCAATCAAAAGCGCTAAAACAAAGCCGTAAAAGTACCTTTTCAAAGAATCAGCCAAACTCTTTAAGCTTATCGGGCATGGGCATGCCGACAGCGTTGAAGCCACAATCTACGTAATGAATTTCGCCTGTCACGGCGCCGGAAAGATCAGACAGTAGATAAAGCCCGGTTCCGCCTAATTCATCTAGTTCAACGGAGCGCTGCAAGGGAGAGGTCAGTTGGTTGTATTTGAACGTTGTGCGCGCAGAACCAATAACAGCACCCGCCAAGGTCCTCATTGGTCCCGCCGAAATCGCATTCACGCGAATACCATCTTGTCCTAAATCCGCCGCCAAATAGCGCACGGATGACTCGAGCGCAGCTTTTGCCACCCCCATGACGTTATAATTGGGCATCGCTTTTTCTGCGCCGTAATAGGAAAGCGTCACCGCACTCCCTCCCTCATTCATCATGGCGCTTGCCCGGCGCATAACAGAAGTAAAGGAGTAGCAAGAAATATGCATAGAGGTCAGGAAATTCTCAAGGCTTGTGTCCACATAACGCCCTTTCAACTCTTCTTTATCTGAATAGGCAATGGCGTGAATTACAAAATCCAGCTCTCCCCATTCCTGTTTCAAAACAGCAAAAGCATTATCCAAATCTTCTTCCTTGGACACATCACAATCAATGAGCACATTCGCGCCAATAGATTCCGCCAAAGGCTTAACCCGCTTGCCAAAGGCTTCACCTTGGTAGGTAAAAGCCATCTCCGCGCCGTGCGCATGCAGTGTGCGCGCCATTCCCCAGGCGATAGACTTATCATTGGCTACGCCCATGACCAACCCACGCTTGCCTTTCATCAATTCTGATTTCATATTACCCATTTCTTAATCCTCCACTCGGCTCATCACGAGTGTGCAGTTCGTCCCGCCGAAGCCAAAGGAGTTGCTCATCACCGATTGATGCTCTACCCCATCCACGCGCTCCCGCGCGATAGGGAGGCCTTCTGCGCCCGCGTCTAACGTCTCAATATTGATGGACGGGCAGACAAAATCATGTTGCAGCATGAGAATGGAATAAATCGCCTCTTGCACCCCTGTCGCACCGAGGCTGTGACCTGTCATTGATTTCGTCGCACTGATATGCGGCATATCTTGATCTAAAGGCCCGAAGACAGAGCGGATCGCATCCAGCTCCGTAATATCGCCCGCAGGCGTAGACGTACCGTGCGTATTGATATAAGTCACAGGCTTGGTCACAGTGCTAAGTGCTTGGCGCATACAGCGTACCGCGCCCTCACCGCTTGGCGCCACCATATCGGCCCCGTCTGACGTGGCTCCATACCCGGTGACTTCCGCATAAATCTTCGCACCGCGCGCCTTGGCCGCTTCATATTCTTCCAGCACAACCACGCCGCCGCCGCCCGCAATCACAAAGCCGTCACGATTAGCATCATAGGCTCTGGCCGCTTTGTCAGGTGTATCATTATATTTAGAGCTCATCGCTCCCATCGCATCGAAAAGCACTGATAACGTCCAGTCCAGCTCCTCCCCGCCACCAGCAAACATAATATCCTGCTTGCCAAGCTGAATTTGCTCTACCGCATTACCAATACAATGCGCCGACGTGGAACAAGCCGAAGAAATGGAGTAATTCACACCCTTAATCTTGAAATTCGTGGCAATTGTCGCAGAATTGGTGGAGCTCATACATTTAGGCACCGCAAATGGCCCGACCCGCTTTGGCCCCTTTTCCCGTGCAATATCTGCCGCAGCCACTTGAGAGCGCGTAGATGGCCCGCCGGAGCCCATCACAATACCTGTGCGCTCATGGGAGACTTGAGTGTCTTCCAAGCCTGCATCCTTAATGGCTTGTTCCATCGCCAGATGGTTATAGGCCGCACCATCGCCCATAAAGCGCAAGACACGCTTATCAATGGCCTCCACAAGGTCAATATCCGGCTTTCCCGAAATTTGGGAGCGAAACCCCATTTCGGCGTAAGTTTGGTCCTTGGTGATCCCCGATTTACCAGCCTTCAACGAGGCCAGAACCGTCTGGGCATCATTTCCAATGCAGGAAATAATTCCCATTCCTGTCACAACGACACGTCTTTTTTGTGTATTAGTCA
Organism: Alphaproteobacteria bacterium; assembly: GCA_022763065.1. Taxonomy (GTDB): domain Bacteria; phylum Pseudomonadota; class Alphaproteobacteria; order Micavibrionales; family Micavibrionaceae. Next base: position 18,949 of record JALEGH010000065.1, read on the forward strand.
TGGGTGGATTTTTACCGCTACCAATCTATAAAGTCACGGAAAATTTGGTTGACATAATTATTTTGGTTGTGTTAAAATTTACGCCTGATTGATAGAAAAGCTTCGATTACAATTTTAAGGAAGGTAAACAACATGAACATAGCAAAACTTTTTGGATGGACAAACGAAGTGCAAGTATATGGTTCGCCAGAGAACCCATACGGTGACACCATGGTTGGAGGCAAAGATGTGAAGGCCATAAATGACATGCTTCAAACAGCCTTTGATGAAAAACGAGCAGGAGTTGGAGAAGATGTTGTCGTAAGAATTGGCACCTTCAAAGGCCGTAACGTATCCGAACAAAAAGCAGCAGATCAGATTCGTATTAGCCTCGACGAAGATGGAAATGCATACGTTAAATTAATCACAAGAGGCGCAGATCCAGGACTTGGATTGCTTGCGCTCACTGGAGGATTTAAAGACGAAGGCGAAACTGACCAGCAAACAGCAGACAGAGAAGAAGTGGAAGAAGCAAAGAGTGAAACAGGTACTCTTATAGCGAAATATGAGATTTCACGCCATCCCGTAAAAGGAGATGTCCGTGTTTGGGGCGGCCCGGACCGTGAAGATGGTGTCAAAAACGGCGATATTATTGCTATGTCTACAATGGCTATGGTACCTGTTGTCAGAAACGCACACGGCATTGTTGAAGCTGGAGACGATGCCTCTGGTGCCGCGTGGGTCCGCCTTTCTGGTATCAAAGATGCAAATGTTTTTGGCATTAAGGGACATGCACAACTGCTGCTAGAGGCTACAAAGCTCGCTGGCCTAACAGATCAACTTCCCGAAAGTTTTGCGCAATCACTATCAGCACGTCAAAACGATATAGCTGTAGCGAATAGAGCCCTTCGAAGCGCCGCCATCATGTTATTGGACCCAGCCCCCAAAATTGAGGTGTGCTCCTTTCCCGGACGTGACCGATAATTTTTACCTAAAATTTTATCTTTCCGTAATGGTTGTTTAACATATTTTATATATCCTTAGAGAAATTAAAACATGATTTCTCTAAGGGGCAAAAATGGTTGAGATATTAGGGTGGCTGGCCAATATTTTCTTCTTTTCAGGCGGCTTATTCAAAAGCACGCGGGCAACAATGCTTCAATACGGTATCGGGAATATCCTCTATATCATCATGTATTGTTTTATGGGCCTGTATACGGCGGTCCTGTCAATGGGGCTAACAACGTTAAGACAAATTCTCTCTGCTTTTCTTCCTGACAAACAAAATAAAATCACATCTATTATCCTGACTGCTCTTGCCTGTGTTGTTATGGCCTTCAGTTTAGAGAACTATCTGGATTCCATTCTTTTAGTTGCTGCGATATGTATTGGTGCTGCCTGCTATTACCGTGATAACGCTGTTACATTCCGTTTGCTTATTTGCCTATCTAATTTTATCTGGATTATCCACTCCCTCGTCTTTGGGGTTTATTCGATGATTTTTTGCTGCTCAATTATCATCGCGACCAATCTCTGGACTCTCATCAAACATACCGAAATCAAAAGCCCGTTTATCGAAAAAGTTAAAGAGGGTTACTACAAATACCTACCCTCACGGGGATAAAACCTACCAAAAAACTTGCTCTATTGATGTGTAAAGTCCACTCTTTCCCTCATGAAATATACTGGCGTCAATAATATGGTGCGCTTTATCAAAGATCACGGTATTGAAACTGTGATTACCGAACTGGCGCAATATCTTGAGCATGATTTTAAACGCTGGGAAGAATTTGATAAAACCCCGCGCTATGCCAGCCATTCCAAAGGCGGGGTTATTGAACTCATGCCCACCTCGGACGGGCAGCAATTTGGCTTCAAATATGTGAACGGACATCCGGGAAACTATAAAAAAGACCTGCAAACGGTGATCGCCTTTGGTGTTCTATCTGAGGTCGAAACAGGTTACCCCATTTTATTTTCGGAGATGACCATCGCCACCGCCTTGCGTACGGCGGCTATGTCTGCGCTTGTCGCCAAATATCTGGCAAAAGAAGGCTCCAAGACGATGGCCATGATCGGCAATGGTTGTCAGGCGGAATTTCAGGCACACGCCTTTCGGGCTTTACTTGGTATTGATGAACTGCGCCTTTATGACATCGACAAAAGCGTATCTGAGAAAATGGTGAAAAATCTGGAAACTCACGGGTTTAACATGAGTATTTGTAACTCCTCCCAAGAGGCCGTCAAAAGAGCAGACATCATCACCACCTGCACCGCCGATAAAAAGAATGCAACTATTCTTTCCGATAATATGGTCGGCGCAGGCGTTCACATTAATGCGATTGGCGGAGACTGCCCCGGTAAAACGGAGCTTCATGCTGATATCCTATCGCGCGCTAAAGTATTCGTGGAATATGAAGAGCAAAGCCGGATTGAGGGCGAAATTCAACAGATGCCAGAAGATTTTGAAGTCACCGAGCTTTGGCAAATCTTTAGCGGAGAAAAGCAAGGCCGCGCTCTAGAAAGCGATATAACCGTTTTCGACTCTGTAGGCTTTGCCGTTGAGGATTTTTCCATACTGCGTTACCTCAATGATAAAATAGACAGCACGGATTACTACGAAGAGCTTGATCTCTTCGGCACGCTTGATGACTCCCGCAACTTATTTGGATTGCTAACTTAAATAAGCCTAACCCGCCGCGGAATTATCAAACAAGCCCACTTTAAGGTCTTTGGCCTCATAGATGGTCTCCCCGTCAGCTTCGACGCGGCCATCCGCCACACCAAGGACAAGCTTGCGGTTAATCAAGCGCTTGATATCAATTACATATTTCACCTGTTTCGTTGTTGGCAAAACCTGATCGGTAAACTTAAGCTCTCCCAACCCCAAAGCCCGGCCTGACCCCGGCGCGCCGGTCCAGCCCAGATAAAACCCTAAAAGCTGCCATAGAGCATCAAGTCCTAAACAGCCCGGCATCACCGGATCACCAATAAAATGACATTCAAAGAACCAAAGGTCGGGCTTAATATCCATCTCCGCGATGATTTGACCTTTACCGTGAGCACCGCCCTCCTCGCTTACATGGGTGATACGATCAAACATCAACATAGGCGGCGCAGGAAGCTTCGCATTCCCGGGGCCAAACAGCTCCCCCCGCCCGCAGGCCAGAAGATCTTCGTAGGAATAGCTGGATTTCGGCTCAAAAGACATAGACATATCACTCTCTTTCATCTGAAGATTATTTTGTGTCATTTACTTGTTCCCCTGTTTTATTTCCCCATTGATACCCTCAAGACGCTTATAAATCAAGCATGAGCAGAAGAAATTCACCAAAACTGTGGGGGGATAAAATGACTAAAATGTGGCAAAACACTTTTAAACTGAATAATTCACAGCCGCATATTCAACACACGCGCTCTTGTAGCTCTCTGTGATGGCCGCCATTGCCAAAGGTTTACCGATAGCAGGCTCTAGCTCCGGCTTTTCACCTGAGCAAGCCAAAGCCAGCATACGCCCTGCCGCCTTGGCGCTCGCAACCGCCTGATCATGCTCATCATCCATATAGACCGCTTCAAAGAAACCTCTGCAAACCGGCTCTACCTCATTCACCAAATGTGAAGGCGGCGAGACCGGCACATCATTGGCCGGCAAGCCAAAACGCCAATCCGTTCCCGTTGGCACACCAAGCCTGACGGCTTCTTGCGTCATCACATAGGCCGTTTGATCCAGCAAATCCGGTAAATCAGAGCCTCTAAACCAGCAACACTGGTTTCGCCCGCCGTGAGAATAAGAAAGCTTTTGCCCTGACAGGCCGGCCAACGCCCCAATACAATCGGATAAAGTCCAACCGGCTACACCGATCTTCTTTTCAATCAGAACATCACATAATTCCTGTGCGCCCAGCTCATAAGCCATCGCGCGGTAAGTTCCTTCAATCAAAAGCCTGAAACTCTCCGCGCGTGTTTGACCATGCCGAATGCCCTGATCGAAAGACAAAGCCTCCCACCTCGTAAAAACCTGCTGGGTCAGGGTCAGCAAAATATCATGAAACTCATAAGGACAATCCAGCCACTCTTCAAAAAACTCGCGGGCCGTGGCGCGTCCCATTTCAGTATCAAAATCAATAACACTGGCGGGCGGCAAAGCCTCTACCACCATTTCTTCCATCGCCGGTTCAGTTTCCAAAAGACGGCTCAAATTCACAAAACTGGCCTGTAAAGCCTCTTCACAATTATCAAATAAAAAGGCCGTTTCCACAAACATACCACCCAGCATCAAAACAAGCTTCGACCCATCAATAGCGCCACTTTCCGGCTCATAACATAGGCCGTAAAGCGCGTGATGCATCCGATAGGTAATATCGGCTTTTCTTGCTGAATCCAGCATGGGTTCCCTTTTAAGATATGAAACAGGAATTGGGTTATAGAGAGTAAAATTAAAACTTTGGAAAAGATCGCAGCGAACGCTACATGTATGATTCTAGTCCAATTCTTCGTCCTCGTAAATGCCCCAAAGGAATTTTCTTTCAATATATCCCTTATAGCCCTGAACCTTGCCTGCACACCAGGCGCCTGAGCACCCCAGAAGCTCGATCAGCACGCGCGGCTCTAAAAAAACAAGAATATCAGAGGTATTTACAGGTTTGCGCCGAAAAGAAGCGTTTTCTTCTCCCGTAACAAGGCCATAACGTTTTCCGGAAAGAAGGGATTGATGAATCCAGCCCTCTTCCCCCTCAACATCACGAATTTGCCGCCACGTATCAAATTCCTGAATAACTTCAACGGGAAGCCCCTTTTTCTGAAACACCCACTCAATCGGATAGCGCAGCGCAGGGCCCGTGCGCACAAAAACCTTATCGGAGCGTAAACTCACAAAACGCGGGATCGGTAAGCCGGAGTTATCGTAAAGCTCGCTCTCACCACGCGCCAAATCAGGTGCGAACACCCCGCCCAACACCAAACCTACCAGCAAAAAAGTGAAGATTTTTTTCCCCATAACCTAATCAAATATGCTAAAAAACGCCGGAATTCAAGGCGAGAGATTTAGACATAAAAAATGAACCATAAAGATAAAACCATTAGCGTTGCCCCAATGCTCGACTGGACGGACCGGCATTGCCGCTATTTTCACCGCCTGATCGCGCCAAATGTGACCCTTTATACGGAGATGGTCACAACAGGCGCGCTTTTATTCGGCCAGAATGAGCGTTATTTACGCTTTAACGCGGCTGAACATCCGGTCGTGCTACAGCTTGGCGGCTCAGACCCAAAAGATTTAGCCACTTGCGCCAAAATGGGAGAGGAGCGCGGCTATGATGAGATTAACCTCAATTGCGGCTGCCCGTCTGAGCGCGTACAAAAAGGCACCTTTGGCGCGTGCCTGATGAAGGAGCCGGAACTGGTTGCTACTTGCATGGAAAGCATGGCCGACGCTGTTTCTATCCCTGTGAGTGTCAAATGCCGCATTAGTATTGATGATTGCGAAGAATACAGCTTCTTGGAAAATTTTATAGGCACCGTATCCAAAAGTAGCGCTTGCACCACCTTTATCATTCATGCCCGCAAGGCTTGGTTACAAGGCCTAAGCCCTAAGGAAAACCGAGAAATCCCCCCTCTTCGCTATGATATTGTAGAGCGCATCCGCGCCACCTTTCCTGACCTTAATATTCAGGTCAATGGCGGTATTGCCACCTTGGAAGAGGCACGAGAAAAGCTAGATCAATTTGATGGCGTGATGATTGGCCGCGCCGCCTATCAAAATCCGTGGTTCTTACGCGAAATTGAAGGAGAAATCCTAAATTCCCAAAATCTCATGCCCGTGGAAGAAATTTTAGAGCACATGGTCGATTATGCGGCGGATCAATATGCACTCTATGAAACGCCGCTTAAATCCATAACGCGCCATATGATCGGCCTTTTCCAAGGCCGGCCCGGTGCCCGCAAATGGCGGCAAATCCTCAGCACTCAGGCCCATTTACCCGATACCAAATCTGATTTGATTTTAAGAGCCTATGAGGAATCTTTTAGGCCGCTTTCTCAAACAGCGTGAAAAAATTATTCTTCGTGATCTGCGCCATTTCTTTTTCTGTGAGGTCAAAGAGGTCGGCGAGACACTGGCACGTATGCTTCACATAGGCCGGCTCATTGACTTTCCCACGATAAGGCTCCGGCGCCAAAAACGGTGCATCGGTTTCAATGAGAATGCGGTCTTGCGGCACCATTGCCGCAATATCACGCAACCACTGAAATTTTTTAAACGTCACCATGCCGGAAAAGGAAATATAAAACCCCTCCTCAATAGATTGCTTGGCAAGCCACTCATTGGAGCTGAAACAATGCATGAGAACTTTGGTCTTGCCGTCGCACGCCCCCTCCTCCCGCAGGATTTTCATCGTGTCTTCTTCGGCCTCACGGGTATGAATAATAAACGGTAACCCTGTCGCTTTAGCCACTTGAATTTGCTTTCTAAAAGACGCCTCCTGATCTGCGCGGGGAGAGTAATCATAATGGTAATCTAACCCTGCTTCGCCAATGCCGATAATCTGATCATGGGTTGTTGCCCAGGCAATCATCTGATCTGCCGTGATCGCTTTTTCTGCCTCTTGCCCCGCATCATGCGGATGGGTTCCAACGGAACACCACACATTTTCGTGTTTGCGCGATATATCCAAGAGCCAGTCCAGCTCCTCCGAGGCACGGCAGCAAATACTTACCATGCCTTCCACGCCTGCCGCTTTCGCGCGTGCGATGATTTCATCCGCCGTGCCGGAGCCTTCAATGCCGCTATGGTTCAGATGACAGTGGGAGTCGATATACATGACGTCAATTTTTTAAAATGATAACAATAACGCCGCTAAAGATCAGCAAACCGCCCAAGGCCGTCCACCAATCCACTTGCGTTTCTTTTAGAATGAGGTACGCAAATAGAATGGTAAAGAACGGATAGCTGATTTCAATCAAAGTTGTGAGGGTTGCATTTTTTTCGACAACACTATTCAGAATAAGAAAATTACCACCAATGACTGTAAGTGCCGCCAAAAGCAGTAAAATCATAACTTGCGGAGATGAGAATACCGCAGACAGTCCGGATTTAAACTGCCCCAGATGCAAGCACAACAGCACACACATCGGTAACGTAATCAGCTCAATCGCCATCATTAAAAACGCCGGACTGATCGCCGTTTCTTTCATTAGCTTTTCGGATAGAACGTACCCAAGCCCCCAAAGAATGGCGGCCGAAACAGAATAAATAATCCAAAGAGGAATCGCCATTTTTAAGCCGCCTCTTCCTTACCCGTTTCAAGACGCGGGAAAATACCCTGAGGTTGCTCAATCTCCGTAGCGCCTTTAAGGGTATAATCGGCACCCATACAGGAAAAATCGCGGGTCCCCGCAGGCACTTCCAACTGATCCAAAATTTTAGCGCCCGATTCTGGCACCACCGGCTGCACCGCAATTCCAAGCACGCGAATTACTTCGGCCAACACGTAAAGAACCGTTTTCATACGCTTCGGGTCTTCTTTTTTGAGCGTCCAGGGAGCTTGCGCATCTACATAGGCATTGGCATCAATGACCAATCGCCAAATGCTTTCTAGCACGCGGTGGAATTTCATCTGCTCCGCTTCTCCTTGCATTTTCGGCAAGAGCTTTTCATGCGCGTGAGCGAGAATTTCCTGATCCTCTTTCGTGAACTCACCGGGAGCTGGAATTTTACCCTCACAGTTTTTGTAAATCATGGATAGGGTGCGCTGCACCAAATTCCCCAGCCCATTGGCCAAATCGCTGTTGATACGCTGCACCGCATGATCATGGGAGAAATTCCCATCCTGCCCGTGCGGCACTTCACGCATTAAGAGATAGCGCGTCTGGTCAAGCCCATAAGTTTCGAGCAAATCATCCGGCGCAATCACATTACCTACGGATTTGGACATTTTCTGTCCCTGCACATTGATGAACCCATGCGCAAAAACTTTATGAGGCAACGGCAAATTCGCCGCCATAAGGAACGCAGGCCAGTAAATACAGTGGAAGCGAATGATATCTTTTCCAATCACATGGATATCCGCAGGCCAGAATTTTTGGAAACTCTCAGCCCCCTCATCAGGATAACCAATCGCGGTGATATAATTGGCGAGCGCATCCAGCCACACATACATTACATGGTCCGGATCATCCGGCACCGGCACCCCCCAATTAAAGTTCGTGCGTGAGATTGAAATATCCTGCAGCCCGCTTTTGACGAATGAAATAATTTCATTGCGCCGGCTTTCAGGTTCAATAAATTCCGGATGCACCTCATAATATTCCAAAAGCCTATCTCCATAGGCAGAGAGCCTGAAAAAATAGCTCGACTCCTCCACCCACTCCACCGGCGCACCTGTGGGGGCCAGCTTATATTTATTACCGTCCGTATCTTCCTCTTCGGTAAGCTCGCTTTCGGCGAAATAAGCCTCATCCCGGACTGAATACCATCCCTGATATTTATCAAGGTAGATATCATCCGGATTATTTTCTTTTATTCTGTTCCAGATCGCTTGCGAGGCCTTATGATGACGCTCTTCCGTCGTACGGATAAAATCATCATTGGAGATATTCAAATCATCCGCCATCTGCACAAAGCTGGCCGCGATCTTGTCACAAAAGGCTTTGGGCTCCATTCCTTCACTTTCCGCCGTTTTCGCAACCTTCTGCCCATGCTCGTCCGTACCGGTTAAAAACATCACCTCATGACCATCAAGGCGTTTAAACCGCGCCATCACATCGGTCAAAATCGCCTCGTAAGCATGGCCCAAATGCGGCTTGCCATTCACATATGAAATAGCGGTTGTAATATAAAACGGGTCTTTATTTGCGCTCATTTTTCTCTCTTTTTAAGCTTTTTTATAGGCTGGCACATTATCGTAGGATTTCATAAATTTTTTCAAGAGCAGTTCATGAATTTTATCATAAACCTCTTCACTGGGTGCGGAGATCAGCCCTCCCCACTCATCACCCGGATGATAAAGCGACCTATCCCATTTGCGGACATAGCCGCCCGCCTCTTCCAACATCATCGCACCCGCCAGATGATCCCAAGGGCGAATACGTGAATATAACGAAAAGAACGCATCTCCATTTAAAATATCCATATATTCGTGTGCACAGCAAACATATGTTTCAACATTACCAAACTCATCGTCTAAAATATCTTTCAAATCATCCCGCATCTGTTTTGGCAAAAACATCCGACTGATAAATCCGCGTGTGTCTTTTAAGGGTTCATCCATTTTGGGATAGCTCACCCGTTTACCCGCAAGCTCCACCCCGCTTCCGCGCTCTGCAATCGCCATGCGATCCCCCGGAATATCTAAAATCCAGCCCTGTATCACCTGCCCCTTATGAACGAGCGCCAGAATGGAGCCAAACTTCTCATCACCTGTGGCAAAATTATGCGTGCCATCCACCGGATCAATCACCCAGATATAACCCTCCTCCTTGCCCAGAACGCCCAGATCCATCTCCCCTTTGGAGACGGCCTCTTCCCCCACAACGTGAGAACCGGGAATAACATCTTTACAAATTCTGGTCAGATCAATTTCTGCTTCTTCATCGGCGATCGTGACCAAATCCGTAGGGCCAGTCTTTGTGTTCACCTCATGATCTGCCAGTTGACGAAAACGCGGGGTAATCTTGCTTGCTGCCACCTCACGAATAAAATCAGCTACTTTTTCAGGATCAACATGCGGCATAGGGAAAGGCTCCTTCAAATCTATTTTGATTTTCCTCACTAATATGCACCAAAAGTTTCACTTTGTCGCCCTCTTTGCTCTGAATGCGCTCCAGCACTTGCGCATGATCATAAAGCCACGCCAGCGCCTTACCGTCATAAACAGGCAAATCATAACTCACACACACATGATGACGGGAGAGGAACTCATCAATTCGCGCCAATAACAGCTCCACCCCCTCCCCCGTATGGGCCGAAACAGGAAGTATCTGATCATTAAATTTCGCGGCGCGTTTAATATCATTCAGGCGCACTTGCGGACAGATATCGCATTTATTCACCACCTCAAATATCCGGAGGTCCTGCTCATACTCAATCCCCAGATCCGCCATAATATCTATGACATCTTGTCTGTGCGCTTCAAAATTATCCTGCGCGCTGTCACGCACATGCAAAATCACATCCGCATATTGCACCTGATCCAGTGTCGCACGGAAAGCTTCCACCAAGTGCGTAGGCAAATCGGTGATAAAGCCCACTGTATCGGAAAGGATCACCTCCCGCCCGGAAGGCAGTTCAATCCGGCGCATGGTCGGGTCAAGCGTCGCAAAGAGCAAATCTTTAGCGAATACTTCCGCGCCCGTTATCCGGTTAAAAAGCGTTGATTTCCCCGCATTGGTATAACCCACCAAGGCCACCGTAGGAAAAGGAACCTTCTCCCGCGCCTTACGGCCCAAATCGCGGGTCTTGCGTACCTTGGCTAAATCCTTTTTGAGACCCGTAATTTTATCCGCGATAATCCGCCTGTCGATCTCTAATTGCCGTTCCCCCGGACCGCCCATAAATCCGGCTCCACCGCGCTGCCGTTCAAGGTGAGTCCATGACCTTACAAGACGGGACTTTTGATATTCTAGGCTCGCCAATTCAACTTGAATACGCCCCTCTTTGGTCTGCGCGCGCTCCCCGAAAATTTCAAGGATAAGACCTGTACGGTCAATAACTTTGGCTTTAAGTTCTTTTTCAAGGTTACGCTGCTGAACCGGAGAGAGCGTATGGTTCACAAAAACAATATTCGGCTCATACCCTTCAACGGTAATGGCGATATTTTCCCGTGTGCCTTTGCCTAGAAAACCCCCCGGATCAATGCGCCCGACATTGACCTTCATTGTTTCCACGATATCAAGATTGATTGCCACGACTAAACCTTCGGCTTCTTCCATCGCCTGAAGAATTTGCCCTTCGCTTGACTTATCGCTCCCCATAACCGGGTGAACAATCAGAACTTTTTCTACTATTTTTTGATGATCAAACAAGCCTAGCTTGCTTCTTCACCTTCTTCATGAAGGCTTAGCGGACCGCCCGGCATAATGGTCGAAATCGCATGCTTATAAATAAGTTGCACATGTCCCTCACGACGCAAGAGCATGGAAAAATTATCAAACCATGTGATAATCCCCTGAAGTTTCACCCCATTCACCAAAAAAACGGTCACGGTCATTTTTTCCTTGCGGACTTTATTGAGAAAAACATCTTGCAAGTTTTGGGATTTTTCTTTTGCTTTATCAGGCATGGTAAGTGGTCCTTATTCTTATTGTTTTTATGAAACCTTATCGTTTACGTGCGCTTTATACCAGTATTGCATCATTCAGCAAGCTTTATTTGCCGGAAAAGGAGCGTCTTTTTTGATGTCCTGTATAAATTCCTTCAAACTATGATAGCTAAAATCCGGTTGGTATTTTTTTATCAAATCAGGTCTTGGCTTATCCGATTGAATAAACGCAACAGGACATTTTGCATTACGAGCGCAGAGCAAATCCGTTTCCGTGTCGCCTATATACAAAACATCTTGAGGTTCCAAACCGGCATCCAGATTATTCATTGCGTCTAACAAAGGATCGGGTGCAGGCTTGTCTTTTGCCGCAAACCCGGCTCCGATCACACTATCAAAATAGCTTTCCCAGCCCAAATGCTCTATTTCCTTACACAGAAAATCATGGCGCTTATTACTGACAACCGCCAACCTATGAGAAGCCTTCAACTGCTCCAATAATTCAAGCGCACCGGTCATAGGCGAAAGATAAGATAAATGATGCTCTCCTACAAACTCATAGAGAATTTCCTGCGCCTGATCAGCGTTTTCACCATAAATTTCAGGATAATATTCACGTGCGGATTTGCTGGCCTGACCCAAAAAGTCATCCATCGTCCACAGCTCTAAATCAAAATGCTGCCGGACATGATTATGCGCATCCAAAATCAAATCACATGTATCGACGAGGGTTCCGTCCCAGTCAAAAATGACGGCATTGTAAGAATTTATATTTAAAAATTTTTTCATCTAAAACAAATCAACCGGTGCACAAAACATTTTCTCAACCTTTGCCGCACGTCCCTCCGGCGCCATGATGACGACACGATCTTCTGCACGAATAGAATCATCAGCCTGCGGTATAATGACATCTTCCCCCCGAATGATCGCGCACACAAGCGTGTCCTTTGGAAATTTGATATCCCGAATGGGTGTATTCAAAACAGGAATAGATTCAGACGCTTCAATCTCAAGCACTTCCGCAAAATTATCAATCAGATTATAAACCGCCTTGACCCGTCCACGGCGCACATGCCGCATAATGGTCGACACCGTGATGGCCTTGGGCGACACAACCGCGCCCAACCCTAACGTCCCTGTCAGCGTTCCATATGATTCCTTATTCACAAGCGGGATCACCCGCGCGCAACCATATTGCCGCGCCAAAAGGGAAGACAGGATATTGGTCTCATCATCATCCGTCACCGCAATCAGAGTTTCGGCTTCCTTGATATTCGCCTCTTCCAAAACTTTCCGGTCCAGTCCCGATGCATTCAGGACAATCACATCTTCCAAATCCTCGCTGAGCTTCGTTGCACATTCAGGATCTTTTTCGATGATTTTAAGACTAATCTCTTTTTGGGTTTGGCCTATGATTTCTGCCAAATTCTTACCGATCGTCCCACCACCTACAATAATCACATGACGGGCCTTTTGTTCCTCATGACCAAAACCCGATAAGATATGAGAAAGCTGTTCGGTCGCCGCAATAAAAAACACCTCATCCCCAATGAGCATCTGGTCATCTCCTCCGGGCACAAAAATCTTACCCGCACGCGAGATCGCCAAAATTTTCATCGCCGTATCGGGGAAAAGCTTCTTCAACTGCTTCAAAGGCGTATTCACAAGCGGGCAATTTTGTTCACACAACACACCGCACATATAGATGCGGTTTTCCGCCATGCGCACAACATCCGTTGTGCCGGGTACGGACAGACGCATCATCACCGCGTGCGCTACCTCTTGCTCCGGCGAAATAATCACATCAATAGGCAGATGATCCCGGCTGAACAAATTGGCCCAGGCCGGATCACGAAAGACTTGATTACGGATACGGGCTATCTTTTTAGGAACACTAAATAAGGAATGGGCAACCTGACACGCCACCATATTGGTCTCATCATGTTCTGTCACCGCCACGATCATATCGGCATCACGAATACCGGCAGCCACCAGAATTTCAGGATTAGACGCAGAACCCAGCACGCCGTTCGCATCAAGCTCCATATTCACCTTGGCGATGACATCACGCTTATGATCAATCACGGTGACGTCATTGCTCTCACGGGCTAAATAGGCTGCAATATTAAAGCCAACCTCTCCCGCTCCACAGATAATAACACGCATCAGATATGTCCTAAATTTTAGTTATGCTGATTTTTGAGAAAAAGGCATAACATCCTGCCCACTATCCTGCTTGTCTCCTGCGGAAATATCAAGCGACTTTAATTTTCTATGCAAGGCAGAGCGCTCCATCCCGATAAATTTCGCCATTTTCGAAATATTTCCATCAAAGCGGGTCATCTGGGTTCCCAGATACTGCCTTTCAAACATCTCCCGTGCCTCGCGCAAGGGATGTCCATAATAATCAATTCCGTCTTCCTGTTTTGAATCTTGTGAAGGAGCACCATTTAGCTCGGGCGGTAAATGCTCCGGCAAAATTTTGCCCTTATTTTTTCCTGTGCCCTTATCAATATCGGGCAACATAATCGTCACCCATTCCATCACATTTTTAAGCTGACGCACATTCCCCGGCCAAGAACAAGAACTCAGCATACGGGCCGCTTCTTCGGAAAGATCGCTCGCCTGCTGCCCCATCTGGGACGCGTAGTTTTTCAAGAAATACTCAGCCAGAGGAAGAATGTCATCCCGCCTTTTAGAAAGTGGCGGAATATCGAGCCTCACAACATTTAGACGGTAATAGAGGTCTTCCCTAAAATCCCCGTTCTGAATCAACAAATCCAAATCACGGTTGGTCGAGGCCAATACCCGCACATCAATTTCCACAGCCTTCTGGGAGCCCAAAGGATAAATTTTGCTCTCTTGTAAAACACGTAAAATTTTTCCTTGTGTTTCAAGGGGC
>JALEGH010000066.1 GCA_022763065.1 Alphaproteobacteria bacterium
CCGTTCCTATGCAAAGAGGCCATTAGGCACACCGCCCGGGGTAGTCAAAACTTTTGATGTGAAGTAGTTTTGTTACCTTGATGATTTCAAAAGCCCGTTTTCTCGGCGGGCTTTTTTTGTTTTTGGGCTGTAGAGTAGAGAATTCCTTGACTTCCGGCGTTTTAACTCCTATAACAGCGCTTCACTTAACATATTGAACGGCCTTCTGAGAGTCAGAAGGCTTTAAGGAAGGCAGATCATGTTTGACGATCTTTTTAATTTTGCGAAGCAGCGCACACTACGCCAATCTATTGGGTTTTACCTGTTTTACGGGATGATCTTCATGGGATTCAGCGGTTTTGCAACCCTTTTGGGGTTGTAAGCTTATGGTATTTTGGGGTGATAAGTTAAAAAATAATTACGGAATTTTATTGATTTCCATATTTGTTTTTGCTACACTTTGCTGATCTAGAAAAAGGAGTATTAGGATGGCTTTTGAATTTGTCGATTTCCACGAACAAGGTAACCACAGGTATGTGGTTGGACGGATTTTGTCACAACATATAGACGGGGTTTCTTTTCCCGAAATGCGTGAGCATTTTGAATCCAGTTCTGCTAAAGCCGGTATTCCTGAATGCGCCCCTGCATTGACGCAGGCGTTTATTAAGGCCTTTGAGGACAGGTTGAGGACTGATTCGAAATTTGCAGATAAAATCAGTAAACATAGAGATATTCTTGAAGTACGGCCATCTGGTTGTTTATACGATGCATTTTTGGACATAGTAGGACAAGGTTCAGGTGGTCGCGTTAGCGACATCACAACAGACTTTCTTAAGGGGTTTCTACAAAATCAGGAAAAATATGGCGTACAAATGGCGTACAACGGCCCGTTTGGTTAGAATCTAGCTTTTTCGCCACATCAACCATGCGGAGATAAGGGCGATTATTCCCAATCCGGCGCAAAAAATCACGTTATAATTGGCCATTGAAAGTCCCAAGATAGGGTCCGCCCACGGGATTTCGTCGCACCTGACAGCCGTGGAGGCCTGTATCGTTGCCAGAATGCTGTTCGGATCACTACCTAAATCCGGTACGGCGCACCCTTCCAGATGGGATTTCCACCAATGCAGCTCCACACCCGTGTGGTAAAAGGCGATCACGCTATTGGCCAAAAAAGCAATTCCGCTTAAGGCCATCAAGACGGAAGTGCCTTTGCGGCATTTAAACGAAAAGGCAAATCCTAAAAGTCCAAGCGCGATCACAATGCCGTAAGGGTAGCGTTGAATGAGGCATAAGATACAGGGCTCCAGCCCGAACACATATTGCGCCATAAGCGCCATGCCTAGTGAAGCCGCGGCAATACCAGCCATAGCCAAGGGCATGAATTTAGGGCAGGATAGAAGCTTGGTAACAAAATTGATCATGGGGTCATCTTACTCTTAATCACCTTTTATAGCCATTCCAAATTATTCTTATCTGGCATAACACGCGAGCGACGGCGAGCGCGGCGCAAGTGCGCCGGAAGCATCCCCAGCGAATGAGGGGGGCAATTAAAAATGGAATATTTTTAATTGGAATAACTATGCAAAAAAGGATTTGATGAAGTCTTTTATAAGATCAATGCCTTCAGGGCCAAAGGTAATCACAGCCCAACTAAGCAGTCCAATCCAAAATATACCAATTATCGCACCACTAATAACGGCCAACCCGTCACGCATTAGAACGCCAATGGCCATAAGGGCAATGCCAAAGGCCGGTACCGTATTGGTGAGCGGGAGGGGGATGCTCACGGCCAAAGCCATGACGAAACCCAAAAAGCCAATCAGGCGGGAGAATATTCCTTGGGTAACAAAGCCCAAGCGTGGACCGATAAAAAATTCTATCCGTTTAACCCAGGGAGTTGCACTGGTGATGAAATTATTAATAGTCTCACTTTTGAGTGATTTTTGCGCGAGCTTGTGCGGAACCCAGATACTGTGCCGACCGATGGCCTGCTGCGCCGTGAGTAAGAGGAGCGGTAGCGCGATGATCGCATTGATACCAAGCCCGGGTAAGGGGAGCGCGGCGGGCAGCGCAAACAGGAATAAGAAGAACCCAAAACCACGCTCATGAAAGGCTTCTATGAGGTCTTTGAGCGTGAGCATATCCCCGGTGTTTTTAACATGCTCGGCAAGGTCTTTTAACAAATCGGACAGGCTGCGAATAGTCATACAAACCTTCCTAGCGCGATTTGGTTGCTAAAACCACCCCTTCAAAGAAGATCATTTGATTAAAAACTTGAATTAAGGGGGGCAGATGCGCTAAATAGTCACATCTTACCGAGATTTCAGTACTCTTCTTTAGCGGGTGTGGTGGAATTGGTAGACGCGCCAGACTCAAAATCTGGTGTCCGCAAGGACGTGTCGGTTCGAGTCCGACCACCCGCACCACTTGCTCACAGCCAGTTTTAGGCTTTTTGTGGTTCGAAAAATTCCTAATCCATCCAACTTTTTCATCCAACGAGTCATCCAACTTTTTACAGACACGCTTAATGTTTTTTTGTAAAATTCTTTGGGTGAAAAATGTACCTAAAAACTTTGTAAAACTCATCCAACTTGCCTTTCTGGACCGCAGAATTTGGTTGGGAACAAAAAGTGAAAATCGGGATGAGGGCGTTGATTTTGTTTAATACCTGAATGGCTCAAAATCTGGTGTCCGCAAGGACGTGTCGGTTCGAGTCCGACCACCCGCACCATATTGATTTTAAACGGTTTTCCACCTTTATGAATTCTTAATGATCCCCGTTTAACATGGAGTTAGGTTATTTTATCTAAAATTCATGAAGGGATTTGGTTATTACTGACAGGTCTTTGAAATTGTTGTCTATTTTGTGTGCGTCGGTTCTGTTGTCAGCCTGCGCGGGGCTTGCCCCTGTGCCGGGCGGGAGTGATACGGTTAACCGGTCATTTTATGAATCTGAAAATGATTTGAAGACACGTATTCAGGATCTGAAAGTCGGTATGACCAAGGAGCAGGTTTTTGCGCGTCTGAATAGGCAGGAAGAACATTTTATCTTGCTAAGCCGTAAGGAAATTATGTCGGCGCTTAATGGGGGAACGTCTCAGGTAGCGCACACGCCAAACTATCCGCCAAGCTATGGTTACTCACCTTATGGTTATAACTATTATGCGCGCTATAATAATCCGGCGAACAATTTGCAGGCTTTCAGTGGCCATAAACTCATCTTTAAAAATGTTGAGCGGGCGCACGGTATTAGCTCACCGATTGCCATGAGAACAGATGAATCAGGGTTTAGCTACACCGCGACATTTATTTTCTACAATAATTACCTGTATGAAAAACCGGTCTTGTCAGGCGGAGCAATTGATGCGCGCTCAACCAAGACTATTTTTGATTATCTTTCTCCTAGTAACGTTATCGGGAGAATACCGATTTAAATTTTCTTAAGGCTTTCGATATCCGCTCATTCCCTTGTGATAATTGCCGGGAATAGGGCCGATAATGGGTTCTGGTGGCGGTAGGTCCTGATGCACAATGGCACATTGAGGGACATGGGTGAGGAGCTCTGGCCATTTTTCAACCCAGCCACGCGTGTGATCGGCATCGGGGACGAGGGAGTAATGCACACATTCTGATAACCCTAGCATCTGGCGGAAGCTGTGATAAACGCCCGGTTGGATATATTCATCCGCCGCGCCAATGAAGTGATGTTGCGGCACCATCGCAAGGCCCGAGGCATAGTCAATTGCCAAGACTGCGTTACCGGCCAGTGGGCGGTGGATCAAGTTGCTGGATTCATGATCGGGATTGAGATTTCCGGCAACGGTACGAAGGCTCAAAATATCCTGACGTTTTGCCGCCAAGACGGCGGCAATATTGGCACCACCATCATACCCGACAACGTGAAAGCCTGTAACGTTATAAAGATCGGCGATATCGTTAAGGGCTTGATCGTAAGATGCGATCACTTCAGGGGCGAAGCGGTTTTCTTCCCAGTAAGTGCGCGCACATCCCTGATTTTCGGGGTTTTTCAGAAATTGGCAGGGGCGGGCGAGATAGGCCAGATTTTTAGATTGGTCGCGGGAGGCTAGATGAAGAGCGACAGGATTAATAGGGGTTGGATTGTTATTGACCCAATCGGGGTGTTGGTGGAGCTTACCGTGAGTGCGCGGGGTAATACCGTCCCCTTCAATATAGATGGTGGCTACTTCCATTGGGGCGTGCATGCGCTCCCATGCTTTAAGGGTAAAGGCTCCGGCCTGAATATCGCGCTCTACCATGAAGGCAGGGCGGGCAATGTGATTGGCTGTTTGTTGTTTGAGCTCCGTTTTGAGGGTGCAGGCACCGGCCAGAAGGGCAAAACACAAGGCAAGAATGAAAATTTTTTGAATAGGCATGATATTGAAGGAATCCCTGAAATAGTGACAGATTCATTTTATGCTGAATGGGTGGAGGGGACAAGAGGGAGTTTTGAGCTCTTTTATTCAACTTTATTCAGGCGAGAGGGGGTTCCATCCGCTTGACCATTCTTCCAGAGGGATGACATAGGCAGGATGGCCATTATCTTCAAACCATGAATCAACGGTAAATCTTTGAGCGGTGTCTATTTCTTCAATAACGGCACTTTGGTGCCACCATGTGTTGCCGCCCCAAAAAGGCTGGCGCGAGGTTGGAAAAGCAGGACGGTGGAAGTGCAACATCTCCATTTGGTTTAATAGCATCAGGTAAGTTGTTGTATTTGTGCTTTCATCGACACAATCTTGTTGGAGATCTGCGGGGTTCACATTCTCATCTTTATATATTCGAAACGTTCCGTATTTGTCACTGTGTGTGCCTGTTATCGCGCCGATGTCAGTTTCAAAAATGCCGATGGCCCTAGCGATTTGCGCACGTTCCTCTTCGGCGCTTTTGGCGGCGGGTGTAAAATTTTTGATGAGTTTTCGTTTGGTTTTTGCCGGCAAATTAACCTCAACTTTCTTTTGGCAGCCATAGCTGTGGCAATGAGTGAAATGTTGAAGGCTTGGCGGCGAAATATCATGTATGCGCAGGTAATCAACGGGGGTGCCGCCAGCACAACTTGCCAGAAACAAGGTTAAAATTATTGCCACGATCTTCAATTATAAAGCTCCAGAATGATGGGCGTGTGGTCGGAAGCTTTTTCTTGTCCGCGCGGTTCTTTATCAATAGTGCAAGATTTTAGGTGGTCTGCAACAGGTGGAGAAAGTAAGAAGTGATCAATTCTGATCCCTTTATTCTGCGGCCATGCACCGCGCTGATAATCCCAAAATGTATATTGTTCGGCCTTCGTATTTTTAGCTCGGAAGGCATCGGTGAGCCCTAAGTGGAGGAGGCTGCGCCATTGCTCCAGCGTTTCCTGACAATAAAGCGCATCGCCCCACCAGCTTTTCGGATCGTGGCAATCTTTATCTGTTGGTATAACGTTAAAATCGCCGCCGATAAGAAAGGGGATTTCATGCGCGCGAAGCTCTTTTAATCGTTCATAAAGCCGTTTCATCCAATTGATTTTATAAGGAAATTTATCGCTATCTACCGGGTTGCCATTGGGCAAATAGATGTTAATCACCCGAAGGTTTTGATATTCAACTTCCAAATATCTGGCTTGTTCGTCGCTTTCATCGCTGGGAAGCGCGTTTGAAATCACCTTTTGCGGTTCTTTGGATAGAATAGCCACACCGTTATAGGCCTTTTGCCCCACAAATTCAGCATTATACCCGGCATCTTTAAAAACTTCTTCAGGGAATTCAAGACCTTTGAGCTCTTGAATCAGGAGCAAATCAGGCGAATGTTGGTTCAGCCAAGCTTTTGCATGCTCCAAGCGGGCCTTAATTGAATTAACATTCCATGATGCAATTTTTATTGACATAATATTATATTAGTTTATAGTATTTTGTAATTTTCTTTAGTTTTAAGAGTGAACAATGTTATGCGGTTTTTAGCAAGGGCTTATCATTACTACACAAAGGAACTGCCCGAATATCAGCGCTTGATTGAGCGTGAGATGAAGCTCATCGACCTTTCTGCAATTTTTACCATTGATGAGTTTATGGATTTGGTTGTGGTGCCTACTGCGCAGGGGAAAAGCCCTCTTGCAAAATTATTTCAAAAATATGCTGGTAAAATTGATGTGACTTTACGCCATTGGGCGCAGCATGATGATGTTGAATATAAATATAGTCTTGATTTCGAGAAGTTGCGCGAAGAAACGCAAGCTCTAATGCTTGAAAAATATAGCGAAAAATCTTTATTAGCACGCAAAACCTCCACTCAACGTGAAGAATATTTTTTGGAAGATATAAAAGGATATAAGAACGATCCTGATTATCAAGGGCATTCTGAACTAGGGATTAACCGGAATTATCCAGCTTTACAACTTTTGGTTATTTCGACCGCTTTGGATGTTATTAACGGGAAGAAAAAAGATACGTTGGAAAAAATGATCTACGGGTCTTTGTGGTGTGGCCATGGCCAAGAAGCTCTGGATTTTTTAAAGCGCTTGTCAGCCCTTAAGGACTATAGTGGCTTCTTTCCAAATAAAAGAAAACCGAAGGGGAATAATTCGTCCCGGCGCGATGAGCGTCAAGTAGCAGGCGCTGGTGAATTACAGCCTCAACCTGCGATGATTCCTGTCAGGAATTAAGATTATAGCGAAAAGCTCGTCCCGCAGCCGCAAGAAGAGGTGGTGTTGGGGTTTTTTACCCTAAATTGCGCGCCGATGAGCTCATCAGTGAAATCAATTTCGGCGTTCTCCAGAAAGGGAAGAGAGGTCGGGTCGATCACGACGCTGACACCGTCTTTTGTGAATATTTGATCTTCGTCGGTGCTTTCGCTGATAAGGTCTAGCTTATATTCAAACCCCTGACATCCGCCGCCTTCAACGGCCACCCGCAGCATCAGGTCAGGATTGCTCTGCTTTTCCTGCAACGCCTTTAAACGTTTGACCAGGTTATCTGTTAAGGTAACGGACATGAGGCAATTATAGCCTAAATTCTGTTTTAAGGGCAGGGGAATTTGCAATCGCTTGGAATGTTTTGATTATGCTAATCCCGGTTGCATGACATAATTTTTGGACAGAGGCTAAATATCTATCTTGTAGACGTTTTGCTTTGTCCGGGTTTACTGCTCTTAATTCAGCTTTTCGCACGGGATGTAAATTATCCATGTTATCGGCAATTTTAATGATCATTGCGCCTACATTGTCGCTGGCGATCAAATCATCGATAACTTCTTCATAGCTGCGTTTATCATCATCTGGCTTAGTGAGTAGTCGTACCATTTTTATGGCTGCTTCGGGTATTTCTTGAGAACGCAGGAAGTCTTCGTCAACTTTTTTACCATTCATTTCGCAGTCCTCCATGACATCATGCAGCCAAGCGGCGCAGATCATATCACTAGAGGCATCGGGGTAGATTCTAAGAAGGTTATTTACAACGCGCTCAGGGTGTAAGATATAATCATTGCCAGTATGATCAGTTTGTCCATCGTGCAATATATCTGCTAATTTTCTTGCTTTGGCAGTGATGCGGTTATTTTCATTTTTGTTGAATAACGATCCCAACATGGTCATAATCTTTCCTAAGTTTTATTGAGCTGCCATAATAGGGAAAATATGATAAAAAAACAAGAGGTTTTGCCATCATCTGAGTCTGCCGAAGCTCATGATAACCGTGACAGCACCGAATTGGGCTATAATTACTGCGCTTTGCCGTTGGCGGCCTATGCCTGCCGTCCGGATCAGAGCAAAGGCCGTATCTATGAAGAACCAGAAAGCGCAACCAGAACCCCGTTTCAGCGTGACCGCGACCGAATTATCCATGCGAGCGCTTTTAGGCGGCTTAAATATAAAACGCAAGTTTTTGTCTATCATGAGGGGGATCATTATAGGACAAGGCTGTCCCATACGCTGGAGGTGGCGCAGATTGCCCGATCACTCGCGCGGGCCTTGATGGTCAATGAAGATTTGGCCGAGGCGGTTGCACTCGCGCATGATTTGGGTCATACGCCATTTGCGCATATTGGCGAAGAGTTCCTGAAACAATGTATGGAGCCTTATGACGGGTTTGAACATAATGACCAGTCGCTTCGTATCTTGACCAAGTTGGAGCGCAAATATCCCGGCTGGCAGGGGCTTAACATGACGTGGGAAACCCTCGAAGGTGTGGTCAAGCATAATGGCCCGATTGAGCTGAAAGAAGGGCAAAAGCTTCCCACAACACTTAAAGATGTCCAAATGCATTTTGATCTGAGGCTGGAGACTTATGCCAGTATTGAAGCACAAGTAGCCGCCATTGCCGATGATATTGCCTATAACAATCATGATGTGGAGGACGGTTTGCGTGCGGGCATGTTTGGTTTGCACGATCTGGAAGAACTGGAGCTGATGGGACCGATTATTGGTAAAATCAAACAAGATTGGCCGGGGATAGAGGAGCACTACGTTGTGCAGGAAACTATCCGTGAGATGATTGGCACGATGGTGAATGATGTGTTCGACGAAACGAAGGTGAGATTGGCCGATTTGGCCCCTCAGGAGCCGGATGATATCCGCTTGGCCGGATCGCAAATGGTGGCATTTTCCGAAGACATGTACCGTCAGGTGGAGGAGCTTCGGGCGTTCCTGCATAAGCGCATGTATAGGCATTACACGGTCAACCGCATTTGGCTCAAGGTGGAGCGGATTATTCCTGACCTCTTTAATGTCTTCATGAAGCATTATAAGCTCCTGCCCGATCACTGGCAGCAGCGCGTGGAGGAGGCCGGCGGTTTGATTGATAATATCGCTCAGGCGCGCATTGTCTGCGATTATATCGCGGGTATGACTGACCGCTACGCCATCCGTGAGCATGAACGGCTCTTTGATCTCTATTGGGATTTGCGTTAAAGAACTTGCGCGTTTTTTCCTAATCTCTTACTCTCCGACTCATGACATATCGTGATGAATTTGATGATCCGCCGCGCGAAGGCGGTTTCTTAGGTAATATTGGGCCGCGTGCGGTTTTCTTTATTTTGCTTATTGCCCTGTCTTTTATGGTCGGTGTGGTGTGGAAGCTCTATCTATCCAAGGGTGCGCAGCAAAGCGCCGGAGAGATGATTCCGGTGATCCGCGCGGATAAGAAAGATTTTAAGGCTGTCCCGCAAGATCCGGGCGGGATGGAGATCGCACATCGTGATAGCACAATTTTTGATGTTTTTAAGGGAGAGAAAAAACAGGAAAAGGTGCGTATTGAGAATTTGTTTGCCGAAGATGAAAACGAGGAGCCGCTTCCGCGTTCCCAGCTTTTTTCAGGTTTGAACATGCAAGCACCGGAAGGCCAGAGTGAACAGACTAGCGAACAAGTTATTGCGCGTGTTGAAGAGGTAGA
>JALEGH010000067.1 GCA_022763065.1 Alphaproteobacteria bacterium
AAAATGGAAGCTCTAGGTTTGCCATATAGATTTATCGACCATGCCGCGCCAAAGCAACCCAATGCGCCAACATCACCATTTATTCATTAAATCGGAGCGTTACAAAATGCTCTGACCTGTTTTCTTCCAATCTTCGACAAAGGCGGCGAGGCCCTTGTCGGTTAAGGGATGATTATACATCTTCTTAATGGCTTCGGGCGGCGCGGTGATGACATCTGCGCCCAGCTTCGCGCTTTGCAAAATATGTTGCGGGTGACGGATGGAGGCCACAAGAATTTCTGTATGGAAGTCCGGATAGTTGTCGTAAATGGCCGCGATCTCATGGATCAAATCCATGCCTTCATTACCGATATCATCGAGCCTTCCGACGAAAGGAGAAATGAAGGTCGCACCTGCTTTGGCGGCCAAAACAGCCTGTAACGGAGAGAAGCAGAGCGTGACATTCACCATTTTTCCGGCATCTGTTAAATTCTTACATACCTTTAGACCCGCTTCGGTTAGGGGGACTTTCACGGCGATATTATCGGCAAGGCTGGCCAGCTTTTTACCTTCTTTCATCATGGTGTCGAAGTCCGTGGAGGCGACTTCCGCGCTCACCGGTCCTTCGCAAATGCCGCAAATTTCTTTAATAAGGGGCAGGAACTCTTTACCGGATTTGGCGATAATGGACGGGTTGGTGGTTACACCATCCAGCATACCTAAATCGGCCAAGTCTTTGATGGCATCCAAATCTGAAGTATCGGCAAAAAATTTCATAGCGTCACTTATCCCTTTTCTTTTGAGTGAGTTTTGTTGCAACATATGTACGTGCATTCAATTGATATTTCAAGAGAGGTTTCGTGGCGTCTGCCTTAACAAAATCCGTTCTCACACCTTATCCGGTGAATAAATCCTATGATTATGCGTTGGGTGATTTGCTCGGTGGTATCAAGGAGCCGGAGGAGGGGAGCTATGTTTGCGTGCCGTTAGGGTCCCGCGAGGTGCCGGGCGTTGTATGGGGGCAAGGCGTCGGTGATGTGGCGCCGAGCAAGATCAAACCGATTTTATCCAAATATGATTTGCCGCCAATGACATCGGTACAACGCAAGTTTTTAAGCTGGGTGTCTGAGTATACGATGGCGCCATTAGGTTCTGTGTTGAAGTTGTGTTTGAGCGTTCAAGGCGCGCTTAAGCCACTACCTACCGTGAGCGCTTATGTGGCGGAAGGGGGAGCGGATACCAGCAAGGGGCTATCTCCACCGGCCAAGCGTGTATTAGAAGCCGCGAATGATGGTTTGCCGAGGCGTGCAGCAGAACTGGCGGATTTGGCGCAGTGTTCAAGTGGTGTGATTAAAACGCTTCATGATAAGGGGTATTTGCGCCGTGTGGAGTTGCAAACACCGCCGTCGTGCCGTGCGCCGGATTATGAACGTGCGGGGGCGAAGTTGTCACAGGCTCAACGTGAAGCAGCTGATAGCTTGAAAGGCTTAGTACAAGCAAAGGAATATAGCGCAGCGCTTTTAGACGGTGTGACAGGTGCCGGAAAAACGGAAACCTATTTTGAAGCGGTCGCCGAAGCGCTCAAGGCAGGTAAGCAGGTTTTGATTTTGTTGCCGGAGATTTCACTGTCGAATGCGTTTTTGGATAGGTTTAAGGCGCGTTTTGGCTGCGCACCCGCCTTATGGCATTCCTCGTTAAGTAGCGCCAAGCGTAAAATTACTTGGCGCGGTGTAGCCACGGGTGAGAGCAAGGTGGTAATCGGTGCGCGCTCCGCCCTTTTTCTGCCCTATCAGGATTTAGGGTTAATAATCGTCGATGAGGAGCATGATCCGGCCTATAAGCAAGAAGAAGGTGTGATCTATCATGCGCGTGATATGGCGGTGGTGCGCGCACATTTGGGTGGTTTTCCTGTTGTGCTTGTCTCCGCCACGCCGTCGCTGGAGACCATGCAAAATGCGTGGAGTGGACGCTATCACCATTTGAGCCTGCCGGAACGTCACGGGGGCGCGGTCTTGCCTGATGTGCATTTGATTAACCTTAAAGAAAATAAACCGGAGGACCGGCAGCATTTCATCGCGCCCACGCTTCACAAGGCAATGGCGGAGGCTTTTGAGCGGGAGGAGCAGGTCCTCTTGTTTTTGAATCGTCGGGGCTATGCGCCGCTCACTATCTGTCGCCATTGCGGACATCGTTTTCAATGTCCGCGTTGTACGGCGTGGCTGATTGAGCATCGTCGGACAGGCAAGCTCCATTGTCATCATTGTGATCATTATATGCGCATGCCCTCTCATTGCCCGGAATGTAATGAGGAAGATAGTTTGGCGGCTTGTGGTCCGGGGGTGGAGCGTATTGTTGAAGAGGTCAAAGAAATCTATCCGGACAAGAAAATCTGCGTGCTTTCTAGCGACACGGCCACAACACATGCGGAGCTTAACAGCCTTTTAGATCAAATTCGCGGTGGGGATATTGATATTATTGTGGGAACACAAATCATTGCTAAGGGGCATCATTTCCCGAATCTCACCTGTGTGGGCGTGATCGATGCGGATCTGGGTTTAAGTGGTGGGGATTTGCGCGCAACAGAACGCACTTATCAGCTTCTTCATCAGGTCGCAGGCCGCGCAGGTCGTATGGCGGATAAAAAGGGGAGCGTATATCTTCAGAGTTTTTCTCCTGAGACCGAAGTGATGCAAGCGCTGGCCAGTGGGGCGCGTGATCATTTCTTTGAGGTGGAACTGGATTCGCGTAAAATGGCAGAGATGCCGCCTTTTAGCCGTTTGGCGGGAATTATTATCTCCGGTCGGGATGAGGAACAGGTTCACGCATTTTCAAAGTTGATGGCGCGTAGCGCGCCGCAGGGCGAACAGATACAGACGTTAGGTCCCGCAGATGCGTCGATGTACAGGCTGCGTGGGCGTTATCGCCGTCGCTTTTTGGTAAGGGCTGACAAAAAGGTGAATGTTCAAAAGACGTTGGAGCATTGGGTCAGCGGGGTCAAAATTCCCTCTCAAATCCGGGTGCAAATTGATATTGATCCGCAAAGTTTTTATTAACAATGCGTTCAAATATATGGAAATATTAAAAACTCTAAATAAATTGCATGAGGGCGCTTGTCAGGCGTATTTTCCTGTGCTAAATCCCACATCAAGTTATCTGTTTCATTTTTAACAAAAAGGACCAGACGTGGCCTCAAAACAGACATCCGGTGCAGCAGCTCTGAGATATGCTACCGCCCTCGTTGATATTGCCGGGGAAAGCAAGAAAATTGATTCCGTTGAACAAGATTTACGTGATTTGAGCGCTATGATTGCGGCGAGCTCGGATTTCCAGACTTTGATCAAATCTCCGCTTATTTCAAGGAAAGAACAACAAGACGCCGTTCAGGCGATTGCAAAAAAAGCGAAGTTCCAAGATATCACGGTGAATTTCCTGTCTTTATTGGCGCAAAACCGCCGTTTGGATATCGTTGAAGCCATTGCGAACGCTGTCCATGAGATGATGTCTAAGCGACGTGGCGAGGTGAACGCTAAGGTTCAATCCGCGTTTAAGCTTTCACCGGCACAGGAAAAAGCCTTGCGTGAGGCGCTTGAAAAAGCTGTTGGCAAGGCGGTGGCCGTTCAGGTTGAGGTTGATAAAGACCTTATTGGGGGTATGGTGGTGACGATGGGTTCACAAATGATTGATGATTCGGTTAAGCGTAAGTTGGAGCGTCTCAAAATTGCGATGAGCGCGAGTGCGAACACGAACACCCAAAGCGCAAAAGCGGCGAATGAAGGTTAGTAATTTAAAGATTTAAGTTTTAAAAAGAAGGAAAGACGTCATGGAAATTAAAGCATCAGAAATATCTGAAATTTTGAAAAAGCAAATTGCTGATTTTAGCGCGCAGACAGATGTCGCGGAAATTGGTCAGGTGCTCTCTGTCGGGGATGGTGTGGCCCGTGTGTACGGGTTGGATCAGGTGCGCGCCGGTGAGATGGTTGAATTTCCAGGCGGTATTAAGGGAATGGCCTTGAACCTTGAGCTGGATAATGTTGGGGTGGTGATTTTCGGTGATGACCGCGACATTAAGGAAGGTGACATTGTTCGTCGTACAGGTGAAATTGTGCAGGTGCCTGTGGGACCTGAGCTTTTGGGCCGTGTGGTTGATGGCTTGGGTAATCCGATTGATGGGAAAGGTCCGATCAAGACCAAAGACAGCCGCCGGGTGGAGGTAAAAGCTCCCGGTATTATCCCACGTAAATCTGTGCATGAGCCGATGCAATCCGGTGTGAAGGCGATTGATGCGCTGGTGCCTGTTGGTCGTGGTCAGCGGGAATTGATTATTGGTGACCGCCAAACTGGTAAGACGGCTGTTGCGGTTGATACTATTCTTAACCAGAAATCTGTGAATTCCGATAAGGATGAGAGTAAGCACCTTTATTGTATTTACGTGGCGATTGGGCAGAAGCGTTCAACCGTGGCGCAGCTTGTGAAGGAGTTGGAAGATAACGGCGCGATGGAATATTCCATTGTGGTGGCGGCAACGGCTTCTGATCCGGCACCGATGCAGTTCCTGGCGGCCTATACAGGTTGTACAATGGGTGAGTGGTTCCGTGATAATGGCAAACATGGTTTGATTATTTATGATGATCTGTCGAAGCAAGCTGTGGCGTATCGTCAGATGTCACTTCTTCTTCGTCGTCCACCAGGTCGTGAAGCGTATCCTGGGGACGTGTTTTATATTCATTCCCGTTTGCTTGAGCGTTCAGCGAAGATGAATGAGGATAATGGTGCAGGGTCTTTGACCGCGCTTCCTGTGATTGAAACACAGGCCGGTGATGTGTCTGCTTATATTCCAACGAATGTGATCTCCATCACGGATGGTCAAATTTTCTTGGAAACAGATTTGTTCTTTAAAGGCATTCGTCCGGCGATTAATGTCGGTCTATCTGTGTCGCGTGTGGGATCATCGGCGCAGGTCAAGGCGATGAAGCAGGTTGCAGGTTCTATCAAGCTGGAATTGGCGCAGTACCGTGAAATGGAAGCATTCGCGCAGTTTGCTTCAGACCTTGATCCGGCAACGCAAAAATTGTTGGCACGTGGAGCACGTTTGACACAGCTTTTGAAACAGCCACAATATTCCCCGCTCACAATGGAGGAACAAGTTTTTGTGATCTATGCCGGAACAAAAGGTTATCTGGATGATGTTGAAGTAGCGATGGTTAGTGATTATGAGCAAAAGCTGCTTGATGATATCCGTGCCAATGCGAAAGATCTTCTAAAGACTATCAGAGAAGAACAAAAACTGGATGATAAGCTGGAGAAAAAGATGCAAAAACATTTGGATAAATTTACCAAGTCTTATGTGTCTGCTCATGCAAAGAAAGCGGCTTAATAGGGCTCTGAAAAGGAAAGTTTTATAAGGTGAAACCAAGTCAGGGACATAACGGACCACGTGATATCGGTAATGGCGAATGGGAGCGTCAAGTTAGAATCAACTTGAGCGCGGAGTTTGCCTCTATTGCGCGTTGTAATATTGATGATCCTGTTTTGAAGCCCCTTAAAGATATTCTGATCAAATATAACGCGGATTTAAAAAATCAATTTGATGCTTTTGCAGATTATTGCAAGGCGCAAGAGGAGCTAGCTGCCTCGGAAGGATATACGCATAGATTGCTAAAACTTTTGGGCTTGTATGAAGGGGCTACGGATTCTGTTTTATATAAATGGACGAAGGATCTGGTTGATAACCCTGAGAAAGAAAAACAATATGCCCCGCGTTTTACGATTTATGCCGATGGTGGTAAGGAAGTTTATGATAGAGATATTGCTGATGCGCTTGAGGCGGATTTGAAGGTTTTATTGGATAGTGGGATGGTGACAAAGGTGAGTAATATTAGCTCTGACCCGAGAAGAAACCCGCAGGCACCGGAAAAATTTCGCAAGTAGAGGAATAGATGCCAAGTTTAAAAGAATATAGAGACCGTATTTCATCTGTTAAATCGACGAGGAAGATTACCTCGGCGATGAAGATGGTGGCGGCCAGTAAGCTCAAAAAAGCGCAAGACTTGGCGGAAAAGTCTCAGCCCTACGCCCGTGCGATGGCGGGGATGCTCGCCCGCGTGGCCGCAGGTGTAACGGTGACGGATGCTTCGCCTAAGCTGTTGATCGGGACGGGCTCTGACAAGAAGCATATGCTCGTGGTTGTAACATCTGACCGTGGGCTTTGTGGCGGTTTTAACGGTAATCTTGTTCGTCTGGCACTGCAGGAAATCTCAAAGCTGGAAGCTGAAGGCAAGAGCGTTCAAATTGTGACCGTTGGTCGTAAAGCCAAAGACCTACTCAAGCGTGTTCACGGTTCCAAGATCATTCAATCTTATGAAGGTGTTGGTGCTGCTGGCGGTGTTCAGTTTACAGAGGCTGCGGAAATCAATCAGTTCATGCTGGAGCAGTTTGATGCAGGTAATTTTGATGTTTGCTCCCTGATTTATAACAATTTTAAATCTGTGCTGACGCAACAGCCACGCGCTCAGCAGCTTATTCCGTTTAAAATGCCTGAGGAACAAGAAGCCAATGATAATGAACCAGAGGAAGTATTGGTTTCTCCTTATGCGTTCGAGCCGGAAGAAAACGAAATTTTGGGTCAGTTATTGCCGCGTAACTTAGGTGTTCAGCTTTTCCGTGCGCTCCTTGATAGTGCAGCTGGAGAGCAAGCGGCGCGGATGACCGCAATGGATAATGCGACCCGTAATGCGGGTGAGAAAATCAATGATCTGACGCTTGAATATAACCGCGCGCGTCAGGCCGCGATTACGAAGGAGCTCATTGAAATTATTTCCGGTGCGGAGGCTGTATAAGAACCATAATAAATAAAAACAAGGGAGCATAAAGTGGTCGATAAAAAAGGTATGAAGACAGAATTTGAAGAAGGAAAGCGTGAGGTATATACAACAAGTACAGGAAAGAAGGTTGAAGACCCCGGAAAACTGACCCCAAAGGCATTGGATCGGGCGCTTCGGAAGAAAAGAGCGAAAGCTCAATATAAAGGTTTAAATAATAATTAGTTGACTAAAGGAAAGTAAAAAATGGCACAAGCAAAAGGTACAGTAACACAAGTTTTAGGAGCGGTTGTGGACGTTCAGTTCAATGATGGCGAAGTTCCGGCGATTTTGAACGCGCTACATACTGAAAATGATGGTAAGACACTCGTTCTTGAGGTGGCGCAGCATCTTGGGGAGAACACAGTGCGTGCCATCGCGATGGACACAACAGACGGCATGGTGCGTGGCCAAGAGGTCATTGATACAGGTGATGCGATTTCTGTGCCGGTCGGGCCGGGGACGCTGGGGCGTATTATGGATGTGATTGGTCAGCCGATTGATGAGCTTGGTCCTGTTAAATCTGATAAGGCATACCCTATTCACCGTGAAGCGCCAGCTTTTGTTGATCAAGCAACTGAGACCGAGCAGCTTGTCACAGGGATCAAGGTTGTTGACCTTCTTTGTCCTTATGCGAAGGGGGGTAAGATCGGCCTCTTTGGTGGTGCCGGTGTGGGTAAAACCGTGACGATTATGGAGCTGATCAACAACATTGCAAAGGGGCATGGTGGTGTGTCTGTTTTCGCCGGTGTGGGGGAGCGTACCCGTGAAGGGAATGACCTTTACCATGAAATGATGGAATCCGGCGTTATTAAAGAAGGCGGCGCAGAAGGATCTAAAGCCGCTCTTGTTTACGGTCAGATGAATGAGCCGCCAGGTGCGCGTGCACGTGTGGCACTTTCTGGTTTGTCTATGGCGGAGTATTTCCGTGATGAAGAAGGTCAGGATGTTTTATTCTTCATGGATAACGTGTTCCGCTTTACTCAAGCGGGCGCAGAAGTGTCGGCGCTTCTTGGGCGTATTCCTTCTGCGGTGGGGTATCAGCCAACGCTTTCCACCGATATGGGAGCGTTGCAGGAGCGTATTACCTCCACCAATAAAGGCTCGATTACTTCGGTTCAGGCGGTTTACGTTCCTGCTGATGACTTGACGGACCCGGCGCCGGCAACGGCGTTCTCGCACCTTGATGCAACAACGGTTTTGTCCCGTGCGATTTCGGAGCTTGGTATTTATCCGGCTGTGGACCCTCTTGATTCAACCTCGCGTATTCTTGATCCGCGTGTTGTGGGTGAGGAGCATTATAAATGTGCGGCGGATGTTCAAAAGACATTGCAAACATATAAGGCGCTTCAGGATATTATTGCGATTTTGGGTATGGATGAACTTTCCGAAGAAGATAAATTGGTTGTGGCGCGGGCGCGGAAAATTCAACGCTTCTTATCACAGCCGTTTCATGTGGCGGAAGTCTTTACCGGTTCTCCGGGTGTGTTTGTGGCGCTTGAAGATACTATCAAAGGCTTCCGCGCCATTGTGGATGGTGAGTATGACCACTTGCCAGAAGCGGCGTTCTACATGGTAGGTACCATCGAAGAGGTAGAGGCCAAGGCCAAGAAAATGGCAGCAGAGGCGGCTTAGTTTTTTAAAGGAAGAAAAAGAAATGGCTAAGTGGTCTGTAGAAATAAATGAGCAATATGTAACAAAAGAAGATCTTCCAGAGATCTTTAATGCACTTGGCTGTACGGATGGTATGCATAATGCTCTTACTCCAAGCTTTGCAACTAACTCTTATTTTGCACATGTTGAAGGGCCGGATGATATGGACCAAAAGAAGCCTTATCCGGACGGGGTTATTTCTATTAATCCGCAGCCGTAAATAGGATAAATTATGTTAGAAACACAAGAAAATTTTGATTTTGAACTCGTATCACCGGAGCGTAAATTGATGGAAGAAAAAGCGTGGCAGGTGACAATTCCCGGATATGAAGGGGATTTTGGTGTCCGTGCCGGTCATAGCTCTATCGTGTCATCCATTCGTCCCGGTGTGGTTGAAATTGTGTCCAAACAAGGTGAGAATCCGGTGAAAATCTTTATTGCAGGCGGCTTTGCTGATGTGACGGCAACAAACTGTACAGTTTTGGCAGAAGAGGCTACAATGGTCGGTGATTTGGATCAGAAAGAAATAGAAAATAATATTTCTGATCTGGAAAAAAAACTTTCTTCCGCAAGTGAAGGAATTGAAGTATCACGTTTTTCTTCTCAACTTGATCTTGCCAAAGCAAAGTTAACAGCCATTACGGGGACGCTTTAGCCTCCCTCTCACAACATACGGAGTTGAAAAAATGAAGTCCTTTAAAATTACTGATAATCATAAATATTTTGCCTTTTTGTTTTTGGCGGCCATTATTATATGGTGGGTCTTGCCGAATGATCTTGGTCATTTTATAGGCCTGTTTCTTGCAATTGCGGTGATGTTTTTTGGCGTCGGTAAGAAGCTTGACCAAATTCACGAGGACGTTAAATCGCTTGAAGATAAAATCGGAAAATAGATATTTTTAGAGATCTGGTTTTTGTAAAAAAACAACGAGTACTTCATCTATTTTAAAAACTCTTTTGTTTGTTCAATTACCTCTTTTGAAGGTAGTTTTTCTATTGTAACGCTTTTGGGAAACGCATTAAAAAGCCTTGAGGGCATCATATTATCTAGCATAACAAAAACGCCCTTGTCATTTTCCTGCCGGATAAGACGGCCGTAAGCCTGCTTGAGTTTAAGGCGTGTGATTTGATCATCATATGCGCGTCCACCAAACTGGTTGCGCCTTGCCTTGTGCAATATTGTAGGGCGCGGCCAC
This sequence comes from Alphaproteobacteria bacterium, assembly GCA_022763065.1. Taxonomy (GTDB): domain Bacteria; phylum Pseudomonadota; class Alphaproteobacteria; order Micavibrionales; family Micavibrionaceae. The sequence continues at coordinate 9,686 of JALEGH010000067.1, forward strand.
GGTACACGGTCAAAGATCATCAAACGCAGCGAGTTTCCGGGGATGTCGACACCATCGCGTACGGCATCTGTACCAAGTAGACATGAATTTTCTTCCTCACGAAAAATGTCAATGAGTGTGCCGATATCCATTTCATCCGCATGTTGCGCATAAAGTGGAATATGTACATTGAGTAAAGCGGGTTTTATTTTTTCATGAACATATTTGAGGCGTGAGATCGCTGTAAATAAACCTATTGAGCCCCCGTTTGAGGCCTTGAACAGGGCCTCATAACACGCCGCCATCTGATCCAAGTCATTTTTAGGGACATCATTCACAATGAATATTTTTGTTTGTTCGCGGTAGTTGTAGGGGGAAGGGTATGATTTTGTAATAATATCAGAGCTGAAATAATCCGCGCCTGTTCTTATTTTTGCGCTGTGCCAACTATTCTCATCATCATTTTGTATATCACGCAAAGTCGCAGAAGTAATGGCGATGCCGTGCGCATGCGGGGAAAGGCTCTGTGAAAACGGAACCATCGGATCAACCCAGTGACGGTAAAGACCGATATCGAAAGTTCTACCGTCTATTTTTTCGATGGCCATCCAGTCTATAAATTTTTGTTGTTCTTGTTGTTGCTGGGCGGCTCCATTTTGTGCCTGCCCGTTTTCGAGCGTTTCGAGCATGGAAATCCATGGGCTTAAGCTCGTATAAATACGGCGTTCCAAACCGCTTCTGAGCGCGTCAATTCTCTTTCTTGTGTCACCGGTGAGTGTATCGCTTTGTTCTTCCAGTTTTTTCTGGAGTTTTCTTATAAGCGCCATCATCGGTTTTTTGATATCTTCAAGGGCGGTGCGCAGTTTTGTAATGGCAGGCAGGAGCTCCTGATTAAGTGGAAAGCTTTCTGTTTCAATTGTATAAGGGCTGTTAGCGTTGCCGTTTCTGGCCATGATTTGGGTATAAATCTGCGAAATAAACTCTTCCGCAGGGCCTTTGGGCGCGCCGTCTTTGAGGCGCTTTGTCCATCCATGAGCGGTTAAATTTCTGGCGGCGTTTAGTATATTGTTTAAATCTGTTTCCGCCTCCTCATCTCCCGCAATCAAGTCTTGCGCACGGGATTTGAGACCGCGTACGCGGCTGGATTTGCGCGCCTGTTCGCTTCCGCGTATCCAGCGGCGCAGTTCAAAAGTTTCGCGTGCGGTTAAATGACCCGCAAATGCATTATCTGCCGCTTCAAAGAGGTGATGTCCTTCATCGAAAATAATCCGTTGTGGTAAATCTTCATCTTGATGGGCGGCTTTGATCATTGTAAGTGCGTGATTGCCGACAACAATACGTGCATGATTGGCGCGCCGGACCGATCGCTCGACAAAGCACCTGTGATAATGATCACAGGCGGAGTAAATACATTCTCCGCGCCGGTCTGACAGGCCGGTGCTATATTGATAGCCAAGCAATCCGGCGAGCCAGCCGGGGAAGTCAGTTCCGCTTGTTAAATCGCCGTCACTGCTCGCGGCAATCCACCGCGCCATAATGCCTGCAGCGATGGCTGGTTTGGGTGTGCGGGCAAGTGCCGCGCCTGCGGCCATCTCCTCGAAGTTCAGCAGACAAAGATAATTCTCCCGCCCTTTCCGGATCGCAACTTTTGCTTGCTTGACGTCCTTATGGGGATAGATCTTGCTCAGTTCCTGATTAACTTGGCGCTGCAAATTTTTGGTATAGGTTGAAATCCACACGCTTCCCTGATTTTTCTCCGCCCACACAGAGGCGGGAGCCAGATAACCAAGTGTCTTCCCGACACCTGTTCCGGCCTCAGCCAAAACGATATGCGGGTTTTCCTGTTCTTCTCTAGGGGCGAAAGCTGGAATAAGGGAACTGCTGTAATCTATTTGTGCGGTGCGCTTTTCGGCGTGAGGACCTAGAATTTTTTCAAGTTGCTGCGCTGTTTCTTGGCTATTGAGCCCGTGATGCGAAGGCGGCAGGGGAGGGGCTTCTTCCGACCATTCCGGCAAGTTTTTCCAAATATTCAAATCCACCTTGCTCATAACCGGAATGCGCGGGTCATATTTCTCGCCGCGCGCGGCTAGGATAAAGGGAGTCCAAGGCCACCCTTCGCCTTGCCCGCCCATAACATTAGCGATTTTTGTTGGATCTGCCTTGGCTTCCCAAATGTCATTCCGGATATCACTTAAAAGGGCCTTCATGGAGTCAAGCATACTCAAGGGGACACTTTCGAAATCCGGCGGGGGAGTGATCCCTAGTGCCTTGGCAAGGCCGGTAGGTGTGGGAACACAAAATTTTGCCGGATGGACGAAGGCAAAGAGTTCCAGCAAATCGAAAGAAGGGAGTGTCTTCAACCCCAATTGCTTGGCCGTGTAGGGTGCGTGACAAACCAGTACAGTTTTGTCTTTTATTAAGTCACATGCTTCTTTGTGGGGAAGGGTCTGGATTTCGCCGTGCGTGCTTAAAATGGCGGTTTGTACACCGTCCGCAAACAGGATGGGGATATCGGGGACTTGAATGGCTGAAGTCGCTTCGGAAGCCTGTATTTGTGACGCTGTCTTCATTATTTAGATGTAGCATGTCTGTACCCTATACAACAGGTGTGAATCATGGGATATTCACTGTTATGAGCATTGTTCTTTTGCATGATCTGGATAATGAGAAGGTTTTGATTAATCTGGACCGCTTGAATGCGGCCAAGCGCCGGATTCCTGATGAAAATTCGATGATTAAGGAGCCTTTTACGAAGCTTTTTTATGCGACCAAGGATGGCACGATGGAGGCGCTCGGCTTTCCTGATGCGGTCAAAGAATCACCACAAGAGATTTATGAGTTGATGCTTAAAAGCAGGTAGGTAAATTATCGCGGGTTGAGCACGTGGTAAAAATAATATCTATCAGTGGCATGCCCGTAGGAGATGCAAAAGCTTTCCCGTCCGGCTAATGTGGTTTCGTTATCGCCAAATTCCGCAACGCTTGAGAAGCTGCCTGTAAATTGTACAGGCGTTCCAACGGCTGTGTCTGTGGGTGCCGTTGCGCTTAGACCGACAGAGCGATTAATTTGGGCGCATTGTGATTCCGATATTCGCCCTTGTGATAAAATTAATTCCGGCTCCGTTGTATAGAGGCCTGTGACCGTAATAGAGCCCGTTACCATATTGGCGTTTGTGCTATCGAAATCTTCCCATTCCATGCCTGCGCCTTCTGGTTCAAAAACATGGCATGAATTGTCAGTAGGTGCATTAGCGTTGGTATATCCTGCAATGGTAGAATTTTCAAAACTGATTTCATTTTCGCTACATCCTCGGGCGAGGAGCATTTGAACAGCGTTTTCAAGTGATTTCGCATAGCCCAAAATCTGGCTGGCGGCGATTTGGGTTTGCTCATAATCGCCTGTATCATTTGTCGTGTTGGAACCACGTGAGAGCATAACGGTCAAAAGCCCCATCAGGCCGATAGCGATCAGAATAAACCAAAGGGCGTTTCCAGTTTGTGTTTTCATATCGGTTACCTCGCAATTAAGGTGTAATAGAAAAGGCTATATGTTGGGTCAACAGCATATTTAAAACAGGCGGCACTTTTTCCGTCAAAAAGAACATTGTTGGCATCATGATAGCTGTATGTCCCTTGAAATTTAGGAGCGCCAAGCATATGAGACGTCGTTGGTGCGGGCCATATACTGTTGTTTCCCAGAGCTTTGTTGATTTGGCTGCAGATGGTGTAGCCTTCATTTCCATTGAGGCGAAAGCGCATATATAGGTCACTACAGCTACTATCTCCGCAGTTGTTTCCAATACCCAACAGATCGCTCGCCCCTACGAAGTTAATGCTATCAGAAGCTTGAAAGCTATTATCTGGAACGTATCTTATCCCTCCACCATTGGAGTGGAAGACATGGCACGAATTGTCAGAAGGCGCATTCGCATTCGTATATCCGCTTACTGTGTTATTTTCAAAACTGATCTCGGTATCATCGCATCCGTCAATTTGTAGTCGATGGATCGCATTTTTAACAGTGCGCGCGTAATTGAGGATTTCAGTAGTTGCGAGTTCTGCCTGCTTTTCACTTAGCGCACTATTGCTGCTGCGGGAATTTTGGGATACGGCGTAGGTGAGCGCGGCAAATAGAACAATCATCAAAAAAATCCAGATAATCGCGCTCCCGCGTTCCAAATCCCGCTTAAAATCTTGATTTTTAGGTGTTTTTACGTCACAAAAGAACATCGTAGGAACCACTCTAACATAAAATAGTGAAAATGAAACAAGCCCAGCAAAAAGAAGAGGTAAATCAGGTGGAACAAGACTTAACCAACCCGCGTGAAGCCAGAGAGCATAAATTAAACGAATTACGCGCGCGCGGTATTGATCCGTATCCGCCGAAATTTGATCCCACTCATAAGGCGGCTGACATTCAGGAGAAATATAAGACCCTTGAAGACGGCGCGGAGACTGAAGATATTGTACGCATGGCCGGGCGCATCATGGCGATCCGTAATAACGGTATGTTTATTGATCTGATGGATGCGAGCGGCAAAATTCAGGCATTTTGTCACAAAATGTCGATGGATGAAGAAGCGCTCGATATTCTCAAGCTTTATGATATCGGTGATATTATTGGGGTCATTGGGACCATTCGTCGGACACCACGTGGGGAGCTGTCTGTGAGATGCACCGAAACAGTGATGCTGACAAAGACGATGCTGCCGTTGCCGGAAAAACATCATGGTTTGACAGATATTGAGCAACGTTACCGTCAGCGTTATCTTGATCTGATCATGAATGAAGAAAGCCGGGAGACGTTGCGCATGCGCTCCCGAATTATTGCCTTCATCCGCAATTACATGAATGAGATGGGGGCGGTTGAGGTCGAAACGCCGATTTTGCATGGCATCATGGGAGGGGCGACGGCCAAGCCCTTTACGACCCATCACAATGCCTTGGATACCGATTTTTATTTACGCGTTGCACCGGAGTTGTATTTGAAACGCCTCATCGTTGGCGGGCTGGCCGAGTCTGTTTATGAGATTGGCCGCTTGTTCCGCAATGAAGGGATTTCGGTAAAGCATAATCCGGAATTCACCGCGATTGAAGGGTATCATGCCTATAAGGATTATTTCGACATTATGGTTCTGATCGAAGATATTGTATCGAAGGCGGTTGAAATGCTGCATGGCACAACCAAGATTCCTTTTGGAGAAACAGAAATTGATTTTGGAACACCTTGGCAACGGAAATCCATGTGTGATTTGGTGAAGGAAGAAACGAACATTGATTTTCTTGAAATAGAAACGGCGGAGGAAGCACAAGGGGCGGCTAAAAAACTGGGTGTGCAAATTGATCCCAAGAGCAATTGGGGACAGGTCGTGGCCGAAGTTTTTGAAGAAAAAGTGGAACATACGCTCATTCAGCCTACCCAAGTGATTGACTTACCGGCGGAGATTTCTCCTTTAGCGAAAAAGCATCGTGATAATCCCAGATTGGCGGAGCGCTTTGAAACGATCATTAATGGCTGGGAAATTGCCAATGCGTTTTCTGAGCTGAATGATCCGAAAATTCAGCTTGAATATTTCGAGGCGCAAGTGGCGCAACGTGAAGCCGGAGATTCTGAGGCACAAATGCTGGATGATGATTATGTGAGAGCACTAGAGCACGGCTTGCCGCCCACCGGTGGCTGGGGTATTGGAATTGACCGCTTGGTGATGCTTTTGACAAATTCATCCAATATTCGCGATGTGATTTGTTTTCCAACTCTCAAGCCTAAAAAAGATTAAAAGAAGCGAATAATGTTTAAAGATAAGCGCTTTTTTATTGGTGCGATTGTTCTGGTATTTTTGTTGATAGCGGCTTTCTTTTTCTTTGGAGAAAAGGGGGGGAGCAGCTCAAAAGCTGGTGGCGGTGTTAATCTTGTGGCTGTCGGTGAAATTCCTTCTTTGGCGCAAGCCATGAAAAAAGATTCTGTGCTTCGGAGGAAGGTCAAGGAATTACTGTCTTATGATGCATCATATGTTTTTGAAAATCATGCGCAGGTGAATGGGATTATTGTCGAGATTTTATTTCGCTGGTCCGGCTTATCGGGGAGTGCGCTTGAAAATATAAGCGGTGCGCGCGGGGTGGAGTATTTTTTGCGTGCGCATCACGGATTGCCGGATGATGAGCCGATCTTTAATAACCCTTATCTAGGAGAAAATCCCTGGCCCAAATTGTTTCAGCGCTACCGGGCGCGACTTTTGAT